>JAIPJA010000018.1 GCA_021734405.1 Minisyncoccota bacterium
TAAATATTCTTTTCGAGTGTTTATACTCATTTTTTCTATAACCATAACTTAAAGCCTTAATTATTAATCGTTTATGGTTACATTTTACAATCATTTATCGTATAGGAGTATAGTTACATTTTGCATCATTTAATTCGAATAGCTTGGCAACACTTGGGTTAAGATGTATAATCTGATATTAATATCAAATATATGCCATATACAAGCAATCCCAAACTTCCACGTTTGAGAATGGAAGCAGTTAAAAAGATTAAAAATGAAGGTTGGAGCATTAGACAAACTGCTAGATATTATGGATACAATCCTTCAACTATATCTAGATGGTTAAAAAGAGCTCCAGATGATAATAGAAAAACTATACCCACTAGAAGTTCTAGACCTCATAGTCATCCTAAAGCATTATCTAGAGAAATAATTGAGAAAATAGTTAAAACTAGACTAGAACATAATAAATGCGCTGAGGTAGTACACAAACAATTAGAAAATGGAGGGATGGCTATTAGTCTTTCCTCTGTAAAAAGAACGTTAAAAAGGACTAATTTAATTAGAGAAAAAAGTCTTTGGAAAAAGTGGCATTATTCACTGCCTCGCCCAATAGCTGAAAAACCAGGTGATTTAATGCAAATTGACACTGTTCATTTTATTACCAGCTCTAAGAAAAGATTTTATGTATACACTATCATTGATTTGTATTCTAGATGGGCTTATGCAGAAGTAGTTGAGAAAATAAGTGCAAACAGAAGTTTAATGTTTTTAAGAAATGCCCAAAGGCAAGCTAAGTTTAGCTTTCAAATGATACAATCTGATCATGGACCAGAGTTTAGTTCTTGGTTCACCCAAGGATTAACTAGAATGAAAATAGCCCATCGTCACTCTAGAGTTAGAAAGTGTAATGATAATGCTCATATTGAAAGATTTAACAGAACTATTCAAGATGAGTGCTTTGGCAGAGAAAAACCAGTTAACTATGACAGATATTTATCTCTTATTAATGACTACTTAAATTACTATAATAATTTTAGATTACATCTGAGTCTTAATCTTAAAACTCCCTCTCAAGTGTTGCAAAGCTATTGATTAGAAGACGTAGAACGCGGCTACTTAAAATTACTAGAAGTCAATTTTTGAGTCTATCAGTTTTACTTTTCTTGTCTTTATTGGATAATCTTTTAATATTATGCAAGAGATACCAGCCAACCAAAAGAACTCCTATACTTTTAAAAACATTATCAAACAAATAGGCAACTGCTCCCATAGTCATCATAACTATAACAAAGGTTTTTAACTCTTTACCATTATTTTTTTCTAAAAAATAATAAGTTTTGGCACCATAATATAAATACAAAATACCTAACAATAAAAAATAAAAAAATTTATACTATAAAAACTATTACCCTTAAAAATGCTTATTAAAGCGCCTAAAAGACCAAGAAAACCTATTATTATAAAATAAGTTTTTAATGATTTTTTTGTTTCTTTCATTATAAAATTAAAGTGTGTTTAAATATAAATTTATAAAATCTACAAAACTCCTAGACTTTTCTTAACCTCACTTAATTTCTTTTCTGCTATATTTTTAGCTTTTTTCTTTCCTTTTAATAAAACACTGACAACTTCCTTGTCGCTAATTTTATTATATCTCTTTTGAAAATCACTTAAAAAATTAATCACCACCTCTGCTAAATCTTTTTTAAAATCTCCATAACCTCTTCCCTTGTAATCCACCTCCAGCTCTTTAATAGTTTTTTTAGATAAAAGTGAATAAATAGTTAAAAGGTTAGAAATAGCTGGCTTATTTTCTTTATCATACTTTATCTCAGATCCAGTATCAGTTACTGCTTTCATAATTTTTTTTCTAGCTTGTTCTGGGGAATCTAAAAGGCCAATGTAGTTAAATTCCGACTTAGCAGATTTACTCATCTTCTTGAAAGCGTCATCTAGCCCCATTATTCTGGCTCCAGACCTTTCAATTAAAGGTTCTGGAATTCTAAACAGTTCTTTATATTGTGAGTTAAAACGTTTAGCTAAAGTACGAGATAGTTCTACATGCTGTTTTTGATCCTCTCCAGTTGGCACTAAGTCAGTGTTGTATAGCAGTATGTCAGAGGCCATCAAAACTGGGTAATCAAAAAGACCTACAGACACATTTTCATTACCCTCCGCCTTATCCTTATACTGAGTCATCTTATTTAAATCACTCATTCTAGCACTAACACAATTCAAAATCCAGGCTAATTCTGTATGCTCACTAACTTGAGATTGTTGGAAAATAATACTTTTTTTAGGATCAATTCCACTAGCTAAATATATTTTAGCTGTTTCAATAATATTTTTTTTAAGTTCTAAAGGGTCCTGCTTAATAGTAATAGCATGATAGTCAACTACACAAAAAATACATTGATTTTTATCCTGTAAATTAGCCCAACGTGAAATTGCGCCCAAATAATTACCTAGGTGTAAATTACCGCTAGGTTGTACTCCGGAAAAAATTGTTGGTTTTTCTTGATGTATCATAATCTATATTTAAAACTTATATTGCAATTAATAAATACTTTATTGTATTTTATATAACTTTATTATATCAAATTTATTTTTTAAAAACTAATCATATTGTCAAAAAATATTTCTCTTGCTAATCTAGACCTTATCGGGGTGTAGTATAATGGTAGTACGCGGGCATGGGGTGCCTGTAGCCCAGGTTCGATTCCTGGCATCCCGACAATAAAAAAACTCCATCGTAGAACCATTTAAGATTTCGGCTAACCTACAAAAGGAGGTTTTGTACAAGCCTGCAACCATAAGGATAAATTGACTGCAAGCAGCTAATTGTCCTTATAGTTGCAAAATTAGCCCTTTATTAGCTTAACCTAGAACCACGGCTCTTGATATCAGCTAATAAATAAGAAATGTTTTGTCCAAAACTTAAATGGTTAATGGAGCCATTTTTATTATACCACAATATTTGTAAAAAAGTAATAATAAGGATATAATACAAGAACAAAAAAACAACAATTTTTGAAAAAATATGATAGACTTTCAAGAAAAAATGGAAGCCCAGAATAACCTGTGGCAAGATGATGATTTTAAAAGACCTAGCAAAATCAGAAAAGCCTTTAAAATAACTTCTTACCTTATTATTTTTGTCATAATAGGTTTTTTTATCTTTTCCAGTACAGTTTTAATGTCTAGTCAAAGCTCTGAAGGTTGGCTTTCAGGCATGTCTTTTTGGGGCACCATTAAACACTTAACCACTGCTTCTGATAGAGGCTTAGAGGGCAATAAAGAAGATAGAATAAATATCCTGCTTTTAGGCATGGGTGGTAAAAACCATGATGGCGGTTATTTAACTGATACTATTATGTTAGCCAGTTTAAAGCCCTCCACTAAAGAAGTTTTTGTAATGTCTTTACCTAGAGACTTGTTTATCCCTTGGGGTGACACTTGGATTAAAATTAATAATATAAATGCCTATGCTGAAAATCGAGAAAAAGGTAGCGGTAGCCAAGAACTGAGTCAAGCTTTAGAGAGTCTTTTAGATTTAAATATCCATTACTATGTTCGAATTGACTTTGATGGTTTTGTAAAAATTATTGATGAATTAGGAGGAGTAGAAGTAAATGTGGAAAATACTTTAGATGATTATAAATACCCCATTAGAGGCCAAGAAGATAATCCTGACTACTATGCTCGCTTTGAGCACCTACACATCGATAAAGGCTGGCAAGAAATGGGTGGCAGTCTAGCTTTAAAATATGCTCGCTCTCGACACGCTCAAGGCATTGAAGGTTCAGATTTTGCCAGAGCTAAAAGACAACAAAAAATTATTGAAGCTGTAAAAGATAAACTATTTTCAAGCTATAACATCTTAAAGCCTGGACTTTTAAGTCGCCTTATTAGCACAGTCAATAATAACTTAGATACTAATTTAAATATTGCGGAGATGATACAGCTTTGGAATAATTTCAAAGATGTAGATAAAGAAAATATAAGTAATATAGTATTAGATGACGGTCCTAATAGTTATTTAGTGGCTAGCAGAAGCGAGCAAGGAGCCTATATACTTTTACCTAAGAAAGGTAACTACAGTGAAATTAAAGACTTAGTAAATTCCCCCTTCTTAGAAGAAAACAATGAAACTCCAAACCCTAATAACAATCAAGATAACTCTTTCCCTCAAGCACCTACCAACAATACTGACTCTAGTAATAACCCTGACAACCAGCCCCTTGAAAAAAACTTTTCTTCTACTAGTTTAGAAATATTAAATGGCACTAAAATATCAGGACTGGCCTCAGAAACTTCTCAAGATTTAAAAGAATACGGATTTACAATTAACAAAATAGCTAATTCTCCTCAAGCCAATAGCGAAGGAACTGTGGTCTATGACTTAACTTTTGGAGAAAAAACTGAAGCTTTAACTCTATTAGAAGATGAATTAAAAGCTTCTAGCTCTGTTAGCCTGCCTGACTGGTTAACTGATTATATAAAAGAGTCTGCTCAAGATAATGACAATCTTAAAAGACCTGATTTCATTATCATACTTGGACTACAATAAACATGACAAAAGATAAAAATAAAAAATTACCTCTAGTAGTTCTTTTTGGTAGAACTAATGTGGGAAAATCTACAATCTTAAATCGTTTAGCCTCTAAACATAGGGCTATAGTTTCCTCTGTTTCAGGCACTACCCGCGACAGTAATTTTGCTGTAATTGACTGGCAAGGAAAAAGTTTTGAGTTAATAGATTTAGCTGGACCTGACTTTTATTCAGATAAAAACAAACATTTACAAGAAATTAATGATAAGCTAAAACAACAAATAAACATGTACTTAGACAAGGCTGATCTTATTCTTTTCACTACAGATAACCGCTCTGGCTTAATGCCTCAAGATCAAGAATTAGCCAAAGCTATTTTAAAAAATAACAAATTAAAAAATAAAGTTAAATTGTTAGTAAATAAGGTTGATAACTTTAAACATGCTTCTGAATCAGCTTCTTTCTATAAGCTAAATTTAGGCGAACCTATTTTAATTTCAGCTACTACCGGTGCTGGCACTGGCGATCTATTGGAATTTATTGTCAAAGAAATTAAAGCCCCAGAAAAAGATGAGGCTGTCGAAATAAGAGAAAATATTAAAATTTGTATTTTAGGCAAACCTAATGTAGGCAAGTCCTCTCTGCTTAATAAAATTCTAGGCTATGAAAGAGTGGTGGTTAGTGAAATGCCTCATACTACCAGAGAACCTCAAGACACCACTATAGAATACAAAAAAAATTATTTAACCATAGCTGACACAGCTGGTATTACTAAGAAAATAAAGAATTTAGATTCTCTAGGAAAAAGTAGTATAAAAAAATCTTTAGCTGTAATGCGTCGCTCTGACATAGTCCTTTTAGTTATTGAAGGAGCTGACAGCTTAACCCAGCAAGAATCAAAACTAGTTCAAGAAATCGTTGAACATCAAAAAAGTTTAATTATTGTTTCTAATAAATGGGACCTTTTAAAAGAAAAGGACACAAAGCTAGAAACAGAAAATATTTACTCCCATTTACCGTTTATCACCTGGGCACCTGTTCATTTTATCAGTTGTCTGCCAGTAAAAACTCCTATTAGCAAAAGTAAAAGTTCAAGCGATGAATTAATTAACGAAGAGTTTATTTCTAAAAGAATAAAAAACTTATTAGACTTAATTTTAGAAGTCTATCAAGGAAGAAAAAAAGAGATTAAAACGGAAGAACTCTATCAGCTACTTTTAAAAATAGTAAGAATGCACCCTCCGACCAAAGCTAAAGGCTATAAGCGTCCACATATAAAAACCTTAAGTCAAACCAGGGTTTCACCCCCTGTCTTTCAAGTCGTTATTGGTCCCAATGATACTTTAAACGAAACCTACTTAAGATTTATTAAAAATAAATTACGTGATTTTTATGGCTTTGTTGGTACACCTATAGAAATTAACCTACACAAAAAGAAGGGCTTAGACAAATAAATCTATTATGAAAATAATAATTGGCCTGGGCAATCCGGGAGAAAAATATAAATATAGTCGTCATAATCTAGGTTTTTTAGCTTTAGACTGGCTATACCCTGAAACTAGCTGGCAATACAGTAAAAAATTTGAAGCTTTGGTGGCTAACGAAGATAATCTCATCCTAGTTAAGCCACAAACTTTCATGAACAATTCTGGCTTAACAGCTTTGAAAATTTTAAATTACTATAAACTACTTAAAAAAAACTTTAAAGTTTTCACTAAAAAAGATAACGACTTAAAAGAGACTTTATATATTATTCATGATGATTTAGATATAAATATAGGAGAAGCAAAAATTTCTATTAACTCATCCAGTGCTGGTCATAGAGGCGTGTCTTCTATTATAAACCATATAAAAACCCAAAACTTTACTCGTATTAGGGTGGGAATAAAAAGTGAAGCTAAGCCAGAAAAAATGCCAACTTCAAGCTTTGTCTTACAAAACTTGAACCGTGACGAGCTAAACTTGGCTCGTCAAGCTTTTTTAAAAAAATGGGCAGAAGCAATAAATAGTTTTGATATATAAAAAAATAACTTACATATTCCTGCCTAAAAGCAGAATCTAAGTCTTTTACAGCCAACCTTCAAGGAGGAGGAGAAGCTTGGCCCTCTCTTAGACAGGAATATATAAGTTATTTATTTTTAATAGTATATTAAAGCACGGTCTCAGGAAAAAGTCAAGGAATAATTGACAGTTTTCTTAAATTCATTAAACTTAATAATACTTTAAACTTAGCCTCTAAAATATGAAATTAATTATCGTAGAAAGTCCTACTAAAGCCAAAACTATACAAAAATTTCTACCTAATGACTACAAGCTTTATTCTTCTTTTGGGCATATAAGAGATTTACCTAAAAGTGAGCTAGGGGTAGATGTAGAAAATAATTTTGAGCCTAAATATGTTATACCAACTAAAGCTAGAAAGACTGTAACTGAATTAAAAAAACTAGCTAAACAAGCTGATTCAGTCATTTTAGCCTCAGACGAAGACCGTGAAGGAGAAGCTATTGCTTGGCATTTAGTTAAAGCTTTAAACTTAGAAAAAAAAGACAGTCAAAGAATAGTTTTTCATGAAATTACTAAACCAGCCATTTTAGAAGCTTTAGAAAACCCTAGAAAAATTAATCAAGAAATGGTAAACGCTCAACAAGCTCGTCGAATTTTAGACAGACTAGTAGGCTACAAACTATCACCGTTTCTATGGAAAAAAGTAGTCAAAGGCCTTTCTGCTGGTAGAGTTCAAAGCGTAGCCGTAAGACTTATAGTTGATAGAGAAAAAGAAAGACAAGCTTTTAAAGTTGAAGAGTATTGGAGTCTTGAAGCTGAACTTCTAAGTAAAAAAGATACTGATTTACCTGTTTTAGCTAAATTAAATAAAATTGAAGGAAAACAGTTAGAAAAATTGCATATAAAATCAGAAGCTGAAGCTAAGGACATACAAGAAAAATTAAAAGAAGCTAAATATGTAATAAAAAAGATTGAAACTAAAAAAACATCTAAAAGCTCTCCCAAACCTTTTACTACCTCTTCTCTGCAACAAACTGCTAATCGCTGGCTTGGTTTTAGCGCTAAGCAAACCATGACTGTAGCTCAACAACTATATGAGGGTCTTAATTTAAAAGGCAAAGGACAAACTGGTCTTATCACCTACATGAGAACAGATTCTTTAAACCTATCTGCTTCTTTTATAGGCTCTGCTAGAGATTATATACAAAACAAGATTGGCCAAGAGTTTCTACCAGACCAAGCTAAAAGCTTTAAAACTAAATCTAAAGGAGCTCAAGAAGCTCATGAAGCTATTAGACCAACTAGCGCTGATTTAGACCCTGAAGAAATAAAGGAGTCTTTAAACCCTCAACAATATAAATTATATAAATTAATCTGGCAAAGAAGTTTGGCTAGTCAAATGAAAAACGCTGAAGCTCTTGCTACCTCTATAGATATTGAAGCGCAAAATACTCCTTATGAATTTAGAAGTAGTGGACAAATTATAACCTTTAAAGGCTATTTAAAAATCTATCCTGAAAAAAGCCAAGAAACACAATTACCTGAACTTGAAAAGGGAGAAGCATTAGATTTAAAATCATTAGAAAAAAAACAACACTTTACTCAGCCCCCAGCTAGATATTCTGATGCTGGTTTAGTAAAGGAGATGGAAAAATATGGAATTGGCAGACCTTCAACTTACTCCCCTACCATTTCCACTATTATTGCTAGAAATTATGTAAATAGAGATGAAAGTAAAAGACTTTTTCCAACCGATATTGCCTTTGTAGTAACTGATCTTTTAATAAATCATTTTCCTAAAATTGTTAACTACCAGTTTACAGCTGACATGGAAACTAGTTTAGATAAAATCTCTGCAGGAGAAAAAGAGTGGCCACAAGTTATAGCCTCTTTTTACACTGACTTCATTGAAAATCTAGAAAAAAAATATGAGGAAATTCAAAAGGAAGAAATAATGCCAGAAAAAGAAAGTGATGAAACCTGTGATAAGTGTGGCTCTAAAATGCTTATCAAAACCGGACGCTATGGTAAATTCTTGGCTTGTAGTAATTTTCCTGACTGTAAAAATACTATGCCTTTAGAAAAAAAGAGCGAAAAAGAACAAGCAGAGATAGACGAATTACAAAAAGAACACGCCGGGGAAACTTGTGATAAGTGTGGCGCTGATATGGTGATAAAAACCGGACGCTATGGTAAATTTTTAGGTTGCAGTAATTATCCTAAATGTAAAAGTATTAAAAATATAAAAGATAAAAATGACCCGCAAGCAGACATCACTTGCCCGCTTTGTCAAAAAGGTAATATTGTAAAAAAATTCAGTCGCCGAGGAGCTTTTTACGGTTGTAGTAACTACCCAGAATGTAAAAACGCTTACTGGGGCAAACCCTTAGAAGAAAAATGCCCCCAATGCGGTAGCTTACTTGTAGAATCAAAAAAGGGCGTAACTTGTTCCGATAAAGGCTGTGGTTATATACGATAAGGTTGGAGCTTAAACATAAAAAACAGCTAAAAGCTGTTTTTTAATATTTACTAAAATTCTATAACTAATTATTTTCTTTTTTTATCTTTTCTTTCTGATTTTTCTTCAAAGTCAAAATCCTTATCCTTCTTATCTTTCTTTATTAAATCAATGATAGTCTTAGCTGCTTCACCAGCCAAATACACATAAGAACTGCTTTTTTGAATTTTGTCTTTTATTGTCTCTACTCCGTCTATAGCACTTTTCACACCTTTCTCTATTTCAGCCACAATCTTATGAACACGTTTTAAACTGGAAAGGAAATAATAAATAGTCCAAACCAAAAATACAGTGAAAGCCAAAACGCAAATAGCTATCACTAAGTTTAATATATCTCCGCTAGTTTCAAACATATTTTTTTACAGTCTGCCTGACTTTTTGAAGTCAAACAAAAACTATGTTAATTATTAAAAATTTCTTATTTTTGCCTGATATAGATCCTCTAAATGTTTGATTAAACTGCTTTGGATTTCGTCAACTTCCTGAGCAGTTAAAGTTCTCTCTGCGTGACGATAAACAAGATGAAAGCCTAAACTCTTTTTATCAGAGCCTAATTTATCGCCTTGATAGACATCAAAAAGCTCCACGCTTCTTATGTATTCATGAAAATTCTCCAATTCTTTTTTAACCTCTTTGTAAGCAACACTGTTATCTAAAACAAAAGCTAAGTCTCTAACCAATCCAGGAAATTTAGGTAAAGCTTTATATTTTTTAGCTGGCATTAAATTCAGTAGCTCCCAAAAAGCAGAAAAGTTTATTTCTAACAATACTACTGACTTTTTTATACCTAAATTTTTAGCCACCTCTTCTTTTAACTTATTAATAGAGCCTAAAGATTTATTTTCAATAATCACATTAGCGCTTAAACTCGGTTCAGCCCAGCTAGAAGAAATTTCTACTTTTTCATATATAATTTCAGGATTAAAACCAAACAATCTTAAGATTAAGTTTTCTAAACTACCCTTTAGCTCACTTAAAAGCTCAAAATCGCTTTGTAATGAAGCTAGAGCTAAAATAAGTCTTTTCTCTTGATGAGGCAAATATTTTTCTTGTCTGTTGTCAGTATGAAATTTACCAGAAAAACTTAAATAGACAGAGCCTAACTCAAATAACTTAATCACTGCATATCTAGCTTGATTAATCTTTATGGCCTCTAAGATGTTAGGAGCTAAGGACTGTCTTAGAAGACTTAAATGCTCGCTAAATGGGTTTTTAACTGATAAATAATGACTATGGCTTATGCCTAATTTATTTAACTGTCTGGAATTTACGAAAACATGACTATGAACTTCACTAAAACCTGCGTCCTTAGCTAAACTATCTTTCAATTCTTTTTCTACGCTATAGTTATCAGAAAATACTGGAACTGAGATTTTTGTAAAAGGTAAATCCTTAACAATTTTGTTATATCCATAAATACGGCTAATCTCTTCTAAAATATCTTCAGCTAAAGAAACATCTTTAGTAGCACGCCAACTAGGTACTTGTAGCTTTAAACTATCTTTATCTTCTTTAGTTTCTACTATAAAGCCTAACCTGCTTAAAACTGTTTTTATATATTCATCTTCTACTTCTTGACCAATAGCTTTTTTCAACCAAGCTAAACTAAGCTCTATATTTATTTCCTCTAATTTATTATTACCTGAGCTTATAACCCCACCTTCAACTAAAGCTTCTGAATTCTGTTCTAAAATTAAATTAATCGCTCTTTGTCTAGCTAAATTACATAAAACAGGGTCTAGAGATTTTTCAAAACGACTAGAAGCTTCTGTTCGTAGACCAAGTCTTTGTGAAGTTTTTCTAACATAAACTGCATCAAAATTAGCTGATTCTAAAATAATTTCCTGCGTGTCTTCTTTAATGCCACTGTCTTTACCGCCAATAACTCCAGCTATTGCTAAAGTTTTCTTATTACTACTTATTACTAAATCACCTTTAGAGAGCTCATATTCTTTATTATCTAAAGCTAAAAACTTGTCTGCTTGCTTGAGGGGTTTTATAACAATATCATTAATTAAACTAGCATCAAAAGCGTGCAGGGGTTGACCTAATTCCAGCATAACGTAATTAGTAATATCAACAATATTATTAATAGGATTTAAACCAGCAGCTAAGAGCCTTTGTTTTATCCAATCAGGAGATTCTCCTATTTTTATATTTTTAATCTTAACCGCACTATAATAAGGACAAAGATTTTCATCTTCTATTTTTACACTTATACCTTTATTATCACCTGCCTTTTCACTGATTTCTTGTCTGTTTTTATTATTAGAAATATTTAATAATTTATCATAAGGCAAAAGATCTGTATCTAAAATAACCCCTAACTCTCTGGCTATGCCATAATGACCCCAAAGATCAGGACGATTTGATAAAGATTTGTTATCTATTTCTATAACCACGTCATCTAAAGATAAATGTTTAGCTAAACTCATTCCTGGTTTAGCTTTATTATCTAAAACCATAATACCCTGATGATCAGAGCCTAAACCAAGCTCATCTTCAGCACAAATCATGCCTTGAGAAATTTCACCCCTAATTTTAGCTTCTAAAATTTCTAAACCATTTGGCAGCTTAGACCCTATAGTAGCTACAGCAACTTTTTGTTTAGCTTCTAAATTAGAAGCTCCACAAACTATTTTTAAAGGCTCTTTTTGACCAATATTTACTAGAGCTAAATTTAATTTATCCGCCTGAGGATGTTTTTTTACTTCCAAAACTTCACCCACCAGCACTGAGTCATATTTTTTAGATAAATCAAAAATACCTTCAACCTCCACTGTATGCAAAGTTAAGTCCTCAGCTAGTTTTTCAGGACTATATGACTTAGGTAATTTAATAAAATCGTTTAACCAATTGTAGGAAATATACATATATTTAAAATTGTTCTAAAAATCTTAGATCACCACTATTAAAAAGTCTAATGTCAGCTATGCCGTGTTTCATCATAGCTAGTCTGGTTAAGCCTAAACCAAAAGCAAAACCTGAATATTTTTTACTATCAATGCCGCCAGCTTCTAAAACATTAGGATGAATCATGCCACCAGGAAAAACTTCCAACCAACCGCTTTGCTTGCAAACTGGACAGCCTTGACCCTGGCAAAGACGACATTTCATATCTATTTCTATGCCTGGCTCAACAAAAGGAAAAAATCCTGGCCTTATCCTTATCTCCACTTCTTCTTTAAAAATTCCCTTAAGTAGTTCTTTCATGACAGCTATCATATTAGAAATAGAAATATTTTTATCAATCATAATACCTTCTAATTGATAAAAAGTGTGTTCATGAGAAGCATCTAAAGCTTCATTTCTGAAAACTTTACCTGGAACTATTGCTTTTAAAGGCGCTCCAAACTCCTGCATGGCTCTAACTTGAACTGGGGAAGTATGAGTTCTTAAAACTAATTTATTTTCATCTTCTTGATCTTCCCAGTTAACATAGAAAGTGTCTTGCATGTCTCTGGCTGGGTGATGCTCAGGAATGTTTAAAGCTTGAAAATTATAGTAATCACTTTCTAGCTCAGGTCCCTCTAAAATAGAAAAACCTAAAGACTTAAACAACTCTTCTAATTCTCTTTGCATTAAGGTTATAGGGTGAAGATGACCTAAAGAACTGCGTTTACCTGGCAAGCTCATATCAACTTGGCTCTGCCCAGCCTTAGAAGACAAAAATTTATTCTCAAATTCAGAAAAAGCTTCGGCTATTTCAGTTTTTACTTTGTTAGCAAAAGCACCCACTTCTTTTTTTTCACTTGTTGATAAATCTTTAATTTGTCGTAAAATTTGGCTTAACTGCCCTTTGCGTCCCAAATATTTTATTTCTAAAGCTCTCCAAATTTCCTTTTGGTTCTTTAAAGATTTGCTTTCTTTTAAATCCTCTAATTGCTTTAAAGCTTCCTGTCTTAATTGTTCTAATTTATTTTTCATACATTGTTTCTCTTATAACTAATAAAGAAAAATTCTAATAAAGATAAAATAATGACTATAAAAATAATATTTGTCCAAGTAAATAAATTATTAGCTAAAAAAATTAAAGATAAAATAATTAAGACTCCGAATAAAAAAGCTTGTCTGAAGGCTGTCTTAACTGAATAAAAAGCTAGCTTTTGTCTAAGTAGCCAAAACCTAATTACAAAGCCTAAAATAGAGGCTGTGCCAGAAACTGCTAAAAACAAGGAGGCATAAAAAAACAAGAAACCTAAAAAATTAGTGATTTCTGGATTTATAGTATTTAAAACAAAAATAAAAGTAGCCCAACAAACTAAAGTGGCTATAATCATTAAACTTAAATACTTCTTTAAAGTCATATAGATAAATTATATCACAAAATCATTATATCTGCTCCTTAAGCTTTGAAAGTTCAGTCTTCCATGTCTCCAACTTATTTTTCTCTGCTTCTACTACGTTTACAGGAGCTTTAGAAACAAACTCTTTATTACTCAGTTTTCTGTCTGTGTTGGAAATAAGTTTTTCTAAATTATTAATTTCTTTGTCTATTCTTTCTTTTTCTTTTTCTCTATCAATAGCTCCAATTAAATATACTTCTATATCTTCAAACACCGCTTTAATCTCCCCTTTTAAAGCTGGTCCTGATTTTTGTACGTGCAAGGAGGAAATGCCCGTTCGCAAACTTTTAACAAGCTCAGCTTCTTTTTCTAGTTCCTTTAATTTGTCATGAGCATAAATTACTGCCTCTACTTTTTTAGCCGGATCAACTTTATTTTCACTTCTAGCTTCTCTAATTTTTACAATCACATTTCTTAGTCTTTCTACAGTTTTTACCGACTCTTTAAAATCATCTATATTTTCTGGGCTAATTAATTTGGCTATTGGCCAAGCATTTACCATTAAAAAACCAGTTCGGCCACTTTCTTGCCAAATGGCTTCAGTAACAAAAGGCATAAAAGGGTGCCAAAGTTTTAATAGATTTTCCAAAATATAATTTAAAACTTCTCTTTTTTGCCCTGCTTTTTCAAACTTACTAATCTCAATATACCAATCGGCTAAATCATTCCAAGTAAAATCTCTTAGCTTTTCTCCAGCTGCTGAAAAACGATAATTATCTAAATCTTCAGAAACTTCTATAATTAATTTATCAAAAACATAAAAAATCCACTTATCAGAATTGCTAAATTTTTTAAAATCTATATTCGCTAAGTCATCACTGCCTACAACATCAATAATGTATCTAGATATATTCCATAACTTATTAACAAAGTTGCGATAACTAGCAATTTTTTCTTCATCTAGGCGCAAATCATTCCCTGGAGTAGTGCCGATTAACAAAGACAGTCTAGCTGAATCAGTGCCAAATTTAGCTATAACCTCTATTGGGTCAATGCCGTTACCTTTAGATTTACTCATTTTTTTACCATTTTTATCTAAAACCATGCCATGAAGATACACGGTTTCAAAAGGAATTTCTTGTAGAGAAAATAAAGACATCATAATCATACGAGAAACCCATAAGGTAATAATCTCATAACCTGTTTCCAACACCTGGGTAGGATGATATTTTTCTAATTGCCCTGTTTTTCTATTTTCAAAGTTATCTGGCCAACCTAAAGTAGAAAATGTCCACATACCTGAAGAAAACCAAGTATCTAAAGTGTCTTCATCTTGAATCCAGCCCTCCTCTTTAGGGGCTGTCTCACCCACATAAACTTCTTCCTCTTTATACCAAACTGGAATTCTATGACCAAACCAAATTTGACGAGATATACACCAATCATGAAGATTTTCCATCCAATCTTTATATCTTTTTTCAAATCTTTCCGGCACTATTTTTATATCTTTATTAGCCACTACTTCTAAGGCCTTTTCTTTTAAGGACTTATTACCTAAACTAGGTAACTTTTTATCAACTGAAACAAACCATTGTTTAGAAGGTAGTGGTTCAATGGGACTATCACAGCGATAACAAATAGATAAGTTATTATCTATTTCCTCAACTTTTTCCATTAAGCCTTGTTTTTCTAATTCAATTACTATTTCTTCTCTAGCTTCTTTCACATTTTTACCTGAATATTTGAAAAAACCATCTCTAATTTTTCCTTCTTCGCTAATTACTTTAATCATTTCTAAATTTTGACTTTGGGCCATTTGCCAATCAGCTAAAGAATGAGCTGGAGTAACACCTAAAGCGCCCGTACCAAAATCTTTATCTACATGATTATCAGCTATTACTTTTAGCTTTAGTTTAACACCAACAAACTCAAGCTCAAAAGTCTGACCAATATATTTTTTATACCTCTCATCTTTAGGGTTAACAGCCACAGCCGTATCTCCTAATTTAGTTTCTGGTCTAGTAGTAGAAATAGCAAAAGGAAAATCAACGCTATATTTAAAAGTATATAACTTAGCCTTCTGCCCCTTATACTCCACTTCATCATCAGCTAAAGTAGACTGACAACGGGGACACCAATTTACCACTCTTTCCCCTCTATATATAACTCCTTGACTATACATATCAGAAAACATTTTTCTAACTGCTTTTTGGCGAGGCTCATCTAAAGTAAAGGCTAAACGGCTCCAATCTAAAGAAGCTCCCAGGCTTTTAATTTGATTTAAAATTGTAGTTTGAGTATCTAGCGCAAAACTATTTACTTCTTGTAAAAACTTGTCTCTGCCTAAATCATGTCTAGTTTTTCCAGACTCCTTATATATCCTTTTTTCAACTACATTTTGAGTAGCAATGGCGGCATGATCAGTTCCAGGAATCCAGAGAGTTCTATAGCCTTTTAAACGATGATACCTTATAAGTAGATCCTCTATAGCTACGGTAGAAGCATGACCCATATGAAGCTTGTCAGTCACATTAGGAGGAGGCAAGACAATAGTGTAGCTTAAAGCATCTTCAGGTAAGTCTAAATTATCAGGATTAAAATAGCCCGAACTCATCCATTTCTCATAGATGTCTTTTTCATATTTATTTGGCTCATATACCTTTTCCATACTATTTAGACTAACAAAATATATTGCCTCTGGCAAGGTTAACACTAATGACTTAAAGGATTTTTAAACAAAAAATGACGCCCTTTACACACTCTCATTCGCAACCTGCTCCAAGTGGATCAATCGTCCGAGAAATCATTATTTATATAAAAACTAAAATAACTGAAATATAATTTAACCAATAAATATTGTATATAAAAAAAATCCCTCAAAATCTAAGAGCTAAGGCTCAAAGGTTCTAAGGGATAAAAGTGTCCAAGAATTTAAGCTTCCAGTTGCGGTACGACCAAGCGATGAGCGTACCCGGCAAGCCAAACAAAGGCATACTCGAAATGATGAACATACACGAACAGGCCGACAGAATACACGTACACGAAAGCAACGAAATATCGGCTGCCTTCCTTAAACAGGAAAAATGTCCCCCAATTGGGATTTAAGCGGTCTTTGTAATTTTTACAAAAATCGACAATCTGACTTTGCGTCAAGCACAGTTTGTCTAAGTCTTCATTTAAGGAGCCAAGCATGGTTTTAAAGTCGGCATCTTTTACCACTTCATATGCCTCTACCGGCATTTCCTTGGTTGAAGCCTGAAAATTGTCCAGGTTCCAGTTCTTGAAATCAGGGTCTAACCAAGACTCAAAGACTTCTGCTGACTGAGCAATAGTTACTTTGCCGTCTGTAGCATTTACTTTGATTGTTTCATTAGAAAACAATCTTTTTAATACTGAATTACTCATAATATCTCCTTTTTGGTGATTATTTATATTTAATGAACTGTTTAAAACAATTAAATTAGATTATCATATATATTAGTCTCTGTCAACAGATATAGCTATTGCTTAAATATCAAAAATATGTTATATTGCTAAATTATCAAAATCGTTCATTTATAATTCTATCTTCTAGCTTCTTAGCATTACCGTGTTTTATTAAGCCCAAATAAGAATTAACTACTTCTGGACTATAATTTTTCTCTAACTTTTTAAACATGCGCTTCTTGCTTATTGTTCTCAACACTCTATGGTCATTGAATTGTATCCAGCCTAGAAAATCAACTCCACTGTAAACAGTTTTAAGAAAAACTTTTTCTCTATGTAATGATAGCTTTAGTTTGTCTTTCAAGAACCTTTCAATTTTAATTTTCCAATCTATTAGGCAACCTTTATCTCTGTTAAGTAGAACAAAATCATCAGCATAGCGAAGATAATTTCTGACTTTCAACTCCCTTTTAACAAATTGGTCAAATTCATTCATATAGATATTAACTAATAATTGAGAAGTTAAATTACCAAGTGGCAATCCGCAACCAACTCTTCCTGTAGTCTCAAAGCTATCTATTACTTGACCAAACAACCATAATAAATCTTTATCTGCAATATATTTGCTTAAAATGTTTTTCAATATACTATGATTAATGCTAGCAAAAAATTTCTTGATATCACATTTTAAAACCCAAGCATTTTTGCTACCATTTTTAGAAATCTTTTTAGATAATTCTTCTAAACGATAAACTGCTTTATGTGTCCCTTTATTAATTCGGCAAGAATATGAATCATAAATAAATAGATTATCAAAATACTTATAAGTTTCTCTATATAGTAAATGATGTAGCAATCTATCTCTCACTGTAGCTTTATGAATATTTCTAGGTTTAGGATCAGAAATATTAAAAGCTTGATAATCTCCGTGTTTATAGCTTTTACTTTTTAAATCATGATAAAGATCCAAAATATTATCCATTAAACGACTCTGAAAAATTATTACATCATTTCTCTTTTTCTTACCCACCAAAAACTCTCCCCAGGCTAATAATAACTTGGAGACGGTAACAATATCATTATATTTTCTTACAAACTTTTTCATTATAACTTTATGAACACTCTTCTCAAAACGCCTAGCGTCCTAGTCAAAACCAAAGAAGCTTATTCTATCTGGTTTAAAATCTTTGCTGATTTTCCTAAAATATATAGATATAATTTGGGCGGTAAAATTGAAGAAAACTTTTTAATACTTCTAGATAACATGTTTGCTTCTATTTATCTACCCAAAAACCAAAAGATAAACAGATTAACCATAATTATTATTAAGCTAGACAGCTTGAAGTTCTTTCTACAACTAGCCTGGGAAAATAAATGTCTGCCCAATAAAAAATATGCTGAACTCTCAGAAAGATTGAATGAAATAGGAAAAATGTTAGGGGGTTGGAAGCGTGGTTTAGAAAATAAAGTCGCTACCCCCCCTATTACAACAAAAATTGATTCAGTTGCGGTACGACCAAGCGATGAGCGTTCTCGGCATTCCAAACATTGGCATTCTCGAAATGATTAACATTCACGTTCAGGCCGTCAGAATTCACGTTCACGTTAGCAACGAATAAATGTATAACATGCCTTCCAAATCACTGTTGTTCTAATAATAATTATATCAAGAGAAACAACTGTATCTAACTTGAGACCTAAAAGTCTGCCAGCATATTACACCAACTGAATTAATTTAAAGTAGAGATATTCTTACTCTTTTGTAAGCCGTGGCCAACAAAGCTCTCAAGATATATTTCTAAATATCCTTGGCTCGCCAGCTTTGACCGACGAACAATTCAAAAATATCATTTTATTATACAAAAAAATCCCTTGGACTTCAAGAACTAATGCTCTAAGAGTTCAAGGGATAAAGTTTAAAAAATCTAAGCTTCCAAGTTCAGTTGCGGGACGACCAAGCGATGAGCGTGCTCGGCATACCAAACATGGGCAAGCCCGAAATGATTAACACGCACGTACAGGCCGTCAGAAAACACGAGCACGTTAGCAACGAAATATGCTTCATTCTCCTTAAACAAGAAGAATGTTGTGCAACCGTCTTGCCTCAAATAACTAGGATGCTTTTCGTAAAAACTGATAATCTGATTCTGTGTTAAACACAGACTATCTAAATCACCGGACAGCGAATTAAACATCTGTGAAAAAGTAGCATCTTTTGCCATTTCATATACCTGAACTGAAGTTTTCTCGGTTGCTTTACCTTTATTATCTAATTTCCAATTTTTGAAATTGGAATCCAAATACGACTTAAAAGTGCTTTTGGCGTTAGCAATAGTTGCTTTACCGTCCAAGGCTTCCAAAACTAAAGTTTCGGGAATAGATAATAAAGAAAGGATGGCATTACTTTTTTCTGGTTTGTCTTGGGCAAATAGTTTATCGAAATAATCGAAAATTTGTCCTGGCTTACCAACTACTTTCTGGATTTTATCACTACTTACATTATTTTTCTTTACGGCACTAGCTATAGCTTTGTTAACAATGTTAGCAAGCTCCAGCCCTTGTCCGAAACTAGGTGATTGACTACTTTCTTTCATTTTAAATTTCTCCTATATTTAATTATAAATAACAACACCTGCTCTTCCTGGCAGATTAAGAAATACTATTTTAGTATTATATTATAATATAATACAATCTAATTTTTGTCAAGACCCACGAATTAAATGATGCAAAATGTAACTATACTCCTATACGATAAATGATTGTAAAATGTAACCATAAACGATTAATAATTAAGGCTTTAAGTTATGGTTATAGAAAAAATGAGTATAAACACTCGAAAA
>JAIPJA010000019.1 GCA_021734405.1 Minisyncoccota bacterium
CGTCGATGTTGTGTTTTCATATATTTAATATTATTAGCGCACCACTAAAACCAGCCCTGCCGGACTGGTTTTAGTATACAGCTTCGCTTTCAAACGTACACACCCCAGCTGTGCTGGTGGTTTATAGAGTAATAAAAAACCGCATCTGCTTAGATGCGGTTTTGTATTTTGTGGGGCAATTATATTTTTATATCTATCCCCATGGTTAGTCTTTCTTTCTCAAACTCCAGGTCGTAAGCCGGATTCACCCAGACGCTAAAGGTTTTGAAATCTTTTTTCACAAAGACTCCAGTTCCGTTATATCTCCATGACATAAGTCCGGTGGACCAGGTTTCTGCGATTTGATAAGATAAAGTGGACTTATACCACCAATTATCTTTGCCATCACCTTTTTCAAAGAAGGTGAGTAAAGAAAATTTATCTTTTCCCAGCCACACACTGGCGCAGAAACGATAAAGAGTTTCGGTGGTTTCAATACCACCGAGCAATCCTAGCTCCAGCCAATCTTTAGGAGCATAACTCACCCCAATGAGGCCTTCGGCCCAGTTTTCTTCTACCAGGGCAAAATAGGTCATTTTCAGAGTGCTAGACTGGTTAAGTTTTTGGCCATAACCAAAAATGTTGATATCTGGAGCTAAAGTTTTTTCTTCAGGCGTATATTTACCAAAGATTTGTACCTGGGCAAACATGCTGACTGACGATAAGACAACAATAAATAGAATTACAATTTTTTTCATTTAAAAGCCTCCTTTTTTTTAAAAAACTAATTATATTATTATAACAATCAATATATATACTTGTCAATGGTTTATATTTTAAAGCACTTGTATTATAATGTAGATATATATTAATTATATAATTTATGGATTTAAATTCTTTGCCTAAGCCAGGGGCAGATTTTAAGGCAAAAATTGGGCCCTCAAGTTTTGCTTATAAACTTAAAAGCTTAGTTCGCTACGGTAAATACAACAATTTAGATAATAATTTGGAGGCTATTATTGATACCATTGATGATTATGAAGATTACATTCAAAAAGGTGGTCTTAGTCGATCTCTTTATTTTCGAGCTTGGTCTAAAATTAAAAGACGCAGTGAAGATTTAACTAGAGATGATGAAAGGGAAATTAAGAAAATATTACAGTATTTAAGAGGATAATATGGTTTTAACTATAATTCTATTTGTATTAGGTTTTGCTTTGCTTATCAAAGGAGCAGATTTTCTAGTAGAAGGGTCTTCTTCTATTGCTAAAAAATTTGGTCTGTCATCTATTATGATAGGCTTAACTATTGTAGCTTTCGGCACGTCACTGCCAGAGCTAATAGTTTCTGTATTAGCTTCTTTAGAGGGCAGTTCTGACATTGCGATTAGTAATATTATTGGTTCTAATTTTTCTAACACTTTGTTAATTTTGGGGGCTACAGCCTTAGTTTCGCCTTTGCTAGTTAAAAAGCATACTATTTACAAGGAAATTCCTTTTGCGCTACTGGCAGTAGTAGCAGTTTTTATCTTAGTAAATGATTTTTTAATTGAAGGTAGTATTATAAATGGATTGTCTAGAATAGATGGTTTAGTTCTTATTTTATTTTTCCTTATTTTTCTTTACTACAGTTTTGGTTTAAGAAAAGAAAAAGAGGTTAAATTACCAAACTTACGTCTTAGCAACAAAGATGCGGATATAAAAGAGTATAACCATTTAAGGTCTATTACTTATATTATTTTAGGCGTTATAGCCTTATATTTCGGTGGTCGCTGGATTGTTTCCGGAGCAGTAGAGATAGCTGGTATTTTCAATTTAAGTGAAGCGTTTGTAGGGCTAACTATTATTGCTATAGGGACCTCACTGCCAGAGTTAGTCACCTCAGTAGTAGCTGCCAGAAAAGGTGAGGCTGATATGGCTGTGGGTAATATTATTGGCTCTAATGTTTTTAATCTTTTTTGGATTCTAGGTCTTAGTGCTACTATTCATCCAATTTATTATAATGATAGTTTAAATTTAGATTTGTTTATATTAGCGGCTGTTACTATTATCCTAATTCCTCTTATATACGCGGGAAAGAAAAACATTTTAACTCGCAGAGAAGGTTTTGTGCTCCTGAGCTTATATATTATTTACATTATCTTCATAAGCCTTAGAGGTTAAGTATTAAATAAGTTTTATGTTAATAAAAAAATCAGAAGAAATACAAATTATAGCTGAAGGAGGGAAAATTTTGACTAAAATTTTAAAAAAAGTTTTAAGTCAAGTTAAGCCTGGAGTAAATACTAAAGATTTAGAAGAAATTGCAGTAGTTGAGATTGCTAAAGCTGGGGGCAGACCAGCTTTTAAAGATTATCCTATGGGTGGTGATTTGTTTTTTCCTTCTGCGCTTTGCACTTCTATAAACGAAGAAGTGGTGCACGGTCCAGCTGTGCCTGGGAGAGTTTTAAACTCAGGTGATATTTTAAGTGTTGATATAGGCATGGAATGGCCATACAAAAAGGGAAGCAAGTGGCAAGGTAGGAACTTCCCTATTAACCCTCATAGTGAAGGTGGAGGCTACTTTACTGATATGGCTAGAACTGTGGCTGTGGGAAAAATAAGTTCAGAGGCGCATAAACTTTTAAAAACTACTAATAAATGCTTAGAGGCTGGCATAGCTCAGGCTAAAGTTGGCAATAGTTTAAATGATATTGGCAAAGCTATAGAAAATATTGCTTCTAAAGCTGGCTTTGGCATAGTCAGAGATATGGTTGGTCACGGTGTTGGTTATCAAGCTCATGAAGCTCCGGATATATATCATTATGCTATTGGAGAAAATAGTCTTTTAAATCAAAAATTAAAAGAAGGCATGGTCATTGCTATCGAACCCATGATAACTGAAGGAACTTGGAAAATTACAGAAGGTGATAATGATTTTAGTATTATAACTGCTGATAGAAAATTAAGTGCTCATTTTGAAAACACCATCACTATTGCTAAAAATGGTCCTAAGATTTTAACTAAGATATAACATGAAAGAAGCTGAAAAAATATTAGCTATAGATTGGGGAACACAAAGAATAGGTGTGGCTATAGCTATTTTAGAAGCTAATACAATTTTACCCTTATCCGCTTTAAAATCTATTAAAGATTTAAAAAATTTAATTGCCTTAGAAGATCCGGATCTCTTAGTTGTTGGTCACCCTATTACTATGGCGGGAGAAGAAAGTAATAATTATGAGTTTAATAACTTTGTAGAAGCTTTAAAGAAGCAAATTACTATACCAATAGAATTATTTGATGAAAGGCTTAGTTCTAAACAGGCTGATATTTTATTAGGTGGAATTGATAAAAGCAGAAGAGATTCAGTGGCAGCTATGGTTATTTTAGAATCTTATTTAAAAAAACATGGACAAAAATACTAAAATTATTGAAGCTATTATTTTAAAAACTGAGCCAGCAAAAGAAAATGATGTAAAAGTTTTAGTATATAGCAGGGAAGAAGGTAAACTATTTTTATCCATGAAAGGAGCTTTAAGAGCAAGCTCTAAATTAATTGGACATGTTCAGCCTTTGTCGTTTTCAACTTTAATGATTATTTCTGGAAAACAAGGAGACTATATTGGTTCAGCTAAAAATATAGAAACCTATTTAAATATCAGAGATAATTTTAAACGATTACAACTAGCTGGATTATCTGCTCGTCTTTTTTCTTGCTTACTTAAAACTAATCAAAGCGATCAAGCTATGTTTTTTTTAATTAAATCCTGGTTGGATTTTTTAAATACAGATGAGTTGTCTTTGGATGATATTAATTTTAAGCTATATAGTCTAGCTTTTAATTTAAAATTTATTTCTCTTTTAGGGCTTTTTCCTGATATAACTTTATGCAGTTATTGCAGAAAACCACTATCTAATTGTCAGGAGC
This sequence comes from Minisyncoccota bacterium, assembly GCA_021734405.1. Taxonomy (GTDB): domain Bacteria; phylum Patescibacteriota; class Patescibacteriia; order Patescibacteriales; family UBA12465; genus JAIPJA01. The sequence continues at coordinate 3,889 of JAIPJA010000019.1, forward strand.
TCTATTATTTTTCTAAAGAGCAGGGTGCTTTTAGCTGTAGTAAAAATCACAATAGTCAAGATGCTAAACTCTCTTTAAATAGTTTGAAGTTAATGAAATTTTTAGCACTAGAGGATTTTCAGGACATAAATAGGTTATTAGTTTCCAAAGAAGATGTAATTAGTTTAAGCGAGGCTGTAAGAGACTATATGATTTATGAGTTTAAAGATAGCTTAAAAGATGAGTTAGTTTCTTTTTTTTGATAATTAAAGTTAATACTCCTTGCTAAAAACTTTAAAAAAAGTTAGTATTTATATATAATACTGTTAATTAGTTTAATTAAGTATTATTATTTTTTAAACAAAAAAATGTTAAGAACACATAATTTAGGACAATTAAACAAGGATTTAGCTGGAAAAGAAGTAATTTTAAGTGCTTGGGTTCAATACAGAAGAGATCATGGCTCTTTGATTTTTTTGAATTTACGTGATCATTATGGTTTAGTGCAAGTAAAAATAGATAAAGAGGCTTATCCTGAAGTTTTTAAAGAAGCTGAAAAATTAAAACATGAGTGGGTTATTCAAGTTAAAGGTAAGGTTTGTCTACGACCTGATAGCATGGTAAATAAGGAGATGAAATTGGGAGAGATTGAGATAGAGGCTAGTGAATTAAAGATTTTAAATAGTTGTGAGACTTTGCCTTTTGAAATTAGTGAGATTAAAGCTGGGGAGGCTAATGAGTCCTTAAGACTTAAGTATAGATTTTTAGATTTGCGCCGTGATAAATTACAAGAGCTTTTAAAAGTTAAAGCTAAGTTTTTAAATCATTTTAGAGATTACTTTACTAAACTTGGTTTTTTAGAAATTCAAACTCCAATTCTAGCTAATTCATCCCCTGAAGGGGCTAGAGACTTCTTGGTTCCTTCCAGACTGCATCCAGGTAAGTGTTATGCGCTACCTCAGGCTCCTCAACAATTTAAACAACTGCTTATGGTAGGTGGAATTGATAAGTATTTTCAAATTGCTCCTTGTTTTAGAGACGAAGACCCTCGTCAAGATAGAGCTTATGGTGAATTCTATCAGTTAGACATGGAAATGAGTTTTGTGGAAATTGATGATATTTTTAAAGTTATGGAGCCAGTAATGATTTCAGCTACAGAAAAATTTTCTAATAAGAAATTAATAGGTCTGAACTCAGATGGAAGCTTTAAAAGATTAGCTTGGAGGGAGGCCTTAGATAACTATGGCAGTGATAAGCCAGATTTAAGATATGAGCTGAAATTAGTTGATGTTAGCGAAGCCTGTACTAACTCGGGCTTTAAAGTTTTTGATGAAAATTTAAAAAACGGAGGGGTGGTGAAGGCTATAGTTGCCTCTGATGCTTCTAAGTTTACTAGAAAAATAATTGATACTTTAACCGAGGTAGCTAAGAAAAAAGGAGCTAAAGGTTTAGCCTATTTGGCTATTGAAAAAGATAACACTTCATCTTCTCCTGTAGCTAAATTTTTAAGTAAAGATAAGATTAAAGAAATTTCTCAAGTAACAGGTGCTAAGGCAGGTGATATAATATTTTTTGCCTCTGATTCTTGGCGAACAGCTTGTGAGTCTTTAGGCGCAGTTAGATCAGAGCTAGCTAAAATATTTTCTTTAGCAGATAATAATTTAGCTACTTGGGCTTGGATAGTAGATTTTCCTATGTATGACTATAGTGAAAATGAGCCAGGTAAAATTGATTTTAGTCATAATCCTTTTTCTATGCCTCAGGGAGGTTTAGATGATTTAGAAAACAAAGACCCTTTAGATGTTTTGGCTTATCAATTTGATTTAGTCTTAAATGGTTTTGAGATTTCTTCAGGTAGCATTAGAAATCATCGTCCAGAGGTGATGTATAAGGCGTTTGCTATTGCTGGTTATTCTAAAGCAGAGGTTGACGAAAAGTTTGGAGCTATGATAAAAGCTTTTTCTTTTGGTGCTCCGCCTCATGGCGGTAATGCTCCAGGAGTAGATAGATTATTAATGGTTTTACAAGATTTAAATTCTATACGAGATATTTATGCTTTTCCTAAAGATGGCCAAGGGCAAGATTTAATGGCTCAGAGTCCATCTTCTCCAACTGATAAGGAATTAAAGGATTTGCACATAAGACTGTGCACATAAGACTTGAAAAAGATTAGTAAAATTGTTAAAATATTTATAGTTTTTTAAAGATATAAAAAAATAAACAGAAAGTTTTTAAGGTTGCAAAAGCTAAAGATAGCTCAATGACAGAGCAGGCCTTTTAGGCAAGATTAGGGCTGGAATCCCGTCTTTAGTTATTGTCACTAATTAATGTGATTCTTTTGCAACTTCGTGACACCTTTCTGTTTGATTTCCTTGAGCCTGGTATTTAAAAGCCAGGCTTTTTTCTTTGGTAAAAAAATTTGGATATGGTATAATAAGAGCAGATATTAACTTAATTTAAATTTATGCCTGCTAAAAAAACTAAATCTAAAAAAGATAAAATTCCTGCTAAAGTTAAAGCCTATTTAGATAAAGCTGGTATTAAACATGAAATTTTAGAACATAAAACTGTCTATACGGCTATTGATGCAGCTAACACTTTAAATAAGAAATTCTCTGAAATTGCTAAAAGCTTAATTGTAAAAGCGGATAAAGATTACTATTTAATACTTCTACCAGCTGACTATAATTTAGAACCAGAAAAATTAAAAAAAGCTTTAGCTAAAGGTGGTAATAAAGAGGTTAAGACTATAAAAATTCCTGGAGAGAAAATTGTAGATAAAGCCTTGAAAATAAAAGCTGGAGCTTTAAGTGCTTTTGGAAATTTACATAAACTTCCAGTTATAGTAGATAAAAAATTAGCTCAGATTAATAAGGCAGTATTTTCTTCTGGTAGTTTGAATCATAGTGTGGAAATGGCGGTTAAGGACTTTGTTAAATTAGAGAATGCAATTTTAGATAATTTTGGGGTTAAAAAAAAGATAAAAATAGAAAAAGCTCCGGTCAAGAAAAAAACCAAAAAAGCAGGGAAGACACATAAAAAGCCTTTATCTAAGACTACTAAGAGCAAGAAGGTGACTAAGAATAAAAAAGTAACTAAGGCAGGCTCTAATAAAAAAGCTACTCAAGTTTCTACCAACTCTAAAAAGCCAGTGACTACAAAAAAGAGAAAAAAATAATTTATATATAAGTCGTCTTTATGAACAAAAAAATATCTTTAGCTTTGCTATTTTTTTCCTTTGTAGCTCTAGCTTTAGTGGCTTTTTATTTTTCAAATAATTTTTCTCAGGTTTTAAATAATCAAGATCCATATTTAAAGGTAGCTTTGGCTGCAGATAGAACTTCTTTAACTTTTGAATGGCAAAAAAATGAAGACGATACTGCTTATTACAAATTATACCACGGAGTTAAGTCAGGAGTTTACGGAGAATATATTAAAACCAATAATAATGATGCTAAGCTAATTTTAAATATTAGTAAATTTACTACCTATGACCACTATTTTGCTTTAACAGCTGTAGATGAATACGGTAATGAAAGTCAAAAGTCTCCAGAAATATATATTAATTTAGATCCAGAGGCTATAGATTGTGGTAATGGTTTAATTGATAGTGGTGAAATTTGTGATAATAATTTTAAATTATGTGAAATAAACGGTTATGTTGGTAGACAAGATTGTACTCTTGATTGTTTAGGCTGGGAAGATACTTGTGAAGCTATAGAAGAGTGTGGTGATGCCATTGTTAATGGCCCGGAAAACTGTGAAAGTTCTGGGGTGGTAAGTTGTGTTTCTAACGGATATTTAGGCGAAACTGAGTGCAATGAAGAAACCTGTCAATATGTGGGTGCTTGTGATATCGGTAGTCAAGAGTGTGGAAACGGGTTCTTAGAAGGCTGGGAGGAATGTGACGGAGAAACAGAGCCTTGTTTTTGGAATGGTCATCCAGGAGAAAAAGGTTGTGTTGATTGTTTACTCTCTGATGATTGTGTAAAAATACCTGTTTGTGGAGATGAATATATTGATCCTGGGGAAGAATGTGATAGCTTTGGTCAAGGTTGTACTTTAGGATTGTATAATGGTTTTTCAGAGTGTGGTGATAATTGTGTTTTTGAGCCTTGTGATATTGGCGGTCAACAGTGCGGTAACAGCATTAAAGAAGGGGAAGAGTTTTGCGATAGTGATATGAAAGGTTGTTTTGTCTCAGGCTATAGTGGTCAAAAAGAATGTCTTGATAATTGTTTAAATTATGGAAATTGCGAAACTGATCAATTTTGTGGAGATGAAATTGTAAATGGTAATGAGGAATGTGATAAAAATGGTCCTAGTTCAGTTCAATCTTGTACTGACCCCGATGGTTATCCTGACGGTGAAAAGGTTTGTCTAAATGATTGTTCAGATTATGGCATTTGCGATTCTCCTTTGTTTTGCGGAGATAATATTTTAACTGTTCCGCTAGAGAAATGTGAATTAGAACAAAGTGAAGACTGTGAAACTCCTGATGGGTATGAAGGTGAGAAAGTCTGTTTAATAGATTGTTCAGATTGGGGAGCTTGTATTACTGATCAATTTTGTGGAGATGAAATTGTAAATGGTAATGAGGAATGTGATAAAAATGGTCCTAGTTCAGTTCAATCTTGTACTGACCCCGATGGTTATCCTGATGGTGAAAAGGTTTGTCTAAATGATTGTTCAGATTATGGCATTTGCAATTCTCCTTGGTTTTGCGGGGATAATATAACTACGGTTCCAGTAGAAACTTGCGATGGTGATACTATAGATTGTGAATTAGCTAATGGTTACGCCGGTGTTCAAGAGTGTAAGGGTAATTGTCAGGGCTATGAAAACTGTCAAGCTACAGAAGAATGTGGTGATGGTGAGGTTAATGGTCCGGAGGAATGTGAAATTGGCGATACACAAGTTTGTGTTAATGGCGATGGTTATCGAGGTTCACAAGCTTGTTTAGTAGATTGCTCAGGTTGGAGTGATTGTATTAGTGAGCTTGAGTGTGGAGATGATATAACTACCACTCCTCCAGAAACTTGCGATGGTGATACTATAGATTGTGAATTAGCTAATGGTTATGCAGGAACTCAGGATTGTAAGGCGGATTGTCAGGGTTATGAAAATTGCCAAGCTATAGAAGAGTGTGGTGATGGTGAGGTTAATGGTCCGGAGGAATGTGAGATAGGAGGCACTCAAGCTTGTTTTGATGATGATGGTTATGAAGGGGTAGAGACTTGTCTAGGCGATTGTTCTGATTGGGGTGAGTGTATTATTTTTGAAAATTGTGGAGATGGCGTAATTAATGGTCCGGAAGTTTGTGATATAAATAGCAGTAATAATTGTACAGCCTATAATGGTGAAGATGGTCAAATGCCATGTTTACCTGATTGTTCCGGCTATGCTTCTGATATGTGTTGCCCAGAGAAAATTCAATATGATGGTGGTCCTTGGAATCAAAATTTGACAGTCAAAAATGGAGGAGGTTATTATAGGTCAAAATTAATAGGGGATCAATGTTGGTTCATTGATAACTTAAATTCAGGTTCTCCCGCCGCTCCGATAGCTAATGATAATGAGATTCAAAAATATTGTTATAATTATTCAGCTCAAGATTGTAGAGATTTAGGAGGCTTGTATAAATGGAGCGAAGCAATGCAAGACAGTAATATTGAAGGCAGCCAAGGTGCTTGTCCTAACAATTGGCACGTACCTAGTAATTTAGAATTTAATATTTTAGAGCTTAAAGGGGTTGAAATTTCTGCCAGTTTACAACCACAAGGTACGTGTGATTTATCTTCAGGTGGTAGCTATAGATGTGGTGATGCTGTTTTGCAGTATTATCCAGATGGTTTAGGCGCAGGTAGAGCTTTGAAAAGCGAAAGTGTTGCTGGCTATGATTTATTGGGTTTTGAAGCTTTACTAGGAGGTCAATATTATTGGTATGGTGATGAATTTAGATATAAAAATCAACAAGGACTATTTTTCACTTCTTCTCCTGTTCTTGGTAAAACTAGAGTTTTTACCCAGTCTGCTAGCACTCATAATTATATTCGTAGTTATACTATAGATTTATGGTCTTATGCCAGTGTCCGTTGCATTATGAATGAAGATTAGTTAGTATAATAAATATATATTAGAATTGAAATAAAATGATGGAAATTAAACTGGAAAAATTCCAAGGTCCTTTAGGCTTATTGCTTAAACTAATAGAAAAAGAAGAGTTGGATATTACTGAAATTGGCTTGGCTGCTATTTGTGATCAATATATTGCCTATATTGAAAATAATAGGCAGATAAAAACTGAGGAAATGGCAGACTTTCTGTATGTAGCTGCTAAGCTTTTATATATAAAATCTAAAGCTCTTTTGCCTTATTTATATAGTGAAGATGAGGAAGCTGAAATTGATGACTTTAAATTACAACTGCGGATGTATAAGGAGTTTGTAAAAGCTACGGAAAATGTTAGGGAAATGACTTCGGGTAAGCGCTTTTTGTTTGTAAAAAATATTAACCAAAAACAAATCAGAAAACAATTACTGGCTAATGCTAGCTTTATTGCTCCTGATAATGTAGATAAAAATCGCTTAAAACAAGTATTTGCTGATTTTTTAAAGTCTCTTCAGCCTAAAATTGAAAAACTAAAAGAAGAAAAAATAAAAAGAGTAGTAACTATAGAAGAGAGAATTGATTATATAAAAAACATTTTAGATAAAAAACATAAATACAACTTTAATAAGTTAATTTCAGGTAGTCAAGATAAGACTGAAATAATTGTAAATTTCTTGGCGATTTTAGAGTTGGCCAAACAAAGACAATTAGTTTTTAAACAAGTATCTTTGTTTGGTGAAATTGATATATTTAAAAATTAAAATTATGAGTTTAAAGTCAAAAATTGAATCTTTATTATTTGTCTCACCTAAACCTCTTAGTGTTAATGATTTAGCTAAGTCACTTAAAGCAGAAAAAAAGGAAGTTGAAAACAATTTACAACAATTACAAAACTATTACCATGACCATGATTCAGGTCTACAACTTATCTCTACTAGCGGTAAATACCAATTAACTTCAGCTGTCAATAATTCAGAAATAGTTAGAGATTTTTTAGCGGCGGAAACTAGCGGAGAATTAAGTCAGCCTAGCTTAGAAACTTTAACCATTATCGCCTATAGAGGCCCTATCTCTAAAACTGAATTAGAGCGAATTAGGGGTGTTAATTGTAGTTTAATACTTAGAAATTTACTTATCAGAGGTTTAGTGGAGGAGCAAAAGAGTCGTAGTGAAGAAAAAATATATAATGTTAGTTTAGATTTTTTAAGATATTTAGGAGTAGATGATTTAAAGCAGTTACCAGACTATGAGAGGTTGAATAAGGATCAGACTATTTCTGATTTTTTAAGCGGTTCTTTACAGTCTGAAAATCAATTAACTGATAAAGAAAGTTAAGAAAGTAAATTATGTTTTCAGTATTTTTTTCAAAATTTTTAATTTTTTTGCTAGCTAATCTATTTTGGCTTCCAAGTTTAGCTGTTAATTTAGAGTCAAATTTCAGTGAGGCTGAGTTGGGAGCTTTTGTCGGGCAAACAACTTTTTCTTCTAGTGCACTAGTGGAAAATTTTTTATCTCAAATACAAAAGCCAGAAATAGTTAGTAGTAGATATGCAGTTTTAGAGCCAAAAGCTAAGCTTTTTTTAACAGAAGAAAATAGCCAAGAAGCTCAGCCAATTGCCAGTATTACTAAATTAATGACAGCTTTAGTAGTTTTAGATTTTAGTCCTGATTGGGAAAAAGTTTATCAGATTAGGCGAGAGGACAGAAGAGAGGGTGGGCGAATTTATCTTTTTCTAGGTGACAGAGTAAAAATAGAAGATTTATTTTCTTTAAGTTTAGTAGGTTCAGCTAACACAGCTACGGCTGCTTTAGTCAATTCTTTAGGCGTAAGTGAGAAAGAGTTTGTTGATTTAATGAATTTAAAAGCTAAAAGCTTAGGCTTAAAAAATACTAATTTTGCTGATCCAGTGGGTTTGTCACCACAAAATATTTCTACTGCTAGAGAAGTTGCTGTTTTAGCTAAAGAAGCCCTGAGTCAAGAAAAGATTATTAAAAGCTTGGAAATGAGTTCAATAGTTTTTACTACTGAACAAGGACAAAGCCGAGAAGTTGATTCTACAGATTTGCTTTTAGAAGAGGATTTTTCTGATAACTTAGAGTTTAAAGGCGGAAAGACTGGGTACTTACCGGAAGCAGGTTATTGTTTTGTGGCTAAATTTAACCATTTAGAGCAAGGAGAAATTATTGTTTCAGTTTTAGGTTCCAAAACTGTTTTATCACGTTTTAGTGATGCTTTAACTTTAGCTAATTTTTCCTATAATATTAAATAAAAAGGCTTGTTTTTTTCTGAAAAATACAATAGAATAAAGATTAGGCTCTTTAAATTTTTACCTTTTTTGGGTAAAAAACACTGGCTTAAATTATCTATAAAATACATAACAGCAGGAGCTAGCGCTACTTTAGTTCATGTGCTAGTAGTATTTTTACTTTTCGACGTTTTTAACTGGACTATATTTATTTCTACGAGCCTAGCTTTTGTTTTAGCCTTTTCAGTCAGTTTTAGTTTACAGAAATTTTGGACCTTTAGAAATTTAAAGAAAAAATATTTAACTCAACTTTTGGCTTATTTTGTTTTAAATTTATTTAATTTCTTTATTAATGGGTTTTTGATGGTTGTTTTTGTTGAATATTGGGGTATATTTTATCTTTTATCTCAAATTATAGTTTCTCTAATTATAGCTGTTAATAGCTTCTTGGTATACAAGTTTGTAATTTTTAAGCCCTAATAATCTTATGAAATTAGAAGTTTCTAAGCAAACAATACAAATTAACCCGGCTCAGTTTTTACGCTCTTTAGGTTGGGCGCAAATATATGACAGAAAAAGATCGCAAGTTAGTTATGTAAAAAGATTAGGAGCTGACTTTTATCCTCGCTTACATCTATATGTTAATGAGTTAGAATCATTTTATGTTTTTAGTATGCATTTAGATCAGAAAAAGGCTAGTTACAGCGGGCAGACTGCTCATAGTGGGGAATATGATAATGACTTAGTTAAAGCTGAGCTATTAAAATTAAAAAACACTTTAAAAATAGGGGGAGAAAAAAAGTATTAATTCCAGAAAAACTTAAAGAACAAGAGGACTTGATTGGTAAGGGACAGATAGAAAATGATTTAAATCGCTTACAAGTTGATAATAATAAAGTGATAGAGAAAAAAAATTGGTTAAAAAGGATTTTAAAATTATGAATCAAGCTGAAGAAATAAAAAATAGGTTGGATATTGTGGATGTGATTAGAGATTATATCCCCTTAAAAGCAGCTGGGGCTAATTTTAAGGCTAACTGTCCTTTTCACAGGGAAAAATCGCCTTCTTTTATGGTGTCGCCAGAAAAACAAATTTACCATTGTTTTGGTTGTGGTAAAGGGGGTGATGTGCTTCAGTTTGTTATGGAAATGGAAAATTTAGAGTTTGTGGATACTTTAAGGTTTTTAGCTCCTAAAGCAGGTGTGGTTTTAAAGGATTTAAAAGGTAAAAATACTTCAAAAAAATCAAGACTTTTAGACTTAATGGATTTAGCTAGTCGTTATTATTTTAAATCTTTAACAGAAACAGAATCAGGCAAGAAAATGTTACAATATTTAAAAGACAGGGGTATAAGTCAAGCTAGTATTGAATATTGGCGTTTAGGTTATAGTCAAAATAGTTGGGATGATCTATTATTATTTCTTTTAAAAAAGGGCTATAGCGAAAAGGAAATTCTTCAAGTCGGGTTAATAACTAAGAAACAATCAGGCAGAGGTTATTATAATCGTTTTCGTGATAGAATAATGTTTCCAATTAGTGATATAAATGGCAATATTATTGCTTTTACCGGTAGAGTCAATCCTTTTGACAGGGAAGCATCAGAGCGAGGGGGAAAGTATATAAATAGTCCAGAAACGGAACTTTTTAATAAAAGCAAGGTCCTTTATGGTTTAGATAAAGCGAGATCAGAGATAAAAAAGGAAGATTTAGCTATTGTGGTGGAAGGACAAACCGATGTGATTTTAGCTAGCCAGGCTGGTTTTAAAAGTGTAGTAGCTTCATCAGGAACAGCTTTAACTAAAGACCAGTTGTTAATTTTAAAGCGCTATAGCGAGAATTTAGCCTTGAGTTTTGACATGGACAGTGCTGGTCAAATGGCTGCAGATAGAGGTATTGTTGAAGCTTTAGGTTTAGAGATGAATATTAGAGTAATAGTTTTACCCGAAGGCAAAGATCCGGCTGAGCTTATTTTATCTAAAAAAGAGTTATTTTCTCAAGCTGTTAAAACCGCTAAACCTATGATGGAGTATTATTTAGATAAAGTTTTAAAAGAATATGATTTAAGTAAGATTGAAGATAAAAGAAAAGCTACTGCTAAAGTTATGAATATGATTTCTAAAATAGCTAATAACGTAGAAAAAGATCATTGGTTAAGGCAAGTAGCTGGTAGTTTAGATGTTTCAGAGTCAGTTTTAAGAGAGATGACAGGCAAACAGGCAAGGCAAAGTGGAGCTACCGACAAATCTGTTTCTGATAAGGTTAAAAACTTTACTAGAACTAAAGAGCTGAGTCGCCAAGAAAAGCTCTCTAACTTATTATTAGCTTTAGTGCTAAAATTTACTGATATTTTTTCCTATGTTAGTTCGGAATTGGAAGGCTCTGAGTTAGAAGATTCTTTAACTAAAGAATTTTACAATCAATTAATTATTTACTATAATAAGAACAGTAGTTTAGACTTTAAAGGTTTAGAACGTTGCTGGCAAGAACCAAAGCCCCTGTTATTAAATCGGCTTAGAGAGTTGGTTATTTTAGGGGAAAAAGAATTTTACAGTCTTGCCACTTCTGAGGCCAAAGTTGAAGCTATTAGTTTAATATCAGAGTTAAAGCAGCTGCAAAAGAAGTCTTTAAGGAAGAATTTGGAAAAAGAAATAGCTGATTTAGAAAGACAGGGAAAAGCAGGAGAAGCGGATAAGCTGCTAAAGAAGCTGCAACAGTTAATTTTTTAGCCATTGCAGTTTAATTTTTTCTATAACTATGAGTAAAAAAAATAAAAAAATGAATAATAAGGTGAGAAAAACAAGTAATAAAGTAGAAACTAAAAAGAAAGCTATTAAAAAGGGGAGTAAGGGAAGCACAGGAAAAAATAAAGTTATAAAAGAGAATAAGACTACTAAGAAACTTAGTGGGTCTAAAAAAGTGAAAGATAATAAAGCTAAAACAGCTGTTAAAAAGAAGCCTGCTAAGGTAACAGGCAAAGCTAAAGTTAAAAAGATGACAAGCAAAATAGTAAAAGAAATAGTTAAACCTACAACTGAGCAGATATATAAAGTTATAAGCAAGGGCAAATCTCGTGGCTTTATCACTGAAACAGAACTGCTCTATTTATTTCCAGAAATAGAGGAATATGTTTATGACTATGAAGTATTTTTAGGTGAGCTACAAGAGAATGGTATTAGAATAATAGAGGATGCTGGTAATATTTTACAAATTGAAAAGAAAGAGGATAAGCCAGGAGCTTTGGGCGTGGTAGATTTGTCTAAGCTTTCAGAGGACTCCATTCAGATGTATTTAAAAGAAATTGGTAAAGTATCTTTACTTTCCGGAGAAAGGGAAGTGGAGTTAGCTAAGCGCAAAGAAAAAGGAGACAGAGAGGCAGAGAAAGAGCTTATAGAGGCTAACTTAAGACTAGTGGTTTCTATTGCTAAAAAGTTTGCTGGCGCTAAAGGGCTTAGTCTTTTAGATCTTATTCAAGAGGGAAATATTGGTTTATTTAGAGCCGTAGAAAAGTTTGAGTATCGTAAAGGCTATAAATTCTCCACCTATGCTACTTGGTGGATAAGACAGGCCATAACCAGAGCTTTAGCTGATCAGTCTAGAACTATTCGTATTCCTGTACACATGGTTGAGACTATAAACAAGTTTCAGCAAGTGCAAAGAACCCTGATTCAAGAATTAGGCAGAGAACCTTTACCTGAAGAAATTTCCTCAGAAATGGATGAGACTTTAGATAAGGTTAGGTATATTATAAAGATTTCTCAAGACACTATTTCGCTGGAGACAACTATAGGTGATGATGAAGAAGACTCTACCTTAGAAGACTTTATTGAAGATATTAAAAATGTTGCTCCAGACAGAGCAGCTGCCTTGCAATTATTGTGCGACTATGTAAAAGAAATTATTATAAATCTTTCTCCAAGAGAGCAGAAAATACTAGAGATGAGGTTTGGTTTAGTTGATGGTGTAGCTCATACCTTAGAAGAAGTTGGACAAGAGTTTGATGTTACCAGGGAAAGGATTAGGCAAATTGAGGCTAAGAGTTTGGAAAAAATTAGAAAGTTTAAAGGTTTAGATAAATTAAGAGACTACTAACACTTATTATATTTATATGAGAAAAAAAGTTTTAAAAATATTTTTATTTATTTTCTTTATATTTTTAATTTCTCCTTTCTCAGTTTCTGCTTGGAGCTGGCAAGATATGTTTAAAAGTACTGAAGGACAGGCAGAAGAACTTCCAAGTTTTAATTTAAGCTCTCAGCAGAAAATGGAAGTGGAAAATAAATATAATAATTGGAAACAAGGTTTAGAAACTAATAGTTTAGAAACAGTTTTAGAAGATGAAAGAAACTTTCAATTGACAGAAAAAGAAGCTAATTACTTGCTTTATCATTATATAAGTCAATGTCAAGATCCTTATTTTTCAGAAGCTACACTAGATTTTAAAGGTGATTTTATAAGGCTTGAAGCTTATCTTTTAAAACCTCTTACCGGTAATGTTACTTTGGATATAGCTATTTATGAAGAGGGAGATGCCATATCTTTAACAGTTTTAAAGGCTAAGTATAGAAATATTTCCATACCCCCATTTTTGATAAATAAAGTTTTAAATAAATCTTTTTTATCATTAACTCAGCTTATAGAAAATTATATAAACTCCTTAAACAGTGAAGGTAATAATCTAGAAATTCATTTAAGTGAAGAAGTTTTTAGCCTATATATTAAAAAATAATATAAAAATTGTTTCTTGACATCGTTTGTATATTAATTTATTATATAATTGTGCTTTAATCGCAAAGCACTTTTAATTTTTCCCGGGTGGCGCAGCGGTAGCGCAACTGGCTGTGAATTTTTACGCAGCTTCCTCAAGTAATTGAGGTTGAAAAACGAGGTGAATTGCTGGAAACCTAAGTTACTCAATATGGCAATCAGCAGCCAAGCCCCTCTAAGGGGAAGGTTCAGAGACTATCTCGAAAGAGAGTACTGCTCATTTTAGAGTGGGAAGCGCCTCGCATCCTGTAATTAGGATGATGATATAGTCCACCCCTTTTGGAAACATAAGGATAAGTGTAACCAGTGGGTCGTCGGTTCGAATCCGACCCCGGGAGCAAAACGCAAAATCAGGCTTATAGGGCCTGTTTTTGTTTTAATATTAGACACATTTTAAGTTCCAAAGTGGTTCGAACATTTTTAGGATATTTAAGGCATTTTACATAAAACCCTTGATTTTATTGGTCGATATTGGTTCGAATCCGAGTCCTGTTTTTAATATATTTTTTATGTTATATTTATTACATAATGAATATTTTAAGTAAGGTTATATGAATTTTGAGAATAGCTTCAAAAAAGAGAATGTCACCTATATAAAGAATGTAGACAAACTGTCTGATAATCTAAAGGTTTTATATGGAGACTTATCAGAGCCACAGCGCTTTAAGGAGTGGGTTAAACATTTAAACGCTAATAGTAAATTAAAATTATTTACAGATAGTCCATCCGCCTTTAAGACGCCGTATTATACCGAGGATTGGCCTGATATTATAATTAAGAAATTTGATAAATTTAATAATTCAACTTCGTATGAAAATGAAAGAAATGATTTTGAGATTTTAAAGCAATATTTAGGAGATAGATTTTTACCAAGAACAGAATATATCGAAATAAATGATAGTATAGATGAAGATAATAAATTTTATGTAATTCAAGATATGGTTCGAGGTAGGTATCAGCAGGATGCAGCAGATGAGGCGAGCAAGGAAATTCACAGTAAAATGACCGAGGAGGAAATAAATAAAGAATATATTGAAAATCCTACTAATTGGGTGAGATTTCGTGGTGAAATATTTAAAAAAGGACTGAGCGCGGAACAATGGGGAGCGGCTAAGGTAGAAGCTTTAGAATTAGAAAATAAATTAAGTATCTTGGAAGAAAAATACATGATTAATGATCTTGATTTCTTTGTTACACCTGAGGGAAAAATTAAAATTATTGATTTTCAATTGCATGATAAAGGAGATAAAACTATAAGAAATGATTTTCCGATTGGCTCAGAAGAAATTAGATTATTTTTTAATACTTAATTTTCATTTAATCTTAGCCACACTAGTTCGAACTTCGTCCACGACCCCGAGCAGGGCTCTATGTCAAAATGTGTGGGGATAAATTAACTTTTCTCTAGGTATAAAGGCAAGTTCTAGCTTTTTGACATACATTTGAGGATTTCTAAGGCCAAAGCTAAGCCTTTTTTGCATTTTTATCTTAGTATGTACACCTTCGGTAAGCATTCGTGTCAAATGATCCAAAAATGTAACCATAACTTACTTCGTTAAACGATTTGAAAATGTAACTTTAGCGAGTGGTTTTAAGTTCATGGTTTTGTTAATTGTTATTTGATTTATTTGGTTTAGTTTTTTAAGTTTTTGG
>JAIPJA010000020.1 GCA_021734405.1 Minisyncoccota bacterium
TTCAATTCTATCTCTTTCAAACTGATCTATATGTTTATATTTTCGACCTTTACTCTTTACTTTGTGTTTGTTTTCTTCTTTTTTCATATGCTTTTATTCTAGCGAATAAAAGTTGCAATTCAAAACGGAAATTGCGTAACTTCGGATTCCGTGCTTGTCGGACACAAGTAATAAAAAGATCTTTACAACATGAAAAAATTTTTTTTGTTTTTTGCAGTGATTCTGGCTGTGCTTTCAGCTTCGAGCCAAAAAAATGAAACCACAAAAATTGACCCGGCCTTCATGATGATCTACAATCAAGTCTTGGAACTAAACAAGGACCGCTTCGCCAACATCAACCTAATCCAGGTTAGTGATACCGTGCTTTTCCCTGCCCGCTCAGGACAGGGTGTAGAATACTGGGTGGCAGACGCCCCTCAAAACGGAACCCATGATTGTGTTTGGATACTAACGAAAAAATACCTTGAAGGAGACATTACAACTATTAAGGGGGATAAAACCTCTAAAGAGCAAACTAATTGGGAATATTGGAAAAATTCACCTATATCCTGGTTAATACTGGCTATAATATTTGTAGCTATTCTCCTTATAAGCCTCAATTCTATTATAGAGGCAAAAAATCATCAAAATCCTGACGCTTACCCTCCAGTTTTAGGGAATATAAAACCATTAAACGACACACAACTTGCCGGAGCTATCCAGCAACACATTGATCGCGACCAAAAAATCACAAAGATTGAAAGAGGTGTTTTGATCCGCAACTCTGGACCAAAAAAGATAAAAGTTGATATGGAGTTTGGCGATGGCAAGAATCGCTGGGTATATTTGAAGTCTGGTGAGAGAGTCACAAAAGTGACAATCGAAAATCCGGATGGAAACACCCACGCAGAGTTTTGGAGGGAACACTGTGGAAACTATTTTGCCGTAATTAAGCGCGGACGGGTTGAACTTCCGGAAGGATGGGAATTCAAAGTAAACAGTACTGCCTCTATAAAAGAGGAAAAACCGGAAACAAAAAAAACTTCTGAGTCCTTCCCCGCTACTACACCTACCTCTGTCACTCTGACAGACGGCCAACAAATTACCAACGGAACCATTTTCATTCAGGAAGAAGATGAGGGCACAAGAATTGCCTTCCTAATCCTCAAAAATGAGGCACCGGAGCTATAAAATAAAAAAAATAAAACAACAACCCGCGCTAATAACTAGTCGCGGGTTTTTTCTATCTAAAATTATTATAGCTTAAACCTTTATTCTCTTGCCTAAATCTTTGTCCAAAAAATTATTAGGCTTCTTTATCTTTAAAGGCGTAAAATATTGACTATGACCAAAAATATAATTACCCTTTGTGCTTTCTGATACCATTTCTAAATCGTCTCTTTTACTTATTTTATCCATATATTTACTTTCCAATTCTCTGCCCAAACCCCTTAATTTCTTAGATCTTATCTTTATATCTTCTACTTTAACTCTACTTGGTAAGTTATAGGCTTGGGTTTTTTTATGCAAAGAAAAACTAAAAACATGAATTTTGCTAAACTCAATCTCTTTGCAAAAATTATAACTGTCTTTAAAATTTTTCTCACTTTCCGAGGGAAAACCTACAATCACATCAGTAGAAATAGAGACATCTGGAACTTGTTTTCTTATCTGCAATACCTGATTTTTAAAATCTTTTACGCTATAGGGTCTATTCATTAACTTTAAAATCTTATCTGAACCAGATTGCAGAGATATATGCAGATGAGGACAAAAATTATTATATTTTTTCATTAAATTAATAATTCCTGTTGTAACTTCACTAACTTCAATTGAGCTTAACCTGAATCTAGTCTGAGAATATTTTTGTAAAAGTACTTCTAAAAGACTTTCTAAATTACTCTTATTTTTTAAATCAACTCCATAGAGACCAACATGTATACCGGTTATAATAATCTCATTATAGCCTCTTTTAATGGCTAAACCAGCTTCTTCTATAATCTCCCTTTGTTTTCTGCTTTTAAGCCTACCCCGACTATAAGGGATAATGCAATAAGAGCAAAACTGATTGCAACCATCTTGAACTTTTAAAAAGTACCTATGCCTATCGGTGTGAGATAAATTCTCTCTAACTTTATTTTTATCTACTTTTAAAGAAAATAGTTTTAAAAGCTTAGTTAATAATTCTTGCCTTTGACCAGTGCCAGAAATTAAATCAACTCCTTTTATTTTTAAATCATGGGTTTGAGGCCAGCAACCAAAAAGTACTATTTTAGCCTTAGGATATTGTTTTTTGTAATAGTTAACAAAATACCGACTTTTAGAAATAGCACTTTGAGTAACTGCGCAGGAGTTTATAATCACTAAATCAGGCTTATCCTGACTTTCTTCAAAACCTAAACTTAAAAGACTGGAAACTAAAACTCCGCTGTCATATTGATTAACCTTACAGCCTAAGGTTTTTATATAATATCTATACTTCATAGTTTATATAATAAAAAAGTCTTTACAAAAGGTAAAGACTAATGAGCCACCCGTCGGATTCGAACCGACGACCTACTGTTTACAAAACAGTTGCTCTAACCAGCTGAGCTAGGGTGGCAAAAACAAGTTGTGCGCCCACCAGGATTCGAACCTGGGACCTTCTGCTTAAAAGGCAGCTGCTCTACCGGCTGAGCTATAGGCGCTAAAATTAAAAACATGCTTCAAGCACCTTTTCGATTATTATAATAACAAATGATATTTTTTTTGTAAATAGTTAAAATAAATGGGGACAAGTAGTGCAAAACTTTGCCTTGATTTTTAGACCCATTTTAGCTAGAATAAGTTTACATAAATAAGCTAGAAAAATAAAAATATGACTAATGCTGAAGTTAGTAATCTAAGCGGAAAAGTCCCTCCACAAAATATTGAGGCTGAAGAATCTTTACTTGGTTGTTTGCTTTTAGACAAAGATGCAATTATAAAGGTAGCTGATTCTTTGTTTGAAGATGATTTCTATAAAACCTCACATTCCACTATTTATGCTACCATTAAAGAACTATATAGTCGTCAAGAACCAATTGATATTTTAACTTTAGCTAATCGTCTAGAAGAAAGAAAACAATTAGTCAACTGTGGCGGTAGAAGTTATTTAGCTAAATTAAGTAACGCTGTAGCTACTTCAGCTAATGTAGCTAATTATTCTAAAATCATTCAAAGAAAATCAACCCTTAGAAGACTACAGCAAGCAGCTGCTGAAATAACTGATTTAAGTTTTAAAGAAGAAGAAGAAATAGAAAAAGTACTTGATGAAACAGAACAAAAAATCTTTTCAGTTTCTAGAAAATACATGAATAGTGCTTTTTCATCTATAGACACCTTATTAACTGACGCCTTTGACAGAATTGATGAGCTTCATAAACAAAGTGGTAAACTCCGAGGCGTGCCTACTGGCTTTATTGAGCTAGATAAACTGCTAGCTGGTCTGCAAAAATCTGACTTAGTTATTTTAGCTGCTAGACCCAGTGTAGGTAAAACTGCTTTTGCCATGGATATTGCTAGAAGTGTAGCCGTAAACGCTAAAGTTGGCGTAGGTATATTTTCACTAGAAATGAGTAAAGAACAAATGGTAGATAGAATGCTTTGTGCTCAGTCAGGAGTTAATTTATGGAAAATGAGAACCGGTAATTTATCTGATAAAGAAGATAATAATGATTTTGCTAAAATTGGTGAGGCTATGGGAAAATTAGCTGAGTCGCCAATATATATAGATGACTCCCCTACTTCCTCTATTATGGAAATACGAGCTAAAACCAGAAGACTACAAATGGAAAAAAGCCTGGGCCTTATTATTATAGATTATTTACAATTAATGGAAGGACGTGGTAAATACGGAGATAATAGAGTACAGGAAATTGCTGAAATTAGTCGTGGTCTTAAATCTATTGCCAGAGAACTAGATGTTCCAGTTTTATCCCTAGCTCAGCTCTCTAGAGCCGTAGAACAAACTTCCCCAGCTATTCCTAAATTATCTCATTTAAGAGACTCTGGATCTATCGAACAAGATGCTGATGTAGTTATGTTTATCTACAGAAAAGCAGCTGACAAGAACTATCGTGAAGAAGACTTGTCCGAAGAAGATAAGATTAGAGCCGAAATTCATATAGCCAAACATAGAAATGGTCCAACTGGAGAAGTAAAGCTATATTTTGACAAAGACACGGTTAGTTTTAAGAATTTAGAAAGAAGACATCAAGAAGCTCCACCAGAATTTTAGAATGAATGTTAATAGGTTATAATAAAATAAGTTATAATAAAAAGAAATAATAATTAAATACAATATTATGTTCAACAAATTAAAACAGTTTAAAGATTTAAGAAGCCAAGCTAAAACCATGCAAAAAGCTTTAGCTGATGAAAGAGTTAATGAAGAAAAAAATGGCGTTAAGGTCACTTTAAATGGTAACCTAGAAATTGAAGAAATAAAGTTAAATAGTGAGCTCAGTCAAGAAGCTTCTGAGAAAGCTGTAAAAGATTGTATAAATGATGCAATAAAGAAAGCTCAAAAATTAATGGCTAAAAAAATGCAAGAAATGGGAGGTTTTCCAGGATTAGGATAGTGTGATATAAAGATTAACAATGTAGAAGAAGTTGTATAACGCAAATAGAATAGAAATATATAAAATTACATAACAATACGATTACATAAAAAGAAAAAACCCCGCCAAATTTGTTGGTGGGGTTTTTGAAAGATCGATTAAGGAGTTAGTTGAGCATACTTGCAAATTCATCGCAAGCTAATTTGTATTCCTTGTTAACTTCTCCAACTTGATCGACTCCGTCGCCCATTATTTTCACAATATCGTAAATAGTACGATATATTCCAAGCTCCATTAATGGAGACTCTTGGAATCCGGCAGCGACTCTCTCTGCATATTCTTCCTCTAACCTGCTGGTTAAAAGAAAATCTTTTTTTGTCACCAATGTGACATTATTTTGCAAGAAAGACTGAAAGGCACTTGGAGCCATTGCGCTATATTCTCTCTGTTCTTTTGGCAACGAGACTCCTGTAAATATAGAGCAACCTTTCAGATGGTAAGATTCATTGCCAGTAAATATTACTTCTATAACCTTAGCCAACAATTCTTTGTCAGTTGGGCTTAGTTTTATCTCCATGTAATTGGAAATCGAGTAAGGAACATAAAGTCCTCTCTCCATATTCCAATCGGAAACTGAATCTAAATAACCCTCTGGGTGTCTGTCAAGGTAAACCCTCAAAATTGAATCCTCCCTGGCATCCATCAGTACAAATCGGCTATTTGACAGCATGGCTGTCATTTTTCCAGTACTATATATCTGAGCATTTTCGATTGAGTCTGTTGCTTTTACGACAACTAAGATTTTTTCAATGGGTTCCTGGGCAAATGTTGTCATGGCGATCATGACTACCAAAATTACTGCAAAAAAGTTTTTCATGTTTTAACTCCTTTTTATTATGTAAAGATCTTTTGCCTATACTTCCCGACAGGCTTGGGTTAGATGGATACTTCTTTATCCTATCTAAATATATTATAGCATATTTTTATATTTTTGTCAATGTATTGAAAAGATATATCTAAAATATAGTCTAATATTAGGCAAATATATTGAAAGCTAACAAAATAAAAGTTTGGCAATTGAATAATTAAACCTGCTTGCTATAATATAGATATATATATTAAATTATGGCTTATCCACAGATAATTCAAACCCTAATTGAATACTTTCAAAAACTCCCTAGCGTGGGCCCTAAAACTGCTGAACGCTATGTTTTTTATCTTTTAAAAAATAGGAATATTAATCTCCACGATCTTGCTACTAATTTGGCCAACTTAAGAAAAAATTTAACTACTTGCTCTAATTGTCTAGTTATTAGTGAAGAAGACCCCTGCCCTATTTGTGCTAGCGACAGGCGAGATAAGAAAACTTTATGTTTAGTAGCTAATACTCAAGAAATGGCCAGCATGGAAAACACTCATAAATATAATGGGCTATATTTTATTTTAG
Organism: Minisyncoccota bacterium; assembly: GCA_021734405.1. Lineage (GTDB taxonomy): Bacteria > Patescibacteriota > Patescibacteriia > Patescibacteriales > UBA12465 > JAIPJA01. The sequence goes on from JAIPJA010000020.1 coordinate 6,007, forward strand.
GTGGCCTTATAAGTACTATAGATAACATTAATCCTGAAAATTTAAATGTTAAGGCTTTACTTAAAAAAATAAAAACTGATAATATTGAAGAGGTGATTATGGCTTTTAGTCCCACTATAGAAGGAGAAACTACTGTTCTTTATCTAAAAAAACTTTTAGAAACATACGATATCAAACTCAGCCGTTTAGCTAGAGGTTTACCGGCTGGAGCTTCTTTGGAATATGCTGATGAGATTACTTTGTCTGAAGCTTTAAAATATAGAAATCAAATACAATAAGAACTTTAAAAATTAAACAATGATCTATCTCGCTATTTTTTTAATCGTGCTTAGAATAGCCAGACCTTTAAAAAGGTACTCTCCTATAGAAGCTTTTTATCTAAAAGTATCTCTTTACGAGAACTTAGTTATTTCAAAAATGTTTTCCTTTTTGTCAATTTTAGGAAAGTTAGACCCCAAGTATCATCATCGTTAACAAAAAATCCGTTAAAATAAACGGATTTTTTTATAAACTATATTTTTTTAAATAATGACGTTTTCTAGTTTTAACTTTCAATCTTTTCAATTTTTAGTAAAGAAAAAGGCTGTCTATGACCTAAAGTTCTTTTGTATCTAGTTTTGTTCTTATACTTAATCACGGTAATCTTTTTGTCTCTAGCTTGTTTTTCAACTACAGCTGTAACTTTATCTCCTAAACTAGGCCTTCCTAAAGTTAACTCCTTACCATCTTCAGAACCTATTAAAAGAGTATCAAGTTTTATTGATTTGTTTTCTTCAAGGTCTAATTTCTCTACCTTAATTTTATCACCCTCTTTAACCTTATACTGTTTGCCACCAGTTTTAATCACTGCAATCTTTGACATATTATTTATAATTACTTGTAAAAATTAATTATGAAAAAACGTGAACACTCACGTCTCAAGATAATTCTAACAAAAATTTGAAAAATGTCAATAAATAGGATAGAATTAGATTACATAACTAACTTAAACTTATGCCAAAATTTATCATCCAAGGTCAAAAGCCTTTAAGCGGAGAAATCGAAGTAAAAGGAGCTAAAAACTCGGCTCTAAAAATTATCCCTGCCTCTATTCTTTCAGAGGAAACTATTACTATAAAAAACTTGCCGCAAATAGAAGATATTGGCAAGGCTTTAGAGCTTTTATCTTTTTTAGGCTCCAGTATCAGACATAGTGGATCAGAAGTGGAAATAAACACTAAAAATATTAATAAAAGTGAATTAGAACCTAAATTAGCGGATAAATTTAGAACTTCAATGATGTTTGTAGGTCCTTTACTTGCCAGATTTAAGGAAGTTAAATTTCCTCATCCTGGGGGTTGTGTTATTGGTGCCAGCGGTAGACCGATTGATTTATTCTTAGAAGGTTTTCAGGCTTTAGGAGCTGAAGTTAAAGTTAGTGGTAAATTTTATGAAATCAAAGCTAAAGAGCTTAAAGGCGCTACTTACTTCTTCTCTACTGTTAGTGTTACCGGAACTGAAAGTTTAATGATGACAGCTACTTTAGCTAAAGGAATCACTACACTACAAAACTGTGCTATGGAGCCAGAAATAAAGGCTTTAGCAGATTACTTAAACTCTCAAGGAGCTAAAATTAAAGGTGCTGGTAGTCCGACTATAATTATTGAGGGAGTTAAAAAGTTAAAGGCTGGAACCTTTAAAATAGTACCTGATAGAATTGAAGCTGGTTCTTTTGCTATTATGGCAGCTGCCTCAAAATCTGATATAACTATTACTAAATGCCAACCTGAACATATCCTAAGCCTTTTAACTATATTTAAAAAAATTGGTCTTAACTTTGAAATTGGCAAAGATTGGCTCCGAGTTAAGCCTACTAAAAATATTAGACCTTATAATATAAAAACTCATGAGTACCCGGGCTTCCCTACTGACTTGCAGTCTCCTTATACTGTACTTATGACTCAAGCCCAAGGACTCTCAACCATTCATGAAATTATTTATGACCGCAGACTTCTGTATGTAGATATGCTTTCACAAATGGGGGCCAATATTATTATGTGCGATCCTCATAGAGTAGTAGTTAATGGCCCTTCTAAATTATATGCTAAAAAACTTATTAGCCCTGATATAAGAGCCGGAATTGCTTTAGTTATTGCCGCTTTAATTGCTAAAGGCACTACTGAAATTGATAACATTTATCAAATTGATAGAGGTTATGAAAATATTGATAAAAGGTTAAGAGATTTAGGAGCTGACATAGTTAGAGTCTAAAAAATTATGAACAAACAAGTCAGAAGCGCCCTTTTCTACGCTTTCATTTTCTTATTTTTAATATTAACTTTCCTTATTTCCTTATACGCCGCTGGTTATAAGCTTAATTTAAGTTGGCCTTTAAAGCTAGATTCTCTACTTTTAAAAACTGGTACTTTAGAAATAAGCACTTCCCCTAAAGGAGCTACTGTATTTTTAGAAAAAGAACAAAAAGTATTTCTAGCTAATCAAGATAAATATTTAGGAGAACATAAAACTCCAGCCAAAATAAATCAGCTATTTCCTGGAAGTTATGATTTAAAGCTTGAGCTTGAAGGTTATTGGCCTTGGCAAGATAAAATAGAAATAGAATCAGGAAAGGCTTTGTATGTAAATAACTTAATTCTATTTAAAAAAAGCCTGCCTCTTTTAATATATACTTCTTTGACTCAAGATATTTATATTAGCCCTGATTATAATTACTTGCTTTTACCTTTTTCTAAAAAAGTTATTAACTTAAAAAAGGATGAAATAATTAACTTACCTGAAAACAAGTTTAGTGCTTGGCAATTTTCTACAGACAGTCAAAAACTTATTACTGATACTTATATTTTTAACTTAGACAACCAGGAAATACTGAGCTTTGATCAAAATAAAGATAAGGCTCTAAAAAATCTTAAATGTAGTGATAATAAAAAAATTAGCTTCTACCAAATAAATAATGACATTTTTGAACTTAATCTTGACAGTCAAACCTCAGATAAAATATTATCCTTAAATTCTTGCCAAGATTACTTAATTAAAGAAAACAACCTTTTCTCTTTAGAGAACGAAAGCCAAAAAACTTATCTACGAAAATATTCTTTAAAAGGAGAACTTTTAAAATCATTAGAACTTCCCTATAATTTAAATTATCAGTTTTTAGAACTGGATAATGGTTTTATAAATATTGTACACAGGAAAAATCAGCAATTATATATTATAGATATAGATAACCAATATCACCCTATAAAGGCTAAGATAAATAATTTTCAACAAGGAACTTGGCAAGGAAGCAACAATCTTTTATATGCTAATGATTTTGAAATATATAGTTATAATTTAAGTTCAGACACCTTTGAACTTATAACTAGAGTTTCTACTAAAATTGAAAACTTAATGTGGCACCCAGACAGAGATTATATTATATACTCTACTCAAGATAGTTTCTATATTATAAACTGGCAAAGCCAGGGCTATACTTCCACCAAAATATTATCTCTTCAAGAAATACAAAGCCCAATACTAGATATTAAAAATAATCAAGTATACTTTAGTGGTAAAATTGGACAACAGTCCGGGATATATAAGTTGTCTGTACAGTAAATCTATATGCCTTATTTTTATCAACAAAAGAGCTGTTTTTTTAAATGCTCTTTTTTTTGCACCAATAGGTTTTAACTTCTTAAAAATATTCAAGTCCACGAACATAATTGACAATAACTTAAAGAAGTCATAAAATACAATGATCTTTAAAAAATAAATAATAATCAAAAATAGAAGCCATGAAAACAATAGAAATTAATGAGGTGTTAATTAGAAACATTATAGATAATAAGGATGGTTTATATAAAGGCAGTCTAGCTGAGTATTTTGTAATTTGTTTTTTAAGCGACAACGCCTTTAATCCTTATCACAACTTCAGACATACCATGACAGTAGTCTGCGAAACCTACAAAGCCATTTTACACTACCAAAACAAGCTAAACAAAAACGAAGTTAAAGCTTTACTGATTGCTGCTTTTTTTCATGATTTTAATCACAGTGGTAAAAATGGCAATGAGGGGAAAGAAATTGAAAATGCCATTATAGCCATGGAAAACAACCTCCTAGAGGCAGACAAAGGCTTAAGTAAGCAAATTAAAACCTTAATTAAAGCAACCCAATACCCCTACCATAAAATGGTTAATAGTTTAAGTGAAAAAATTATCAGAGACGCTGATCTAAGCCAAGCTCTTTTCGATGTTTGGATACAGCAAGTAATTTTTGGCTTAGCCAAAGAACACGGGCAAAGACCCTTAGAAATGCTAAAAAAGCAAATTCCTTTTTTATCTCAAATTACTTTCCACACAACTTGGGCTGAAGAGCATTATAGACCATTAGTAAACACTAAGCTAGAGATAGTAAACTACTATCTTAAACTTTTTAAAAAAAATGGAGGAGAACATGTGGTGGCATAAACATCTTTTTATTATTGGACTGCAAATAATTGCTTTTATTCCTTATATCACTGGTAGTTATAGGTTCTATAAAGGCAGAGATAACTTTTTAGGCTGGATAGGTCTGGGGATTGGTCTAGATATTATAATGACTATTTTACCTTTCCTTTACCAATTCCCTAGAATGGAAGAAAGCCAGGGAGCACCTTGGTCAAGCATTTTATTTGTTATCCATATAGCATCAGCCGGCATAGGCATGTTTGGCTTTATGGCTATCTTTATTTACCTACTAATTAAAGGGGTAAAAAAAGAATATAGATGGCTTAGAAAATTTCAATATCTAATTCTTTTGAGACTGTGGATATTTGGAGTTTCTATTGCTCTAATTAATTTTCTTATCAAAGTAATCTTTGACACACGTCTTTATGATTATATTTAATAATCATATATAACATACAAAAACAAAGCTTGAGAAATCAAGCTTTTTTTATATCAAAAAAGCCCTATAGAAGAGCTTTCTTAAAATATTTTTCTCTTATGGTGTTATTAATCTATAGACTGAAAAAAATCACAACTAGCTTCTAAGCCTACTGATTGATTTAATTCTTTACAATAACCATTTTCATAACTGCTACATTTTGGACAGAACTTATCTTCGTTGCTTGAAGTTTCTCTGTAATCAGATTCAATATCGTGTGACATAACTTTATTTACCTAAAATAGGTTTAATAATATTAATTTAAATAAATATAAAACTATTAAGTTAACTAGTTTAAATTTTATCAGCCAAATCTTTTATAAACTTATTTAAATCTTTACCAATTTCTTTGTCTTTTAAACCTAGTTTTAAAGTAGTTTTTATAAAATTAAACTTATTACCAGTATCTAGCCATTCCCCCTCTATTTTTTTAGCATATAAAGGCCTGCCCTGACCTAACATTATATCAAAAGCATCAGCTAATCTAATTTCTCCAGATTTACCCTCATTCATACCCTCTAAAACTTTAAACACCTCGGGAGTAATAACATAAATGCCAACTGCTACTAAATTAGAAGGGGCTTCTTCTTTTTTAGGTTTTTCTACAAAACTTTTTACTTCGTAAACACCATCCCCCAAATCAACCCCGTCTACAACACCATACTTAGACACTTCATCTAAAGGCACCTCTGATAGCCCTATGACTGGATCACCATATTTCTCATAGACATCAATTACCTGTTTGGCCGCTGGTATCTGAGCATCATATAAAGTATCGCCAAACATAATAAGTATTGGTTCATCGCCTACAATATGACTAGCGCAAGAAATAGCATGGCCATCGCCCAGTGGCATGGGCTGTCTAACATAAGAAAATTTAGCTAAATTTTCTACTTCCCTAACTTTTTCAATTAAATCTAATTTGTTACTCTCTACTAATCTAGACTCTAATTCAAATGACTTATCAAAATGATCTTCAATGGCATGCTTACCTCTACCAGTTACAAATATCACTTCTTCTATGCCAGCTTTAACAGCTTCTTCAACTAAATACTGAATAGCTGGCTTGTCTACTACTGGCAACATTTCCTTAGGTTGAGCCTTAGTAGCTGGTAAAAAACGAGTACCAAAACCAGCTACTGGTAGAATTACTTTTTTAACTTTTCTTTGCATATATTTTTATTATATTTTAAAATTTTATTTCTATTTTTTAAATCTTTCTATTTTCCATTTATAAAAATACTTTAACCATGACTTTATATGCTCCCTGGCTATCTTATTTTTAAACAAAGCTAAATACCAAACTAACTTAGCTGAAGCTCTTTGATGATCGTGAATAACTCTGGCTTGAGGCAAATAAACCACCTTAAAACTATTATGCCAAGCCCGCCTACAAAGGTCAATATCTTCAAAATACATAAAAAAGCGTTTATCAAAAAAAGACCAAGAACTTCTTCTTATAAGCAAACAAGAGCCCATTAGCCAGTCTACTTCCTTTATTTCTTCATGACTAAAATCATGCATTAAAAACCAAGCTATATGTTTTTTAAAATAATTACTTAAAAAAGTTCTGCGAATAATAGGAGTATAACATTTAGGAAAGCGAGCGCAAGAATACTGTAAGGTTTTATCTGAATTTAAAAGTTTAGGGCCAACTATACCAACGTCTTTATATAACTGTAAATAATTATACATATTTAGTATAGCTGATTTAAAAAGTAGGGTATCAGGGTTTAAAATTAAAATAAAGTCTCCTTGAGAATTTCTTATACCTATATTATTGCCCTCCCCCATACCCACATTCTTTAAGCTTTCTATAAACTTAACCTGGGGGTACTTCTCTTTAAGCATGGGGCCCATGTTATCCTTAGAATTATTATCCACTACTATCACTTCAAAATTAATGCCCTCTAAATCAGAAGTAAAAATAGACTGAAGGCAAGCTAAAGTCTTAAAAGCAGTATTATAGTTAACGATAATAATTGATATATCCATTTTTTAAATTATTTTTTTAATAAGTTGCCAATATATATTTAAAAGTGGGCTAATAGCTTTAGTTAAAAAACTAGGCTTATTATCAAACTTCAAATAACCCACAAAAGAAGATGTCAGTTCTTTTTCACTGACTAAACGTAAAGCTTGCATCTTTCGCCTCTCTCTCCTTATTGTAGCAATATTTTTAAAAGATAAAAAATAGGCTAAAGCTTTTAGTTTAACTTTAAACCAATTATTAAAAATTGAGTAAATAATTAAGCCTAATTCCAGTATTAATAAAGCTGGTAAAATCAAAACTAAAGTTCTAACTTTATAAAAAAGTAAAATAGTTAAAAGCCTATTTCTTTCCATGAAATAAAGCATGTTTAAACTTCTAGACATCTCGTATTTATGATAAATAATTGCTTTATTAGCTAAAGCTATGTCATGACCTAAGAGTCTGGCTTTTAAGCTAAGCTCTATATCATCATGATACATATAAAATAACTCGTTATATCCTCCTATTTTTTCAAACAAAGCAGAAGTTAAAATTAAAGCGCAACCAGAGGCATAGGTAAATTCTCTTTGTTTAAAATATAATTCTTCTTCTCTTTTTCCATAACCTCTCACTAAACCGAAGCCTAGAAAATTAAAATCATTACCTAGAGTATTTAACTTATTAGTTTTTTTACCATTTTCATGTAAATAAATTTTAGCCTGCAAAATAGCTTCATCTTCTTTTTCTTGGCTCTTTTTTACTAACTCCAAAATACAATCTTTATCTAAAACTGTGTCCATGTTGCAAATAAATAAATATTTACAAGCGTCAGAAATAGCTTCTCTAGCTCCTAAATTATTAGCAGCACTATAGCTTCCATCTTCTCTTTTTAAAATTTTAGCCTCTGGATAGTTGTTTTTTAAATAACTGTAAGACTCATCACTAGAGGCATTATCTATGATATAGACTTGAAAATTATTATAAGTTTGAGAAAGCAAAGAATCACGACAGTCTTTTAAAAACCGCCTAGCATAATCCTTGTAGTTTACCAGTATTACTCCTACTTTGTCTTTTTCCATATTTCAAATACTAAGTTCTAAACTTGCTTTTTATCTTTATAACATCCCTTAAAAAACCAGTTAAAAAAATGATTGGCCAAGAAATAATCTTTAAAATAAAATACTGCCAGCTAGGATGCCATTTTTTAAAATATTTAAGCATTGAGTCAAAAAAATATTTTTGCGTTTTTCTAGACTTTAGCTGAGAAAAACTCTGTCCCACGTAGTCTAAACACTGAGGCTCATGAAAATACCAAACTTCTTTGTCTTGTTTTTTGGCTTGTCTGCAAAAATCCACTTCTTCAAACCACAGAAAATATCTTTCATCTAATTTAATAGGCAAATCAAAGTTTTCCTCTCTTATCACAAAAAAAGCTCCTCTAATAGAATCTACCTGACTATCCTTACCATAATCAAACTTAGGTAGTAAATACTTATTTAACACTTTGGGAAATATATGAGGTATTTTTAGAACAATAGCTAACTGATCTAAAAAAGCAGGAAAAGCTCTAACTTGCCTTACCACTTCCCCTTCTGTATTCACTAATCTGCAACCTGAGATGGCTGCCTGAGGGTTTTTATCTAAAATACTTAGCATCAAGTCTAAAGTATTTTTAAAAACTCTCATGTCAGGATTTAAAAGCAATTTATATCTGCCCCTAGATTTTTCTAAACCTTGATTACAGCCTTTAGCAAAGCCTAAATTAGAAGAATTAGCTATTAACTTAACTCCAGGAAACATCTCTTTAACCATTTTAGTGCTTCCGTCTTGAGAATTATTATCTATTACAAAAATTTCAAAACTAAAATTACCAGAACTAGCATATATTGCTTTTAAATTCTCTTTTAATTTTTCTTTAACATTCCAAGAAACTATTATAATTGATAAATCCATACAATTACTTTATTACTTCAATAACTTTTAGCTTTGAAGTCTGTCCTCTTTTAATTCTAACATTATTTACAGGCACTTCCAATTTTTCAGCTAATAGTTTTAAAAGCTCTAAATTAGCTTTACCTTTTTCTGGCGCACTAGATACTCTTATCTTTAACTCTCCACTAGCCATTAACTCCTTTATTTCAGTTTTTCTAGCACCAGGAGAAAGACGACAAGAAATAGTAACTATTCCCTGCTTCTTCAAAGCCTGCCTATATTCTCTTAAAATATTTTCCATAACTTTATCTTAACGCTAGATTGTATAAAAAACAAGAAAAAACACCTCTAGAGGAGATGTTTTAGGTAAAAAGGACATTATTGCTTTTGTAGTAAAAGCAAATTAAAGAAGGTCTGTTCAAGGATTTGCTTGGCAAAAATCTTTTTGTAATCATTGTCTGGCAGGTCCCTTAAATAATCCAAAATAGTTTTTTGCAGGCTCTCAGGATTTTTCCAACCCCGACTATAGTGCCCACCGTGGGTTATAGCCCAATCCTTATTTGAGTTAGAGGACAGTATTTTAATCCAACAAAGTTCAAATTGAATAGACAATAAATAACCTTCTAATTTTAAACAACTGTGCAAATTAAATAAATAAGGGGAAAGTAAGGAGCGACGGACATGATCCATAACTGACCAATCAACAATTAAATCAAATGATTTTTCCTGAAAAAAAGCACAAGCATTTTCAGTAGTCATATCCAACTGAAGCAACTCAACTTTATTTCCAAAACGCTTCTCACATAAAGCTATAGCCTTGCTGGAAAAATCTACCCCTACTACCTCATGTCCCTTATCTACAAAATACTGAGCATTTCGCCCATCTCCTATGCCTACATCTAAAACTCTCAACTTTTTCTGAGGCAAAAACTTTTTCACTGTCTCAATCATGCCCACGCTAGCACTGGACTGCCAACCAAACCCTTTTTTGTGGCGATTATCATTATCAGAGAAAACCCAGTCATAAATCTCAACTTCTCTTAATTGTTGTTTCATGATTATTTATTTTAAGTTAAAAGAACAAAAACCTATTAATTTAATATATCAATAAATCTCTAAATTGTCAATTCAAACCCTTGACATAATAAAAAATAAGTGCTAATATAATATAATTTCCTATGTATCATTAAAAACTAAAAACAATGAAAAGGCAAATTTCTTTCACAGTGCTTTGTATTTTTGTAATTTTTACGATTTCACTTTCCTCGATCCAAGCCCAGGAAAAAGAGTCGGTTGATGGTTTTTTCGACAATTTTTATGTCGGATCATTGACCATTACCAGCTTCCCAATGGACAGCACCTTTCCGGCCTATAACCCCAGCACGACCCTTCGTATTGGTGGATTAAAAAAAATAAATACCAAAATTGGTGAATTTCTTCTGGCCGGGACTTACGATTCAAACCTGGGAACAATATCTACAGTCCGCTGGCAGCTGCCTATCACTTCCTGGCTTGATATTCAGGCAGGACTCATGCCACGACCAATTTGCTTCCTAAACCGCCCCTTACCAGTCTCTGGTGCCAGCCACTTCGAACCACCATCAATTGGGGTAATTCCTGGCAGTGGTTTAGGATCAAATTTAATTTTCAAGATTAATAAGGTGAACACTGGCTACGCTGGTATTTACCGAGGTCATGCTGGCCAAGCTGAATATCAACTTGGTTATGAAACTGAGGTTCAAGGTTGGGAAATTTTTGCGTCTGTAAATTCAGACATAGACTCAATTTTTGGAGGGGCTTTACACATAAAGAGTCAGTGGATTGATTTCACTATCTTTAAAGGGCATGAATACACTTCTGCTCTGGCCGTCGCCACGCTAAAGGGAGGTATACAACCATACGCCTCAATGTACTTCCAGGAAAGGGAGTGTGCTCCACGTGTTCCAACTAAAACAGGCTATGAAGTATGCCCTGATGAGCATTTGGAGGTGGGGATTACGAAAACTTTTACCAAGAACTGGGAAAGGTTACCTTTCAGCGCCAATGCATTAATTGGCGCCGGCTACGTCATATTACCGGAAAAAGTTTTCAATGTTTATTTTCAATTCTATATTGAGATATAGAAGTCTCAGAAAAATTGAAAATATATACAGCCGTGCTTTAATTAGTACGGCTTTTTTATATTAACACTGCTAATTATGTTAGTCGCGACAAATCATCCTTGGCAACAATATCAAAACAATCAATATTTTAATAATTAAATATTTAACTAGGACGTTTCTATTTTCCGTAAAACTGGACATTTCTGTTTCCCCTTTACACAGCAATGCACAGCAATGAAATTAGCTTGACATATTATAATTATATGATATATTAATATGAAAATTGTAAATTAACAAAATAACCAAAAAGGAGGAAACATGAAAAAAGTAACCAGAACAGCTATTGAAATTGTAATAGATGCTGAAGATATTGAAGGCGCAGAAACACTCACCTTTATATTGCCCGAGAATAAATCAGGTATCACAAAATTGGAGTTTGACCTTAAATCTGCGGGGCTGAAAGTCAATAATCACATAATCCACATACAAAAAAACTGCCAGTCAGAAAAATTAGAAGAGGCAGAAATGACTTCAACCCAAAAACAGGAACTCGGAAAACAAAAAAAACTCAACCTAGGAGAAAAACAATTTAAAAATGGCATCTACAAACAGCTGGGGCGAGAATTTGCTGTCAACCAAGATGCTGATTGGGTTAAAAGACAATTCATAGCCCACAAAACGTGGGACAGATGGGAAGAAGGTTTATTGGACTTTTTTGCCAAAAACCCTAAACTGGACCTAAGCTCAACTTACAAGGTCTGGTCTGTTGGCCTCTGGCTAGCTAAAGAACCTGAAGAAGTGAAAAAAGCTGTTGGAGGCGAAAAAACTTTCAACATGCTCTGTTGGCTCTTTGAGCCCATTATGAGACAACTGAAAGATGTTGCCGGGGTTAAATAGCTAAAATAATCCGCAAGGAATTCCGCCGTGCTTTTTAAAAGTACGGCTTTTTTATAAGAAGTAAATTACTGCGGTCTAAAGACCGCAGTATTACTTAATCTTAACGGTCTTCGCCTTGATTTTTAATGTAATTACGAACAACGTCCTCAGACACAACGCTATGAGTGGAAACAAAGTATCCATCAGCCCAGAAACTATCACCCCAGAGAAACTCTTGAAGCTCAGAAAACTCTTTTCTAATGACTCTTGAAGTTCCACCTTTGACAAAACGCATTATTTCAGAAGGAGAATATCTTGGTTTAGCTGAGAGGAGAATATGAACATGATCTGGTTGGATTGATAATTCTAGGATATCAAATTGATTAATCTCAGCACATTCTGAAAGTAATTCTGTTAACCTAGTTTTAATTTTACCTAGAAGCACCCTTTTTCTATATTTTGGTATCCAAACAAAATGGTACTGAATATCGTATATAGCATTGCCAGTAGATTTTCTCATATACTACCATTTTAGCATATCCTCGCTACGCTCGAAATAGTGTCGCATTCATCCCCAGTCTTAAAAGACTGGGGTATTCTGCGACTGGTAATAAAAA
>JAIPJA010000021.1 GCA_021734405.1 Minisyncoccota bacterium
TTAAATATTCTTTTCGAGTGTTTATACTCATTTTTTCTATAACCATAACTTAAAGCCTTAATTATTAATCGTTTATGGTTACATTTTACAATCATTTATCGTATAGGAGTATAGTTACATTTTGCATCATTTAATTCGACATCCTAGACAAGACTAAAAATAATTGCTACAATATATTACTAATAATTAATCTTAAATATATGAAATTTACATTACCTCAACTATCATATGAATATGGTGATTTAGAGCCCCATATTTCAGCTAAAACCATGGAGCTTCATCACGGCAAGCATCATCAAGGCTATGTAGATAAAACTAACAAGTTATCTGAAGGCACAGAGTTTGAAGGCTTATCTTTAGAGGAGATTATAAAAAAAACCGTTAAAGATGTGCAAAATCAAAGTCTTTTTAATAATACTGGTCAAACTTGGAATCATAATTTTTTCTGGAAAAGTCTTTCTCCTCAGGGAGGGGGAGAGCCTGATAAAAAAATTTTAAAGATGATTAAAGCTACTTATGGAAGTTTGGATAAATTTAAACAAGAATTTAAAGAGGCTGGAGTCACTCACTTTGGTAGTGGTTGGGTTTGGTTAATACTTGAAAATGGAAGTATAAAAATTGAAAATACAGCTAATGGTGATAATCCCATTGCTCATCAGCAACAACCTTTAATAGGTTTAGATATTTGGGAACATGCCTATTATTTAGACTATCAAAATAAAAAGCCTGACTATATTGATAATTTCTTAAATAACTTAATTAATTGGCGGTTTCTAGAAGATAATTTAGAAGTTTAATATATTGCAAAAAGTATACTATTGAGGTATACTTTTTTGATACTTTAACAATTTAATAATGAAAATATTGTAATAATGGAACAGACATTAACAGAAGCTAAAAAATTAAAAGCTTATTGGATGAAAATGCCAGATAAGTTTTTTGAAACAATTGCCTTTAAAGAGTTGCAAATAGGGGATCACTTTATTTGTCTGCCTGATCCAGGAGATAACAATGGTCATGGCGGTTTCAAAAAAGCCCATAAATTATTTAAGAAAACTAATGAAAAGCAGCAACCAGCTTTGATGCCTGTGATTAAGGTATTGGTTTAGTGTGTGAAAATAAATTTTTTGTATTTTATAAAATAGGAGGAAAAATGTCTAAATCTGATAAAGATTTTTTAGTATCTTTGAGTGACACATCTTTAGAATTAGTACTAAAAATCTTTAAAAAGGGAGAGTTTGTTTGTCCGGTAGATAAGGGAGCTTTTAATGGAGAAGAGAGTGTTGGAGAGCTTACAGACTTACAAAAAGCAGTCTTTCTAGCCAGGGAAAAAGTAAGTGAAGAGGCCCAAGCATTAATGGAAAGATCGCAAGATGAATGTCAATTTGTTGATGGAGAAAGACTCTTAGATCTTGGCAAAAAATATGAAACCCTTAATGAATTATTTTGGAATCTTCTTTATGAAAGATTTCCTAAGTTTGTTAAAAGTCAAAACAGGCTTGTTATAAGAAAAGGTTGGAGGGTCCTGCAGGTATTGACTTAAGTTTACTGGAAAGTCTGCAAGTTCTTATATTATCTGGTTACGTATATCCAAAACTTTAAATTAATTTTAAAACCGCTAAACAACAGGCGGTTTTTTTATAACTATAATTAAAGTTTATAATTAAAATAATTTTTATACACATCTTAGTTAAATTTCTTATATTTCCTCAAAAAACTCTATAATTATAGGTATATTATCTTTTGCTATTGACATATTATTTTGTTTATGTAATAATTTTATATCGTTTTTTAAAATTTATTGTTTAACTAAAAAAAAGGAGTAGAAATGCAACAAAGTAAATTTGAAACAGCTTTTAAAGGAACTTTTTTGGAAAAAGTAGTTATGGATTTTTTTGAAAAAGAAGATGCGAAATGCCCAGTTGAAGAGGAAGTGGGTGAAAATGAACAGGTCATCGGCACATGCTTAGATCTTGAAAAATCATTTTTTCTTGCCTCAAGTAAAATCGCTAAAGACAATAACAAGTATGTTAATGACTGCGAAAAAGCCGGCAAAGAACCTGATGACCATAAAGTTCACATGAGCAAAAGTATGCACAAAAGATTAAACGAAATCTTTTGGCTTTTGATTAAGGAGAGAATTGGTAAACCTGCCACGGAAAAAGATGCCGTCGGTATTCGGAAAGATTGGCAAATAGTTGCCATTGAAAAAGAAAAAGATGGTTGCCCGGGTTTTTTTAAGGTGATTGAAATTCGTTCCTTTGGTATTTAACCGGATTAATCATTAAAACCGCTTAACAACAAGCGGTTTTTTTAATATTAAAGTTTATTTTGTTGTATTTTCTACTTTTATGTTATTATATAATTAAGATATATACAGAATAATTAAAGTAATTGTATGATTAAATATTTACACCGCACTGTCGGTAAAAAAATGAGACAGCCAGATACTTTTCATGCTGGTAGTTTAGTAATAGTAAAAAGTCCTACTGAAGAAGAGCTAGAGTTCTTAATTGAAGAATTTAATCTAGAGGCTGGTCTTTTAGCTGATGCTTTAGATCCTTACGAATCTCCTAGGTTAGAATTTTATAAAAATAATGCCTATATTTTTTTTAGAATTCCCAATATTGATAAAAGTAAAGATAAGTTTTCTACTTTTCCAGCTCTACTAGTCATTGGCTCCAGTTTTATTTTAATGATCTCGGCTGAAGATACTGAATTTTTATTAGAAAATTTAAAAAGAAAAAAAGATTTTCATACCTCTCAGCGTTTAAAATTATTTTTACAAATTTTTAATGAAATTGAACTTAGATATAATCATTTACTGGTACAGATAAATAGAAAAATTAATTATTTTAGTTTTAATATTGAGAAAGTATCAGAAAAAGACATTGCTAACTTTGTTCGTTTTGAAATAATTTTAAATGAATTTTTAAGTGCCTTACTGCCAATGAGACATATTTTAAAAAGTATTTCAGCTGGTAAAGGCTTTGATTTGTATAAAGAGGATAAAGATATCTTAGATGATTTAGAGCTTATAAACGAACAAATGACTGAACTTTGTAAAAGTAATATTAATAAAATTTCTACAGTTAGAAAATCTTATGAGGTTATATCTACCAATAAATTAAATAGAACCATGAAGCTACTGACAACTTTAACTGTAGTTTTAGCTCTTCCAACCATGATTACTAGTTTTTATGGCATGAACGTGCCTTTACCTTTTTCAGGAAATGGTTTGGTTTTTTGGTATATTTTAAGTTTTGCCCTGCTTTTAATAGTTTCTTTACTTTTAGTTTTTAAATTTAGAAGAAAAATCTAGTGATTACAGGTTTTTTTGTTGACATACCTATTTAAATCTTTTAATATATAGAAAGAGGAAAGACCTCTTTTTTATTAATTAATTTATCTCTCATACTCTTTGCCAATTTCTTGTTTGCTAGTTTTTAGCAAATTAAAAGAGTAGAGGAAATAAAGAAAAAAAATATGGCTAACATTCCAAGTTTAGAGCAAATGCTAAAAGCCGGTATGCACTTTGGTCACAGAACCAGTCGCTGGCACCCAAAAATGGAACCATTTATATTTACTCAAAGAAATGGTTTATACATCATTAATTTAGAAAAAAGTCAGGAGCAACTTCAAACTGCTTTAGACTTTATAACTAACCTGGCTAAAGAGAATAAAAACATTTTGTTTGTAGGCACTAAAAAACAAGTGCAAAAACCCATGAAAGAAATGGCTCAAGCTACTTCTATGCCTTATGTAGTAGGTAAATGGCTAGGAGGTTGTTTAACTAATTTTCCAGTTATTAAAAAATCAATTAAAAAGTATCTAGATCTAAAAGAGGGGCAAGCTTCAGGTAAGTTTGAAAAATATACTAAAAAAGAAAAACTTAATTTTGAAAGAGAAATTGAAAAAATGGAAGGAAAATTAGGAGGTTTGTCTAATTTAACTAAACTTCCTGACGCTTTATTTATCTGGGACATCAAAGAAGAAAAAACCGCTGTTACTGAAGCTAGAAAAAAGAATATTCCAGTGATAGGTATTTGTGATACCAATGTTAATCCGGAGGAAGTAAATTACCCTATTGCTTCCAATGATGATTCTACTAAAACTATTAATCTAATTTTAGATACTATTAAAGATTTTATTCTAGAAGCTAAAAAAGAGATTAAAAAATAAATAATATTTAAACTTAAAAATATGGAAAAATTAAAACAATTACGAGAACAAACCGGCGCTGGTATTACTGATTGTAAAAAAGCCTTAGATGAGGCTAATGGAGATTTAGAAGTAGCAGTAGAAATTTTAAGAAAAAAAGGTATTTCTAAAGCAGCTAAAAGAACTGACAGAGAAGCCAATGAAGGAGTAATTAAATTTTCCTTAAACAGTGATAATAGCAAAGGCTATATAGTTGAGGTTAATTCAGAAACTGATTTTGTAGCTAGAAATGAAAAATTTCAAGAATTTGCTGAGGCTGTATTAAAGGTTATTGAAGATAAAGAACCTCAAGATTTAAATGCTCTTATGGAGTCGGCTTTTAATGATAGCACTGTTAAAGAAGAGCTTGAGAGTTTAAGTGGTGTAATAGGGGAAAAGTTGGATATAAAGAATTTTGCTATTGTAAAAGGCGATAGTGTGGCTGGTTATTTGCATATGGGTAAATTAGGTATTTTAGTAGCTTTAGATAAGCCAGAAAAAAGTGATTTAGCCTATGACATTGCTATGCATATTGCTGCTTCCAATCCTTTATGTATCACCCCTGAAGAAGTGCCAAGTAATAAAGTTGAAAAAGAAAAAGAAATCTATAGAGAACAATTAGAAAAAGAAGGCAAACCAGCTGAAATTATTGAAAAAATTATGATGGGTAAGGTTAACAAGTATTTTGAAGAGGTTTGTTTAAATAAGCAGGATTATATTAAGGATGAAAAACAAAAAGTAGAACAGGTGTTAGGCGATGCTAAGGTGTTAAAGTTTGTCAGATTCAGCTTATCTTAAAAAATTAAAGGCGCTGGTGTTTATATAAGTAATGGCTTAGCGCCTTTTAATATATCTATTTTATGAAAAAAGACCAAGTTGTCTTAATAAAGTTTGTTTCCTGGGATAAACCCTATAATTTTCTACCAGCCGACTTAGATTTAAAATTAGGAGATCAAGTTATAGTTGAAACTGATTTAGGCAAAGAAATAGGAACAGTGGTGGGCTTTTCTAAACTAAGTGATTTAGAAGATCAAGAAAACTTAAGTCAGGTTGTCAGATTAACTGAACCTGAAGATTATAATGATATAGCTAGCAAAGAAGATAAGTTAGAAGCTATGGCCTATTGTCAGGAAATGATAAAAAGACATGAACTGCCGATGAAGTTAGTTGATGTTCATATTTCTTGTTCTAAAGGTCGTCTTAATTTTGCCTTTATTGCTGATGGAAGGGTTGATTTTAGAGACTTAGTTAGGGATTTAACTTCTCATTTTAGGACTAATATACGGTTAACTCAAATTGGTACTAGAGATGAAGCTAAAATGGGTGGAGATTTTGGTCCTTGTGGTAGGGGGTTATGTTGTAAGAAGTTTATTACTGAATTTTCTTCTATAACCTCTGATATGGCTGAATGTCAGCAAATCGCTCATAGAGGCAGTGACAGACTATCTGGTATGTGTGGCAGGCTTATGTGTTGCTTATCTTTTGAACAAGATTGTTACAAAGAGTTAGCTAAAAAAATGCCAGCTTTAGGAAGTAAAGTTAATGTTGATGGAAAAAAAGGAGTGATAATTGGTCACCATATTTTAAAACAATCGGTAGATGTTCGTTTTCCAGCCCAAGAAAAGGGGGAACAGGGTATGGTAGTAGAAGTTGATTTAAATAGGCATAAAAAGAAAAAGGAAGAAAAAGAGGTATAGTTTATGTTTTTGTAAAAATATAACTTCAATCTTTGTGTCTGATTTATAAAAAAATAGAGACTCTTTTGAACTGTACCCCAAAAAGTAGACACGAAACTGTCTGCTTTTTTTGATGGTCAGGAAAAAGTAGGATATAATAATTTGACCAATGTTGAAGTTGACCCCTTTAGGAAAAGTTTATGAGCATATTTTGCCTTATTTTCAAGTAGAAGATGTTTATATGGATAAAAATCATCCAGTTTATAAATTTAGACGAGACATGGTTTTGGGGCCTAAAAAATAAAAAGAAAGGTAGAGGGGAAATGCAAATTTTGAATTTAAAAGTTTTTATTAAACTTGACATAAAAAAATTCTTGTGTTATTATTTATTTTTACCTTAACAATTTATGTTTAATTTTAAAAATAGGAGATCAGAAAATGAAAAAATTATTTGAAAATGATGGAAAAGAGACTTTTGCGGTAAAAAATTTTGTTTGTCCCACAGAAGCTCCAATAATCACCGGAGAAGAAATAATCGCAATTTGTAATAATCATCAAAAAGCTATTATATTGCAAACCAATGCTATTGCTGATTATTACAACAAAGGAGCAAGTAAACATGAACAAAGGTTTTTGTTGAGTATTTTTGAAATCCTTTCACAAAATTTCTGGTTACATCTTGACAACATGTTAAGTGAAGTAACAAAACAACAAGCTATTAAAAACGGAGTTGGCCTTAGAAGAAATTGGGTGATAGTCTCTCTCTCTTCTAAAGGATAGGGTGAAGAATTTTAATGCTTTTTGTAAAATTTAAAAATAAAACCATTTCACTTGAGGAATGGTTTTTTATTTTAGGATAAAAACCAAAAATATGTTATTATATAATAAATAATAATTTAATTTACTTTTTTTATGAGCAAGAAAATAAATGTGGCTATAAACGGCTTTGGCCGTATTGGCAGGGCAGTTTTAAAAATTATTTTAGAAAAACATCCTAACTTAAAAGTTGTAGCTATAAATGATTTGGCTGATACTGACAGTTTAGCTTATCTTTTAAAATACGACAGCGTGTACGGGGTTTATGATAAAGATATTAAAGCCTTTAAAGAGTCTTTAAAAGTAGGTAAAGAGAAGATTAAGGTTTTCTCAGATAAGGAGCCGGAAAATTTACCTTGGCAGGAATTAAAAGTAGATGTTGTTTTAGAATGTACTGGATTTTTTAGAACTAAAGAAAAAGCTCTAAAGCATGTAAAAGCTGGGGCTAAAAAAGTAATTATTTCCGCCCCCTACAAAGGGGATGAGTATATAAATACAGTAGTTATGGGTGTTAATGAAAAAAGCCTTAGAAAAAGTGATAAAATAGTTTCTTGTGCTTCTTGTACTACTAATTGTTTGGCTCCAGTAACTGAAATTATTAGAAAAAACTTTGGTATAAAAAAATCTATCATGACCACAGTTCACGCCTATACTGCTACTCAAAATATTTTAGATGGCTCACAAAAAGATTATCGCAGGGGTCGGGCTGGAGCTATTAATTTAGTGCCTACTACTACTGGAGCAGCTAAAGCCACTACTAAAGTTATTCCTGAATTAATTGATAAAATGGATGGTATAGCTGTTAGAGTGCCAGTGCCGGTAGGATCTTTGGTTGACGCTACTTATGTTTTAAAAAAGAAAACTGAAGTTGATATAGTTAAAAAAACCTTTATTAAAGAGCAAGACTCTAAGCAATTTAAAGGTATTGTTTTAGCCTCAGAAGAAGAATTGGTTTCTTCTGATATTGTAGGCTCTAGCTTTAGCTCTATTGTAGATTTACCCTTTATTCAAGTGATAGAAGGGGATTTACTTAAAGTTTTAGCTTGGTATGACAATGAATGGGGTTATAGCTCTAGACTAGCAGATCTCTGCTCTTTATTGGGTAGAAAATATATTTAATCTTTTTTAAATGGAGGATATAATTTCTAAAATAAAAGAAGCTGAGTTAGTTGGTAGAGGCGGAGCTGGTTTTCCTGTTTACAAGAAATGGGAACTGGTCAAGTCTTTTTCTGGGGATAAATATATTATTGCTAATGGAGCCGAAGGTGAGCCAGGTGTCAGGAAGGATGAGTATATATTAAAAAATCATAGTCAGGAGGTTATAAGCGCTTTAGAATTAGCTGATAAATATTTACAGGCTAAAGAAATTTTTTTGTATTTAAATCATAAATTTAAATACTTAGAAAGAAAATTAAAAAAACAAATAAGAGGCAACAAAAAAATAAAGATTATTTACAAGCCAAAAAATGCTGGTTATATAGCTGGGGAGGAAAGCGCCTTGCTGTCAATTTTAGAAAACAGGCATTTAGAGGCTGGGCTGAGACCGCCTTTTCCAGTAGAGAGTGGCTATAATAGTAGCCCGACTTTAGTAAACAATGTTGAAACCTTATACAATGTTAGTTTAGTGGCTAAGGATCAATATCAAAATGATCGTTTCTACACTATTTCTGGTGCTTGTTTTAATCCCGGGGTATATAAATTAAAAGAAGATTTTAGCATTAAACAGGTATTAGAGCTAACTAAAAATTTACCGGCTTTTGATTTTTTTGTGCAAGTTGGTGGTGATGCTAGCGGGGAAGTTCTAAATCAAAAACAAATAAATCATGAAGTTAGTGGTTGCGGTGCTGTAACTATATATAATTTAAAAAAGCACGAGCCAATTGAGCTTTTAAAATTTTGGGTTTCTTTTTATGTAGATAATTCTTGTGGCAAATGCACTCCTTGTCGAGAAGGTACCTATAGGTTACAGCAAATGCTAAGTGCTAAAAAAATGAATTGGGATCATTTTTTAGAAATATTAGATAATTTAAGTTATAGCTCTTTTTGTGCTTTAGGATCTTCTTTGCCTATACCAATAAAGTCTTACTTAAAAAACATTAATCCAGATTTAAGTTTGACCTAGTTTTCTATGAAGAAAAAAATTACTTTAAAGATTAATAATAAAAAAGTTATTGCTGTAGCCGGGCAGACTATTTTAGAGGTGGCTAAAGAAAATAATATTTTCATACCCACCCTGTGCCATCATCCTGATTTACCAGTTAAAGGTAATTGTCGTATTTGCTTAGTGGAAATTAAGGGACAAAAAAGACTTTTTACCAGTTGTTCTACTGTAGTTAAACAAGGCATGGAAGTAAAAACTAATAGTAAAAAGGTTAAATTTTCTAGAAACCTTAACTTAGAACTTATTTTTTCCGAACATGTTGAAAAATGCCCTACTTGTATAAATAACATTGATTGCCAACTTTTAGCTTTAGCTAAGAGGTATAAAATAAAGATTACCGAGTTTCCAGATAGAAAAAATCAGAGAAAAACCTATAAACTCGGACCGGCGGTGGAAATTGATGGTTCTCAATGTATTGATTGTCAGAGTTGCCTGCAGGCTTGCGAACTACTAAGTGGTATTTCTCATTTAAAACTTAGTGGCAGAGGCTACAGACAGGAAATAAAGCCAGTTAATAAGTTAAAAGGGAAGTCTGCTAAAGAAGCTGGTTTCGCTTGTGTCTATTGCGGTCAATGCGCTCTTCATTGCCCAGTTGGATCAGCTCAAGAACAAAGTAATTTTTTAGAGGTAGAAAAAATCTTAAATAATCCAAAAATTAAAGCAGTCGCTCAAATTGCTCCCGCCGTTAGAGTTAGTATTGGTGAAGAGTTTGGTTTAAAACCTGGAGAAGTAGTAACTGAAAAATTATTTAGCGCTTTAAAGCTGTTAGGTTTTGAAGCGGTGTTTGATGTTAATTTTGGTGCTGATATAACTACTCTAGTTGAAGCTCAGGAACTTGTAGACAGAATTAAAAATAAAAAACCATTACCAATGATGACATCCTGTTGTCCAGCTTGGGTTAGATATATTGAAGTCTATCGACCAGAGTTAATACCACTACTTACTAGCTCTCGCTCCCCCCAGCTTCACAACGCCGGGCTAATCAAAAGCTATTGGCAAAAGCTAAATCAAGAAACCGGCAGACAGATAAAAACTGTTTCCATTATGCCTTGTACAGCTAAAAAATATGAAGCTAAAAGACCGGAGCTAAAAGTAAAAGGACAAAACTTAATTGATGAAGTTTTAACTACTAGGGAATTAGCCTATTTGCTACATAAAAAAGGCATAGATTTAAAAAAATTAAAGCCAGAAAAACCTGATAATTTACTTAGCCGTCATAGTGGGGCAGCGGCAATTTATGGTGGCTCTGGTGGTGTGATGGAGTCAGCTCTAAGAACTGCTAAATACTATTTAAGTCCTAAAAGTAAGTTTAAAGCTTTAGAGTTTAAGACTGTCAGAGGGCTCCAAGGTATTAAAGAAGCTAATTTCAAAATTGGCGCTAAGACTTTAAAGGTAGCTGTAGTTAGTGGTCTTAAAAATGCCCAGAAATTGCTTGACCAGAGAAAAAAATACCACTATATTGAAGTTATGGCTTGTCCAGGCGGTTGTATTGGTGGTGGAGGACAACCCATACCAACAAATTCTGAGATAAGAGAGAAAAGAAGACAGGCTCTCTACAAGATTGATGCTACTAAAAAATTAAGGCAAGCTCATAAAAATAATGAAGCCTTAAATATGTTAAAATGGTTAGAAGATAATAATTTATCTCATAAAATTCTTCATACTAAATATTTTAAAAGAACCAAGTAAGTTATATAATAGTATTTATGTTACCTAAGTATATTAGAGAAATTTTACAAACCT
Organism: Minisyncoccota bacterium; assembly: GCA_021734405.1. GTDB lineage: Bacteria > Patescibacteriota > Patescibacteriia > Patescibacteriales > UBA12465 > JAIPJA01. The sequence goes on from JAIPJA010000021.1 coordinate 10,597, forward strand.
TAGAAGAACAAGGCTTTGAGGCCTATGTAGTTGGAGGTTGCGTAAGAGATATTTTAATGAAAAAAACCCCCAATGATTGGGATATAACTACTAATGCTGTTCCTGAAGAGATTTTGGATATTTTTTCTTTGGCTAAATATCAAAATGATTTTGGTACAGTTATTTTACCTATAAAAGAAAATGATAAGCTTGTTGATGTGGTAGAAATTACCACTTATAGGTCAGAGTCAGGCTATAGTGATAGACGTCGGCCTGATGAAGTTAATTTTGAAAAACAATTAGATAAAGACCTGGAAAGAAGAGACTTTACCATTAATGCCTTAGCCATGGATAATAGTGAACAAATTGTTGATCTTTTTGGTGGGGTTAAGGATATAAAGAAGCAAATTCTACGAGCAGTAGGTGAGCCTATAGAAAGATTTAAAGAAGATTCACTGAGAATGCTTAGAGCAGTTAGACTATCAGCCCAGCTAGGCTTTGAAATGGAAGCTAAAACTGAAAGAGCGATTTTAAAAATGGTTGGAGGTTTAAAATTTATTTCTAAAGAAAGAGTTAGAGATGAGCTTATTAAAATGCTTAAAACCAGTCAACCTGAGCAAGCTATTTTAAAGCTTCATAAAAATAAATTACTTCAATATATTATTCCTGAGCTAGAGCAAGGTGTAGGTGTTAAACAAAACCATCATCATATTTATACGGTTTTTGATCATGCTTGGCGTTCACTGGCTAATTGTCCTAGCAGTGATTGGCGCGTTAAATTGGCAGCTTTACTGCATGATATTGGTAAACCTAAGTCTAGACAAATAATTGACGGCAAAGTCACTTTCTATAATCATGAATATATTGGTGCGAAAATAAGTGATAAAATACTAACCAGACTAAAATTTAAAAACGAAGACAGGGAAAAGGTGGTGGGCTTGATTAGAAACCACATGTTTTACTATAATGTAGATGAGGTAACAGCTGCTTCAGTGAGAAGGTTAATTAAAAAAGTGGGTCAAGAAAACTTAAAAGACTTAATAGATTTAAGAATTGCTGATAGACTGGGCTCAGGCACACCTAAAGCTAAGCCCTACAAGTTAAGACATTTAGAGTATATGATGGAAAAGGTGCAAAATGATCCTGTTTCAGTGAAAATGTTAGAAATAAATGGCGATAATCTTCTAAAAGAGTTAAAGTTAGAACCAGGACCTAAGGTTGGAGCTATTTTAGAGGTATTACTTTCTAAAGTGATTGATAATCCTAATTTAAATAAAAAAGATGAACTTTTATCTTTAGCTAAAGAACTTAAAGATACACCGTTAGAAAGTTTAAGAAAACAGGCTAGGGAAGTAATAAGTGAAAAAAATCAAGAACTTGATAAAAAAATAAAAAAAGAATTTCATGTTTAACATTAATACTATGATAATGAAAAAAAAATTTTTAATCTTTACTCTACTAGCTTTAACGGTTGTTTTAGCTGGCTGTACTAATTCTAATACTAATAATATGATAAATGAACAAGAACAAGGGAGCTCACTAAGAGATGAGTATAAACACGTGATTTTAGTTACCAATAAGGGTGAAATAAAGCTGGAGTTATTTACTGATAAAACCCCCGTTACTTCAGAAAATTTTTTAAAGTTAGCTGATAATAATTATTATGATAATACTAAGTTTCATCGAGTTATTAAAAATTTCATGATTCAAGGTGGTGATCCTTTAACTAAAGATGATAACTTAGTAAATAGTTGGGGAACTGGTGGTCCAGGTTATGTAATACCAAACGAAAATGTTGAAAGTCTTTCTAATGTTAGAGGCACTATTTCTATGGCTAACGCCGGACCTAATACTGGAGGTTCGCAGTTTTTTATAAACGTAGTTGATAATACTAGTTTAGATTTTGATAAATACCCAGCCAGTAGTCAACACACAGTTTTTGGCAGAGTAGTTGAGGGCATGGAGGTTGTAGATGAAATTAGCCAGGTAAAGACCGGAATTGCTGACAGACCAGTAGAGCCAGTTGTAATCGAAGATGTAATACTTCAGCCATAAAAGGCAATTTTACAATTAATACTTTTATATATGTTTATATATCTAGATAACGCTGCCACAACTCAGGTTGATCCCCGGGTTCTTTTGGCTATGGAAAAATATTTCTTACAAGACTTTGCTAATTCTTCAGCTATTCATATAGCTGGGGAAAAAGTTGATAAAGATTTAAATTTAGCTAAAGAAAAAGTTGCTAAGTTGTTAAGAGCTGACAATAAAGAACTTATCTTTACTGGTAGTGCTTCTGAGGCTAACAACTTCATTATTAAGGGTGTAATGAGAGCTAATAAAGATAAAGGTAAGCATTTAATAGTTTCTCAAATAGAGCATCCTTGCGTTTTAGCCCCAGCTAAAGAGCTTACACAAGAAGGTTTTGAAGTTTCTTATGTCCCAGTAGATAAAAATGGTTTAGTTAAACTAAGCGAACTACAGAAAATGATTAAACCAGAAACAGTGTTAGTATCTATTATGACAGCTAATAACGAACTAGGAACCGTTCAAGATATTTCTAAGATTGCTAAAATAGTTAAAAAAGCTGGTGCTTATTTTCACACTGATGCTGTCCAAGTTGTTCCTTATCTTGATATTAATATGGAAAAAGATAATATTGATTTTCTGACTCTATCAGCTCATAAGTTTCATGGCCCTAAAGGAGTGGGTTTAGCAGTAATTTCTCCAGAGATAAAAATAACCCCCCTTATAACCGGCGGGGAACAAAATAATAGTTTAAGAGCTGGAACTATTAATACCCCCGGCATTATTGGTTTTTCTAAAGCTTTAGAGATAGCCTATAGGGATAAAGACAAAATCAGAGAAAAAGTTAAAGGCTTAAGAGATTATTTCTTAAATAAAGTAAAAAGAGAAATAGATAAGGTAGAATTAAATGGATCTTTAGAAAAGCGCTTACCTTCTAATTTAAATTTACGTTTTCATGGCGTAGAAGGAGAAGCAGTTTTAATGGATTTATCACAACAAGGTATTTGTGTCTCTACTGGCTCTGCTTGTAGTGCTCAAAATCTTAAAACCTCCTATGTTCTACAAGCTTTAAGTATTACCCCTGATTACTTAAATAGTAATATTCGTTTTTCTTTTTCTAAATATAACAGCAAAAAAGAATTAGATGAAACTATTAAGGTTTTAAAGGCTTCAGTAGCTAGACTAAGAGCTTTCAGCCCGATAAAATAGAGTAGTTAAAGATAAATAGCTAGAATTAATAGAAATAATAATTAATTAACAACATAAATATAATAAATAATAATTTAAATATATGCCACTTAATTATACTAAAAAAACTTTAAACCATTTTTTAAAGCCTAGAAATATAGGGGAAATAAAAAATGCTGATGCTTATGCTGAGATAGGCAATATGGTTTGCGGAGATCAACTCAATTTCTCTTTAAAAGTAGAGAAGGGGGTTATAAAAGACATTAAGTTTATGTCCTTTGGCTGTGCTTCAAATATTGCCACTGCCTCTATTATGACAGAAAAAGTAAAGGGCATGACTTTAGAGGAAGCCAGAAACTTTGATTTTAACACTATCACCTCAGAGCTTGGGGGCTTACCTCAACAAAAAATTCATTGTTCAGTTATGGCAGTACAAGGGCTTAAGAAGGTTATTGATAATTATGAGAAGAAAGGTGAGAAAGTAACTAATAAGAAAAAGGTTAATAGGAAATAAAAAAGAGTTAATTAATTGTTGAAATATGTTTAGTATTATGATGGAGATTGGCGATCTTTCATGCAATTTAAATGAATTGCTTAACATTCGTTTTAATGCTAAAAGAAAAAACGAATCTTGTATTGAGCAAAGTCTTAAAAATATAATTAGATTTTACAATGAGGGTGATATTTTAAAATCAAAATATGAAATTGGAAAATTAATATTCTTGGTACATCATCTAGAAATATTAAAAACATCCAAGCCAAAATTATTTGATATTTTCGTAAAAATTCTTTTAAATGATAAAAAGAACTATGATAAATATGTTGGAACTAGATTTGAAATTAGCATAGCAGCCACTTTAACGGAAAGGTTAATAAATTTTGATAAGACCCAGCCTCCTTTAGCAGATTTTATTGTTAATGATTATAAAATATTTATTGAGTGTGGAAGTAAACATTTAAATGAATACGATAAAGATTTTTCTTTTATAGAGCAACTTTGTGCGGTAATAGAGAAAAAATCAAAAAAAGAATATGCACATAATTCCACGGCTTTATTTCTAGATATTTCAAGTATTTATTATTATTTACCCACACCACAAAGGAATAATATCAGAGCATATATAATTAAGAACATCCCAAAATTATCTTCTATGTCTAAGTTTGGTAGTTTTTTGTTTCATGTATATATTCAAGAAGGCGATCAAGATGTTTTTCAACAATCTTATGTTAGGATTGATAATTTTGAGATAAGTGATAGTTTAAATCAATTTCTTGATAAACACTTTCCTTTTAATAGTTATGAAATTAAGGATTATGTTATCTCTAATAAAATATAGTTTTAAATATTTTTTATATCTTACATGAATAAACAAAAAAAACAGAAAGATAAATATGTATTAAGACTACTTTTTGTTATATTAATTAACCTATCATTTTTATTGGGAGGTGGAATATTATTGTTTCAGCTTATCATTCCAAGTTTTGCAGGGACTGGATATCAAGAGTTTTTAGGGGTAGTTTTGTTTATCTTTTTTATTTTTATTTTAGAAAGAATAAACAATTATTTGGATAAAAAAGTGATGAATGGTGGTAAAAACTGACAATTAGTGATAATTTGTTTTTCTACCAACCTTGACAGTAAAAAATAGACTGATAATATATTTTTAAATTAGATAGATAAATATAATTAAATATTTAAATATGAATGTTTTAAAATTTTTAAACGAAGAGGAAATAAAAAACATATTTGACGCTGACAGCATATTGGTTATTGAATATTTATTAAGAAAAGTTTTATTTTCACAACCAGAACTATTACCTAAACAAACTCAACATAATATTCAAATTACAAAAGAATTTTTAGAACAATGGGTGGCTCAAGGTCTAGACTGGGAAATGGTTGGATCCGGAAACTACCCGATTGATGTATATTCTAAAAAATTAAAGATTGGAGCAGATGTGAAGTTTGTTTCAGCTTCAGTTGATAGTTTAAATAATTTTATTAGTGGGTCATCGAATGAAACTTCGTTAGGTCAGAATTTTAAGGACGCTGGCAGTGAGTTAGATCAATATTTTGCGAGAAAAGATTTTGAGGGAATCTTAAAGGGGTGGAAAGATATTTTAACTAAAAAAATTAAAAAACCAATAAATGATTATGATTTAACATCAATATATTATTTTATATTTATAAGGGGAGGTAGTTCTATTAATTTAGCGGTGGCACAGGTGAATATAAATATGATAAAAAATATTAAAGTTATTAAGACTAGTGATACCTCTGCTTTTATAGAAGGATTTATTGAAAATAAATATGGAAATGTAAAAATATATAAAAGCAAAAAGAGAATGGAATTGAGGTGTGTTGCCAAAAATATTCAAGGAGATAATATGTTGCTTAAGTGGGATTTTAAAAGCTTGATTACAGATACAGGAGTAGATTTAAGAAAACTAGTTAAGGATAAAAAAAGATTTAATATTCACGTTAAGAAGCAAATTGATAATTTTCTTAATTTTTAATAGCTTCTTTAATTTTTTGCGCTATTTCTTTTATTACAGTTACGCTTACTGAGTTTCCAAATTGTTTATAGAGTGATGAATCTGCTAAATTTTTTGGCAATTTAAAGCTATCAGGAAATCCTTGTAATAGAGCACATTCTTTAGGGGTTAATTTTCTTATACCTTTCTCATCTTTAATTATTGGCACATTATGACCACCCATACCCATATTAGCAGTGAGAGTCGGACAAACTCCTTTTTTATTTTCTCTAACATATTTTCTTCTCCATTGATAAACTTTACCAATTTCTTTAATATCATCTTTAATTCTTTCAAATAAAGGCTTGCCATTGTAGTAGTATTTTTCGTTAGGATTTTTATCTAGAATATCTGTTATTTTTATAGATAATTTTTTTGGTTTTGGAAATTCAAAATTATCAGCATAATTTTTATTTTTAAATCCAACTATGTATATCCTCTCTCTATTTTGAGGCACGTTGCCGTATTCCATGCTATTTAAAACTTTAGCATTAATATAGTATCCTAGTTCTTTTAAGGTTTTTTCTATGATTTTAAAAGTTCTGCCATTATCATGATTTTTTAAGTTTTTAACATTTTCCAATAGAAATCCTGCTGGTCTTCTTTCATCTATTATTCTGGCTATATCAAAAAATAAATTTCCTCGGTCTTTATCTTTAAATCCTTTTCTGTATCCAGCGATTGAAAATGCCTGACAGGGAAAACCAGCGAGTAAAAAATCAAACTCAGGCAAGTCGTTTGTTTCTATTTTTCTTATATCTTCTACCACCAGCTTAGCTGTATTGAAATTTAAATCATAAGTTTCTTTGCATGATTTTTCAAAATCATTAGAAAATACTGTGGAGAATCCAGCCTGCTCAAAGCCTATCCTTATGCCTCCTATACCTGCAAATAAATCTAATGTTCTTAAACCCGGCTTATCATCTTTTATATTTCTTATAATTTTTATTACAACCCCCCTTACTTCAACCTCTGTTTTATAAATTGGCAACATTTTTTGATTAGCCGGTTGTAATCTAACTTTATTTTTTTCTCTATATAGTTTTTTTAAGGTTGCCTCATTATCATCTATAATAGCAACTACAGTTTGTCCATTTTCAGCAGATGATTGTTTTTTTATAATAACCATATCTCCATCAAATATACCCTCCTCTACCATGCTATCTCCTTTAACTTTTAGAGCAAAATATTTATCATCTTTATTTAAACCTTTAGAAGATATTTGTATAGTATCACCTAAATGCTCTATAGCTTCTATTGGCTGGCCAGCTGTGATTGTGCCAGAAATTGGTATTTCAATTATTCCAGAGTCTGATAGTTTTATTGCTCTGGGGCGATTTCCTTCTTTTTCTAAATGTCCAGATGTTTCTAATTTTTTAATGTAGTGATGAGCGCTAGACACTGAGGATAATTTAAAATAGGATTTAATTTCTTCAAGGGAGGGGGAGTAACCATGCCTTTTTCTGTATAATTGAATAAATAATAGAACATTTTTTTGTTTTTTAGTGATTGTATTCATAAGTAAAGCAAGTAATTATATTATTTTTATATTATATCATAATTATAACATATTAGAAAATGATTAGAAAATAAATAATAATTGTATTTTATATAAACAACTCATTAATTAATCTATTAAATAAATATTTTTATTACCAGTCGCAGAATACCCCAGTCTTTTAAGACTGGGGATGAATGCGACACTATTTCGAGCGTAGCGAGGATATGCTAAAATGGTAGTATATGAGAAAATCTACTGGCAATGCTATATACGATATTCAGTAC
>JAIPJA010000022.1 GCA_021734405.1 Minisyncoccota bacterium
ACCTAGGCAAAGATATGTTTGATAAGCGAATGTTTGGCAAAAAGAAATTCTTTTGTTCTCAAAAATTAAATAAACCAGTTGAGATGACTGGATATGAAGCGTTTAACTTTTATGACCGACACATAAAAGGACTTGAGCCGATATTCGTTAAAACCTTTTTTAGCGAATATGCAGGCACGATTGATTATTCCGCCTTTACTTTGCCCGATGAACATAGTGTTTGTGGCTTGAACCTAAACAAAAAAAACAATGCGACTGAAAGAAAAGCATGTAAAAAAGTATCAAAGAATATATGAAAAGATATATCAAGAAAAAATAGATTATAAAGAAGCTTATGATCAATGCATAAGCTTAGTCCTGTTTTGTAAAATAGCTACCAAGCCATTTTCTAAAGAGGATATTAGAAACCTTGAAAAAATAAATAAATGTGATAATATTTAAGTGCTTACCTGACACAATTTAATATTACAAAGAGATTTTTTTATTCTATCCCAGAGATGGACAGTTCTGCCGATTGAATTACTCTTTGTAATTTGTGTCGGGTAAGCCAGGACTGTCCTTTTTTGTATGAATAAACCAAGTAATACAACTAAATATTTTGCCTATGTCCGCAAATCTACCGAGGGGGAAGAACGACAGGCTTTATCTATTTCTAGTCAAATGGATAAAGTAAAAGAATTTTTCTCTGCTCTTGATATTGTGGAAGTTTTAGAAGAAAAGCACTCTGCCTTTAAGCCATATAACCGCCCTGTGTTTGGAGATATGGTTAAGAGGATAAGAAAGGGTGAAGCCAGTGGAATAATAGCGTGGCACCCCGATAGACTGTCTAGAAATGAGATTGACGCCTCAACCATAACCTATTTAGTCCGCACTGGTGTTATTAAAGATTTAAAGTTTGGCTCATATAGTTTTGATAATAGCCCCGAGGGAATAATGATGTTGCAAATGTCATTATCTCAATCACAATATTTTTCGTCTAAACTAGGAAAGGATGTTCGTCGTGGGCTTGAAAAGAAATTTAACATGGGCTGGCAACCAAACATGGCACCGAACGGATATCTAAATATAATGCTAAAAGATAAAGGATATAGAATAATAAAAGTTGATAAAAAAAGGTTTGATAGCTTACGAAAAGCTTTTGATATGATGTTGACTGGCAATTATTCTGTTCCGCAAGTGTTAAATAAATTAAATGATGACTGGAATTTCAAAACTAGAATACGAAAAGGTGGTTTAACTCGCAGTTCTCTGTATCGCATATTTACCAATCCATTTTATGCAGGAATTATTGAGTATAGTGGCAAACAAAAAATAGGAAAACATAAAGCGATGATAACTTTAGCAGAATATGACCGCATACAAATATTACTAGGCAAAAAAGGTAGACCAAGAATAAGAAAAAATGTTTTTGCTTATTCTGGACTTATCCGCTGTGCTAATTGCGGATCACTAGTTAGTGCTGATAAAAAGACTAAATTCATAAAAGCCGAAAAGAAAGAAAAAACTTATATCTATTATAGATGTAATCGCAAAAAACCAAATATAAAATGCACCGAGCAGGCAATTTCTGAAACTGTTTTAGAAGAACAGGTAAATGAAATGCTAGATAACTATGATGTTATTCCTGAATTTGCTCAACTATATGACGAGATAGTAAAAGACTGTAAAGAAGAAAGCCCAAAAGATCAACAAAGAGCGTTAGAAAACATTAGAAGAAAAATAAGTAATCTAAAAACAGAAAAAGCTAGCTTAACTCAACTAGCTTGCAAGGGATTATTAAGTGATGATGAATTTCTAGAACAAAAAAATGATTATGAAAAACAAATTATTCACCAAGAACAAAAAGTTTTAGATATTACTAAAGGTAAAAATAATAAAGACGAGATATTGGATAATATTTCTCTGATGATGAGGGCAAAAAAACGCTTTCAAATAGGAAGCGAAGAAGAACAAAAAGAGATAGTTAGGCTTTTAGGCTCGAACCGAACACTAGAGAACCGAAACTTGCTAATTTCAGCGAATAAATGGGGTGGATATTTTGAAATGGTTGCGAAACCCTATGCAGACGATTTTGCAACTCTCGAACTAAACAAAAACCCTTTAAATACAAAACAAAACGAGGCTTTAACCTCGCTTTGTTGCGGACTGCGGAACGGACGGGACTCGAACCCGCGACCTCCTGCGTGACAGGCAGGCGTTCTAACCAGCTGAACTACCGCTCCTTAATATAACTATAAAGCACAGCCTTTAAGGCTGGCTAAAAATAATATTAACAAATAAAAATTTATTTGTAAAGAAAAAAATATTCAATTAAATAATAATAAAAAGCAGTTCTTTTTTCTTTACTAAAACCCTATTTAAAGTTAAAATAAAACTAATAATATTTATATAAAAATATGAGTTTAGAAAAAAACTTAAACAATTTTAAGCAAAACAATCCAGAAAATTTAAAAGATAGAAAAACCTTAAAAGAATATTTTTTTAAAGAATTAATAGAGTCCAGATTAATTGATAGCTATAAAGAAGTTTTAAGTTCAGTAGGATTTACTGAATCCCAACAAGCTGATTTTTTTAAGGAAATCTCTAAATTACCTAGCGATCAAAGAAAATCTGTCTTAGCTTTACCCTGGGAATTAAAAATGAGATCTTTGTCATTTGCTAAAAAAGAAATAGACAAGGGTAAAATGGATATTAAAAAGCTAATAAGAAACATAACTATGGTAGCAGTAGATAAAAATGGTTTTAGCGTGGGCTATCATACCTCTAAAAAGGATATTAGCCCTACAGAAAAATACGACCCTAACGCCAGAGGCGTGGCTAGATCTTGGATAGCTAAAGGAACCGAGAAAGACCATAGAGACAGTGACATTCCTATGGCATATTTTAGTAAAAGCTATGAAGATATATATAGGGAAAAGTCTCCAAAATACTTATACCTCGTAGCCCCTACCAAAAATAGCGCTCGCTATGATGGTCAGTGGGGCCGAGCGGCTAGTTTAGATATAATTGACAAAATAAATTTACAAGAAGCTGATCAAGAGGTAGAGGCTAGATTAAAAGAATATTTAGAAAATAAAAAAGAGGAAAGTGATAAGCTGGCTGCTTAATATTTCCTCTTGCAATTTATTTATAACGCGACCAAAGAATAAAAAATATCTTTTCCTTTGGTTGTTTTTGTGTAAAATCTTTCAGATTATTATTTTCTCTTAAGACAGAGAAAAAGATATCTGATAAATTCTTTTTACTCGCATTTTGCTTAAAAGCCTCACCTTTAATAGTTTGGCTAAGCAAAACTTCCCCAAAGATAATATCCTCATTTGCATCAACTGGGTAAGGCTCTGGTGGAGCAACCTCTTTTAAATAGAGGCTGAATAAAAAGTTAATTACCTCTCTAAACTTTAACATCTCACCTCCTCTTGTTTTTGTAATTTCTTTTAAGTTTTTTTGGCACAAGCAAAGCAATGGTCGACTTCTGGCAAAATTATCAACCTTTGTTCAGGGATCATTTGACGACAACTAACACATCTGCCATAATCTCCTCTGTCCATTTTAGTTAAGGCTTGATTAATTTTTTTAACTTTGTAAGTAGCTCTTTCAAAAATAAAAATGTACTCATGATCAGAGCCCTGGTCGTAGTCTGCTATCTCTGTTTTTAAAATAGCTACTTTAGCCTGCATCTTCTCTTTTTGCTTTTCGCAAAAATCTTTCCAACTTTTTTTGTCCATTCTTTATCTTGGTTTGGTAAATATTAGTTTCTATTTTTAAATAACAGCCTAGTCATTATACACAAAAATAAATATATGTCAACAGAAACGGTTTTTAGTATTTACAAAACCATTTATTTGCGCTAAGATATATATACTAAAAAATAGTCGCACTTGTTGACTTTTTTATTTATAAAAATATGAGTGAAGAAAAACATATTCTAGATAAAGTAACTCTAGAAACAATAAAACAGGAGCTATTAGATAGAAAATCTAAAATTCTAGAGGATTTAGAAGATATCTCTCAAGAAGATTCTCATGAAGCTGATAACCGTAGCGCTAAATTTCCTGAATATGGCGATAAACCTGATGAAAACGCTCAAGAAGTAAGTGAGTATTCTACTACTTTAGCTACTGAAAAAATATTAGAAAAAACCTTAGAAGATATTGATAAAGCTTTAAAAAGGATAGAAAAAGGACAATACGGCACTTGCAAATACTGTGGAGACACTATAAACCCTAAAAGACTTTTAGCCAGACCTATAGCCAGTTCTTGTATCTCCTGCAAAAACAAACTACAAAACAGTTAAAGTTTTTATGTTCAAAAAAATTTTAAATATAAAAAATATAGCAATTATAATGATTGCTATATTTTTTTTGTTTGACAGGTATTTAAAATATTTAGCTCTCAACTCAGAAGGACCAAGAGAGCTTGTAAAAAATGTTTTTAATTTTTCTTTTTCTAAAAATTATAACATTGCTTTTTCTTTAAAGGTTCTTTCTCCTGAAGCTTTAACTATACTTATAGCAATTATTATATTACTCTTGTTGTTTTACTTAATTTATTTAAGTAAAAAAAATTACTCAAAACACCTAACGCTGCCTCTGTTAGCTATTATTTTGGGTGCTTTTAGTAATTGGCTAGACAGGGCTTTATATCTTTATGTTATTGATTATTTTGAGGTTTTAAATATAAGCATTTTAAATATAGCTGATATTATGATAACTCTAGGTGTAGCCTATCTTCTTTTTTCTACTTATATCAAAAAACGGGCTTAAACCCGTTTCTCTTTATTCTCATTATCTTTATTTCCAACCTCTTTATTCTCAATCTTTTTATGCTTTTTTTTTCTAAGTCTTTTAAAAAGCCAAAAAACTACTAAAAGCAACAATATAATTATTACTATCTCTCTATAATAAGTAATTATTATCTCTTGTTTTTCACCAGCTACATAACCTAAAACAGCTAAAATACTTATCCAAATAAAAGAGCCTAGCCCCGTATAAAGTAAAAACTTGGCTAAATTCATACGACTAAGCCCAGCTGGTATAGAAATCAGCTGTCTAACTACTGGAACTAGGCGCCCAAAAAAAGTAGAAGCTGAACCATGCTTTAAAAAATAAGTTTCTGATTTTTGTAATTTAGTCTCATTTATTAAAAATAATTTAGCTAATTTAGTTTCTGCCAATCTGTAAAGTACTGGTCTGCCTAATTTAAGTGCTAAAAAATAATTAATTAAAGCCCCGGCTAAGCTACCTAAAATCCCAAAAAGCACTACTAAAAAAATATTTAACTGTCCTTGTTGAGCTAAATAAGCAGCTGGCGGAACTACTATCTCTGAAGGAAAAGGAACAAAAGAGCTCTCTAGCGTCATGAGTAAAAACACCTCTAAATAACCCAGAGACTGAACCAAGCTCAAAATAGATTCAGTAAAATTGCTTAACATAAAGCTCTTTTTTAATTAATTTAATCTATACTTTAATAACTACTGGCAAAACCATTGGTCTTCTTTTGGTTTGTTTAAACAAGAACTGTCCAACATCATTTCTAATCTTATTCTTTAATTCATCGTCATTACTTATAGCCACTGTTCTTTCTCTAACAATTTTTTTGACTCTCATTCTAGTTTTTTCAATAATCTCTTTGTTTTCTTTCATATAAATAAAGCCTCTAGAAATTAAATCCGGATTACCAATAATATCACCTGTTTTAGCATCAATGGTAGCAATAACTACAATCATCCCATCAGCAGACATCATTCTTCTATCCCTTAAAACAATACTTGATACATCTCCTACGCCTAAACCATCTACCATAACATAATCGGTTGGCACTTTTTCTTTAGTTAAAAGAGCTGAAACATCATTAGCTGTTTTTCTAAACTCTAAAACTTGCCCGTTGTCCGCTACAAAAATATTATTCTTATCAATACCCATTTCTTCAGCTAATTCAGCATGGGCTTGAAGCATGAAGTGATGAGCTTCTATGGGCATAAAAAACTTGGGTTGCATTAATCTTATCATTAACTTTAAATCTTCTTGTTTGGCATGGCCACCTGCATGAATATCTAACATCCTGTAATTTATTACCTTAGCTCCTTGGCGCACAATCATGTCTCGTAAATGCTGAATACTTCTTTCATTGCCAGGAATAACTGAAGATGAAAATAAAACAGTGTCACCAGCTTTTAAACTAAAAATTTTATGATCTCCGTTAACCATCTTGGAAAGGAAAGCATTGGTTTCTCCTTGAGCACCTGTGCCTAGGATTATAATCTGATTATCAGGAATATTAGGAAGCTCTCCATCAGAAACTAACAATCTAGGGTTAAACTTTAAATAACCAATTTCATGAGCTACTTCAACATTGCTAATCATGCTTCTGCCTTGAAGATAAATTCTACGATTGTGTTTAGCAGCTAAATCAAACAATTTTTGAATTCTAGCTAATTGAGAAGCAAAAGTTCCAATGATAATTCTGCCTTCAATTTTTTCAAATAATTTACTCATTTCCTCTCCAATTTTGGACTCAGACAACTGATAGCCTGGACTAGTAGCGTCTGTTGAGTCTGACATAAGTAGCATTACTCCTTGATAACCAATTCTGGCCATACGATTTATATTAGCTGGCTTATCATTTACAGGTGAAAAGTCTATCTTAAAGTCACCTGTGTGAACAATAGTTCCTAGTGGAGTGTGAACTAAAATAGCAAAACAATCAGGGATAGAGTGATTAACTCTTAAAAATTCTACTGTAAAATGTCGTCCCATTTTAATACTGCTATTTTCGTCAATTTCTTTTATTTTTAAGTTGCCACCACTTTTAAATTCCTGTTGTCTACGTCTGACTAATCCAGCTGTCATTTTTCCCATAAACATAGGAGGATTACCAATTTTTGGCATAGTATAGGGAATAGCCCCAATATGATCATAGTGCCCATGAGTGATAAAGACACCTTTTATATTATCCTTTTTATCTTCTAAATAAGTGGTATTGGGAATAATAAAGTCTATTCCTGGCATATTATCGTCAGGAAACATTAAACCCATATCAATGATAATAATTTCATTTTCATATTCAATGGCGGTCATATTGCGTCCGACCTCTTCTAGCCCGCCTAAAACCATAACTCTCAATTTCCCCTTCTTATCAGAAGAAAGAGCTGAATATTTAGTTTTATTTTTATTTGAGTTTCTTTGAGGAAGGCTTGCCTTAGAATTATTGCTAACCTGCCTGTTGAAGCTCGTTTTCTGTGATTTGTAAGTTTTAATCATAATTTTTTTAAAGTAGAGTTATAAACTATAAAAAGCTTTAACTCTAACTTAGAGTTTGTTAATTATAAAGAGAAGTAATTTTTTAAAATAATTTAAATGAGAAGTAATCTTATTTAAATAAATTAGAAAAAGACAATTTATTCTTAGTTTTTATATACCAATTAGAAATATTAGCTAAACGATCTTTAGGCTCAATAATAGTATTGGTATCTAAATTTTTAATTTTTTTGTTTTGAGGATAAATATAAAAAGGAGAGTAGAGAAAAATAGCTGGTAGCTCCTGATTTATTTTTTCTTGTAAAAGACTATATTTCTGCATTCTTTCCTCTGAAGATAAAGAAACTCTTAATTCTTCTAAAAGCTTATCTACCTCCACATTGCTATAGCCTGATAGGTTAAGCCTTTCATCTGAGTGCCAATAAACATAAGGGGCAGGATTAAATCCTAACATTTCTCCATAAAGAACAATTTCAAAATTTTTATTCTCTATAATATCAGTTTGAATGCTTTCCATTCCTATCTCGTTAATAATGGTTCTAATGCCTAGCTCTTGCCAATCATTTTTTATTTTTTTAGCTACCTGCAAGCTTAACTCTTCCTGAGGGACAGTTAGAGTAACCACTAAATACTGTCTTTTTTCATCCCCTTCTTTATATCTCCATTTTCCAGCTATTTCTAAGCCTGCGCTAGCAGAAAGCCCTTTAATCTGACTCCAGCCAGCCACAGACAAGCTTTCCTCATTGCTAGTATCATTCTCTGTTTCCTCACTAGCATCCTCAGAAGCTTCTTCTTGATTATTGTTATTTTCTATAGCTTGCATTTTCTCTATATCTTCCTGAGTTATTTTTTGCAGTTTCCAATTAGCACTTTCTAAAAGTTTTTTTGCTTCTTCTTGATTATAACTGTAAGGGTTTAAATCTTCCTTATAGGCAAAACTACTTTTATAAATAGGTCCTTTGGCTCTTTGAGCCTTGTCTTTTAAGACTTCTTCTACTAACATCTCCTTATTAAGCCCTAGAGCTAAAGCTTGTCTAAGCTCTAGACTCTCTAAAGCTTCATTTTCTGATTGATTAAAGAATAAAGCATTGACCTGACTTAAAAGCAGTTGGTGCAAATTTAATGAATTAATGGCTACTATATCATCTTCAAAGCCTGGAGCTAAATAACTAATACCATCAACCTCATCACTATTTAGAGCAGAGATTAAAGAGTTAAAATCAGGATAAAATTTAAAAACTAGATCTTTTATATAAGGGGTTTTTTCATAATAATCTTCATTAGCTTCTAAATTATATGACTTGATTTCCCCGACCTTATTTTTAAACAATGATTTAAATTCATAAACACCTGAGCCAATTGGCTTTAAATTAAGCTCAGCTAAATTAGCTGTGGCTGGATTAATATTTTGCCACAAATGTTGAGGTAAAATACCAAAACTTAAAAGCTCAGTAAAGCCAGCATAAGCTTCACTCAAACTAATCCTTAAATTATAATCATCTGTTTTTTCAACCTCTACGCCTTGAAAAACTGCTAACCAGGGAGAACGAAAATCAGGATTTAAAATTGCTTGAAAAGTAAAAACTACATCATCAGCGGTTAATTTTTCTCCATCATGCCATTTTACATCATCTCTTATTTCAATATTATAGATTTTACCATCTCCACTAACTGAATAATTTTTAACCAAGTCTAAAGCCAAGTCCCCCTTGCCATTAAACTTAAATAAAGAAGAAAAGACTAAAGAGGTGATATCGCTATCTACATCAGAAAAAGAATATAAAGGATTAATATAGCGAGGAAGACCAACTAAACCTTCCTGATACTGACCGCCAAAAGCTGGCACAGTGTCTACTCCTTTATAATAGGAAATTCCTAAAAAAATAACTATATTAATTAAAATAAAAATTAAAAGGATATTAATAGCTTTATTCTCCTTAGGGGTTAAAACTTTTTTAAAATATTTTAACTGACTTCTGTTAGGTATTTTAGAACGAGAAAGACGATAAACTAACTTCTTATTTAAATTATCATGATCCGGATTTAAAGGCTTAGTTGCCTTTTTCACAATCCTTTTAAGCTTAATCTTTGTTTTCAACAAAAAACTAGCTAAAGGAGCTTTAGCTTTATCAAGCCTCTCTGATTGTGTTTGATTTTCTTGATCCACGCTAATTAAAAAATAATAACTGCCAAAGAAACGGCAAAAAACAGGATTGAAAGTATTATAGTAGCGTTATATAGCTTTTTTTCCAAACCTCTCTTGGTTAAGAAAACTGTGTTAGAGCCTCCAAAAGCACTACCCAAACCTGAGCCTCGGCTTTGTAGGAGAATAACAATAATTAGAAGAAAGGCTAAAATAATCTGTGCTATTTTAAAATAAAACATAAACATTATTATTTCTTAGCTTCATTTAATACACCTTGTAAAATTTCTTTATTATTTTCAGCTAAATCAGCTAATATTTTTCTATCCAGCTCAATCTTCTTTTTAGTAAAAAGACCCATGAGCTTAGAGTAAGACATGTCATTTTCCTTAGCAAAAGCACTAATCTTTATCTGCCATAAAGCTCTCATATTGTTTTTCTTCTTTCTTCTATCAGCAAAAGCATGAGCGCCTGCCTTAATTCTAGCTGTAGTAGCTAAACGAATAAGGTTCTTTCGACCCCATTTATAGCCTTTGACTGCTTTTAAAAGTTTTTTTCTTCTTTTATTATGAATGGTTCCTCTTTTGACTCTTGGCATAATTTTATATACTAAACAGTATTCTTAAAATCTAAGAATATGGTGTTAATTGTTTTATAGTTTTTTGCAAATCTTTTGGCACTGCTTTATCAAGCCTTTTTCTACGAGTAGTGTTTCCAGATTCTTTAGAATTAAAGTGATCTTGACCACCTCGTCTTTGCTTTAATTTGCCTGTGCCAGTAGATCTGAATCTTTTAGCAGTAGCTTTATGTGTCTTTATCTTCGGCATATTAATTGTTTTAGAATAAAAAACAGGCTGAAACCTGATTTAACCAAAAATATTAATTTTTATTGGCTAGTAATATAGTAAACCTTCCCCCTTGTTTTGTCAAGGGCTGTTCTATAATTAAATTTAAATCTTGGTTTTCTTTGATTTTTTCTACAAAATTACTTACTACTTCTCTGGCTTGAGCTGGATGCTGTCTTTCACGACCTTTTAAATTAAGCTCAATTTTCAACTTATTACCCTGGCTTAAAAACTTTTCTGCTTGACGCAAGCGAAAATCAAAATCATGAGAACTAATTCTAACAGATAATCTAATAGCTTTAACTTCTACTTTTTTTTGTTGCATTCTTTGTTTATGAGCTTTTTTTTCTTGCTCATATTTCATCTGTCCTAAGTCCACGATTTTAGCCACTGGAGGTTCAGCTTTAGGATTAACTAAAACTAAATCTAAATCCATTTCTTCAGCTAAAGCTAGGGCTTTATCTCTATCAGTTACGCCCACATTTTCACCGTTTTCATCAATTAAAAAAACTTTTTCAGCTCTGATATGCTGATTTGATATAAAATAAGGTTTCTGTTCTTTAGGTTTGGCTTTACGCCACTTAATTCTCATAGGTTAAAATCGTTAGATATTTTTTTATCCTTTGCTTTAATTATATAGGTTTCTGCGCTCAAGTCAAGCTAGCAGTAATAATTTAAGATTTTAAGTTTTGCTTTACTAAAACACCTTTTTTATTTTTTTTGTAAACCCTGTTTTTGTTCTTTTCCATTTTCTTTACAAACTCTTTTTCTAAATCTACTTTAAGAATTTCCGCTAAACCTAATAAGTAAATAAATACATCTGCTAATTCTTCGCCTAGATTATCTTCTTTTTGGTAGTAAGCTCTATAGGCCTCAGAAAGTTCTTCGCTAAGTAAACAAAATTCCATAGAGACGTCTTTAACATTAAAGCCTCTTTTTGCCTTGTGATTATAGACTTGTTTTTGTAGTTTTTTTAAATCAATCATACAATGCGGGTTATAAGTACTATGTTAATAATTATAGTTATCTAAAATTAAAGGTGAGTTTTAAAATGAAAAATTTTTTAATAATTAGGAAAGATTCCAGCGAAAACCTGACGCTGAAGCTTGTTTAATGTCTTCCTCCGGATCTTCTTCATCTTCACTTATCTCCTCTTCATCTTCATTTTCTAAGTTTGGCAAAAATCCATATTTCTTATTTTGTCTATAAACTAAATTTTCTAAATATTCCCAATTTTGTTTTTTGTTAGCCAAGTCAGACATGTTATCAACCTCTTCAGGAGAAATATTTTCATATAATCCCGCTAAATAGTATCTAGCGCCTTGATTATCTCCAGGATTTAATTTTAATAACAACCCATATAACTCTTCAGCCTGCTTTTTATCGCCTTTCTTAAAACAAACCAGCGCCTTAAAGTCTATCATTCTAAGAAACTGCCGATTACTTAGATACCCCCAAAACATTTCTTTAGGCCACTCAGGAAACCTCTCCTTTAATTTTTTAAAACCAGTCTCAACTATTTCTTCCAAATTTTTATCATCGTTTATAAACCTAAACACTGAAGCTAAACCTACATACAACTCAATGTAATCACTATATTCCTTTAAGCCCTCCTCTAAAAGCCTCCGTGCCCTTTGCCAGTCTCCAAAATTTAGCATTTCCATAGCATCATAATAAATATCTTCCTTTTTTTCTGGGCTTGAGCTATCAAAAGAAGGAGTAAAGTCATCATAAAAATACTCATCATAAAAATTATCTAAAAGTCCTAATATTTGCTTTTTTAATGGTTCAGATTTTACAAAGTTCTCTAAAAAATAATCTGAAGTAATTTCCTCTAACAAAAACATCAAACTTTTATATTGGCAGGGTTTTTCTCTTTCTATCTCTTCTTTATTTTTTACTTCATACTTGTAAATTAAAGTTATTATCTTTTTAACAAAACTTATTATATATACTGTGTGTTTTTCTTTTTCAGCAAAAGTAAAGCTATATATAAAGCTCCTACCTATTTTAACTGTTTGTTGTCTTATCTGACCATTAGAATGTAAAATATTAGTTAGAATAAAAATTTCAAGTTCTGTTTTTAAGTTTCGCCCAATACTAAAAAGCGGTAACCAATTTAAAAAAGAATTAATGGCTATCTTCAAATTTATATTATCATGCTTTTCAAATTCAATTATAAGCTCTTTAGTAAGCACAGTTGCCTCCTTATTTGTGCCTGTAAACCACTTATTGACTATTTGTTTTTTAAGCTTATTTAGTGTTTTGAGGTCTTGATTTTTAATAGCTTTTAAAATATTATCAGCAATCATAAAATAAAATTATTATAAAAACACTCTTATATTATATAATGATATTAATTTTTTGACTAATAAAAGGCTAAAGCTTAATTTTAATTAATCTTTCCCTAAAAAACAAATCCTTTTGGGACTGCTTTTCCTGTTACGAACTCCTGCATAGATGGTAGCCAAACTTATTTTAAAATTAAATTGTTGGGAGAAGTAGCTTAATCTATCAAAACAGAGTTGAATTAATTAACTTAGCTAATTTTTTGTTATTAAAGTTTTTTAAATATCTTTTTACTTTTTCTTTGTTTAATAAGTTCAAATCCATCTCTTTTGGATCAAAATGTCCATATCCATTTAAAGATAGATAGGCTAAATCTAAAAAAGCTTTTTCTGGTTCTGCTATCAAATAATCATCTTTTCTTATGTATCCCCAAAAAAGATCGCTTTTAATATGTCTATAAACAATGGAATAATTATGAATATTAATATCTTTTTTTCTTTTATTCGTTGCTAAGGTAAGACTAACTGTTTGCTGACTAAGAATATTGTAATAATTAAGAGCTGATTCAAAAGACACATAACTAGGACTATAAATATTAACAGCTAAATTCTCCCAAGAAATATTGTTAATATTTTTAGTATATAAACCATTAACAAGTTTAATAATTTCTCCAGCTTTTACAGCTCGACTTATAGCGACTTTAAGGCTAGGTTTTTCTAAATTACTAATTTTAGATAAATCTTTTAGGGAAAAATATGCTTTAGGAATATTATTTATTTCTTTCAACAACTTGCTCATATAATTGTTTAATTATTGGATAATATTTATGTGGAAGAAAAACTTGCAATTCATTTTTAAAGGCTCTTTCTTTAAAATTTGGAGTTGCTGGAGGTAAGCTAAAATTAACACGAAGAGATTGTGATATATACCAAAGATCAAAAATATCTCTAGCTTTTTTTCTTTGAACAATATCAACTTCTTTTAATGTTTTTAAATTTTCAAGGGTTGGGACTAAGAGCAAGGGACTTAAAATACTCACAGGACTTTTAATTAAGTTTAAATTAATGTCTAATTTAAGCTTTTTAGCTGGTTTATGTATCTCTATCTTTAAAGAAAAAGGGTGTTTCAACTTTTCATCATTTATTTTAAATAAAGCAAAAATTGTTTGTTTTTTGTCTTTTATGTCACTTAACTTCCAGCCTTGTTGTTCACTTAAATCCTCAATAAATTTCTTAAATTCAGTAAAACTGACTCTTTTTATTTCAATTAGATCTATATCTTCTGAAAATCTAGGAGAGTTATAGACTAAACGAAGCGCCGTTCCTCCATAGAAGGCAACTTTAGAGCTCAGATCATTTTGAGTTAATTCACTTAAAAAAATCATTTCGATTTCTTCACGAATAATTTTATCAATAGAAATTTTTAAATTTCTCTTATATTGTTCTAATTGTTCTAAATTCATAGATGTAGTATAGTTAACATTTATGTTAATTATATTGTATTATTATATAAATAATTGCAAGTTATTTACTTAGCCCAAGCAAATGATATCCCAGCTTTTCATTCTTACATAACAAAAACAACCTCCAAAGAAGTTGTTTTTGTGTTTTTGAGCGGGTAACGGGAATCGAAACAGAGAAACAAAAAAGACAATAAGCCCGTATATACGAATTATTGTCTATTGTTAGGTAATTATTGTTTAATCTGTAATTATCTAAAACTACTCAATATATCTACTTTTATCACCATCTGGGCAACATATGGTCAACGCTTTTAGCGGGGCAATACAGTGGTGGGGGTAAAGCATTATTAATTGCAATTTTGTGAATAATTACTTTCTTTTCTCATTTTTATTCTTTGCTAAAAGGAAATTTATTAGTGACGTTAACAAGTCCTTTCTCATTCTTATCGTCTTGCTTTAAATGTCCACCTGGTATATGTCTGAACATTGCTTGAACTCCTTCCTGCATCATCACAGATAAAGTCTCTTTATCTTCTGGATTAGATTCCAAGAAGTCTTCTAAAGTCTGGGCAACATTTTTCCTTTGTTTATTTATATCAGCTAAATCAGAATAAATAAAATAATTTTTTGAACTAAAATAAACCCCATAATACAATAGCGCCACCAACGCTAACTTCATAATTCCATATTCCGGAGTGAATATATCGCTAGTTTCCATTTCAATTTTACCAATCTTATTTAACCAAAAAACAGCAAAATATAAAATAAAATTTATTGTTATAACAACCATTAAAACATAATAAAATATAGCCCTACTTTTAAGCCAGCCTCCTTTATTCTTATTTTTTAGTTTTTTAAACTTCCAAAAACCGACATTCTTGCTTATTGGCTTACCTTCTGCTTTTTCTGTATAATCATTTGCTTGTTTCGCAAAATGTTTTGCTAATATTTTTGTAGCTACTTCGCCTTTACCTTGCTCTATTTCAATTTTTTGTTTATCTAATTTTTCAATTTGAGTTGACAATTTTTCTGACAATTCATTAAATTTCTTTTCTGCTTGAACAGCTTTTTTCTGTTGTTCCTGTAATTCTTTTTCATCTTTATTTTTTAACCCAACCTCTTGTCTTAAATAAATAAGGCTTCCCCTTAAAGTGTTCATCACATCTTGATAAAAATTTTTGACCTCATTTTCATAATTATCATGGGTAGTTGTGAAATTATTTTCTTGTTTTAGATCGAATGCTCTTAATTGTTCTATAAGCAGAGAAAGTCTTTTAAGTTTTTGATCAATCTGGGTTGTTTCATTTTCCGTTAAATAATCTTGGTAGTTTAAATCAGCAAGCTCTTTAAAAAATTGTTGAAGTCTTGTTAGATATGTGTTTGCAGAAGTAAAAATCAAAGGCCCAAAACGATCTTTATCTAGGGCTATTTTTTCAATATTTTCCTCTAAAAATTTTAATTTTTCATTTTCAACCATATGTTTAATTTAATTTTTTAATTTCTTTAAGATATCCTCCATATGATTATTAGAATATATTTTCAAATCCTTTTGTGTTAACCCAAAAATTATTAGGATTCTTTTTTATATATTTAATTATTTCTTTTCTTTGTTGTTTAATTTTATCTCCGTTCCCATTATTCCCTAAAAGGATATTAGAATAGTTTCCGTCTAAAAATGATATATAATAAATATCTTTTTTAGTTTCTTTTAAACTTAATAGTTCTATTAGTTCTGAAATTTGCTTATCTTGCCCTCCTCCACCAGTATTTAAATGTTTTGCTTCTAATAAAAACAACTTATTACTGTCCTTTATTAATAAATCTAACTTTTTATTTTGTTTTTTAGTTTTTATTTTTATGTCTAAATTTTTTCTTACATGTTTAAGATCAAAAGATTTAGAAAATCTAACAACACATTTTTTGTTTTTATTAAATTCTTCCCAAGTATTAATCTTTTCAAAACCTTTCTTTTCTAAAATAGCTATTAATTTGTTTTCGCCACACGCACCTTTTTTTCTGCCAGAATTAGAATCTAATATAGCCTGTATCCATTCTTCTGGTACGGTTTCATTTAATATTCTCTTTTTAAAATATTTTTTAGCTATTTGTTTTAATAAACCAACATCTGCTTTTACATAATCTAAAGTATTATCACAAGCATTTATAAAACAAGAAAATTCGGAGCAATTAGAGTATTGGCTTAATGTATCAGCTAATTCTTGAAAATATTTATCTACAATTTTAGTTTGTTCTTTTTTCTCAATTAAAGTTTGAATAGTAGTTAAAAGTTTTTTTATTTCTTTAGTGTTTTTCAAATAATCTTTTATGTGTGGGTGTCGTTCATCAAAAATATAAAAATTATCCAAAGCTGGCTCTGGGTTTTCTTGTGATATTTTAAAACAAACTTGATTGTTTGGCGTGTTCTTCATAATATATGTGATTTAATAATTTATAGGCAAAATCAAATGATATTCTTTTTCTGTTGTTATCACGAAAATTTGTTAAAAAGAAAGAAAAATATTGTTGTCTGTTTTTATTCAATTCTTCATTAAATTTTTGCATTAATTTTTCTTGCTCTTTTATGGAAATTTCTTTTTTAAAAATTAAATGTGCTAAATTTCTAGAAGTATTTTTTCCAACAAGCCCTTTAATATCATATTTCCTAATATCTTCCAATTGAATCTTTTTACCATTCTTACTGTCAATCGCCCGTAAAAAAAGTATATTATTTTCTAATGATTTTTTAAAGTCTTTAGAAATCTTAAAATATCTTTTATCTTTTATGTCTTGTAAAGCCATCTCTATTTCAAATTCTCCAGATTTTAAATAATCTTCAGTTAATCTAAAAATACCTAAATTATTTTTAGTATTTTTTATTCTATTAATAAATTCTCCTCCGAATCGCCAATTATGTTTTTTTTCAATGTTAAAGGATATTTTTTTATTTTCTGGATAAATTATTGCCTCTATCTTATTTAAATCTTTTTTTTCTTTTTTCTTTTTAAAATAAAAAGCTACTACATTATAAGTTGTATCATCAAATACTTTTTCAGAAAAAATATTTAATTTAACTATTTCAAATTCTTCAAAAAAAATGTTTCTTATTTTTTTGGAATTTTCCGCACAAAGAAAATTTAATGGAATAATAATAATTCCTTCTTCACAGCCCATGATTGAAGATATGGAAACCTGATATAAATCTTCAAAAATTACTTTTTCTTTAGAAAAAAATTGTTCTTTAGTTTGTTTGTCAGCCTTATTTTTATGTAAATATGGAGGATTTGTACAAATAAATTTATATTTTTTAGGGTTATTAATTGAATCATTTAACAAAATTGTTTTGTTATTAACATAATTCTTATCACAATCAAAACCAATAACTTTTTTACAGTCATTTTTCTTAGCCCATTTTATTAAATCACCACCACCTGCAAAAGGATCATAAACATCCTTATTTTTTATATATTTCTCAAGACCCTGCAATATATAATCAGAGTTAGTGGTAAAAAATTGTCCTAATTGTTGTTTCATATTCTTTGTATTAATTATAGTATTTATTAACCTAAAAGGCAATTTTAATTTTATCATTGCGATGACTATATTTTTTTAAAATATTTATAAAATTTTTTTCAAATTACCCCAAATACCTAAACTTTTTTAACTTACATTAGCCATATTAATTGTTTACCCCAAATCTTACCCGTAACTTTTGTAAACTCTATTTTGCTATGGTGTATTTATTCCTTTTAATTAAAATATTTTAGTTTGTTGCAAGGTAATATCTTTTTTCGGACGGACTGCCCAGCCGGCCGAAAAAAGATTG
>JAIPJA010000023.1 GCA_021734405.1 Minisyncoccota bacterium
AAAAACTTAAAAAACTAAACCAAATAAATCAAATAACAATTAACAAAACCATGAACTTAAAACCACTCGCTAAAGTTACATTTTCAAATCGTTTAACGAAGTAAGTTATGGTTACATTTTTGGATCATTTGACACGGGATGTTTTTTTAATTGTTTTTTTAAATTTAATATTTTCCTCTGACCTTAGTTATATATTAAAATCTTTTATTGTGGATAACTTGCTGTTTTCATAATATACTATATATGGTATAATAAATTAAAGAGGAACACAATATAATGTATATAATTAATTTTTAAACTATGAGCATACAAATTACTAAGCGCGACGGCTCTAAAGAAGCTTTTAACGCTGACAGAATTAATCAATCAATTGCTAGGGCCTGTAAAGGCTTAAAAGATGAGACCTCTAAAGTCATGCAAATTGCTACTGAGACTGAGCTACAACTATATGATGGTATTAGCACTCAAGAAATGGATGAGGCGACTATAAGTTCGGCTGTACAAAATATTAAAGAAAATATAGACTTTGATATCGTAGCCAAGAGATTACTTTTAAAAACAGTCTATAAACAAATACTAGGAGAATATAATGAAGATAATTTTTCTAAGCTATACAAAAAAGCCTTTAAAAATTATGTTAAAGCTCAATTAAAGACAGGTCTATTAGATAAAAGGCTAGCTAAATATGATTTAGATAAACTAGCTGATAGCTTAAAATTAGAAAGAGACGAACTGTTAAATTATACTGGCCTCTCTACCCTGCTTAAAAGATATATATTAAGAAATAAAGATCAAAAATATTTAGAAACTCCTCAATTCTTTTGGATGAGAGTGGCTATGGGCATGGCTTTAAACGAAAAAGACTTAGATAAAGTAGTTATAGACTTCTATAATAAAATGTCAGCTTTAGAATACATTCCTGGAGGCTCTACTAATATTAGTGCTGGCACTTCTTCTCCTAGGTTAAGTAATTGCTATTTAATGGATATGGAAGATGATATTTCCCATATTGGCAAAACTGTTTCTGATGTTATGAAGCTTTCCAAGGCCACCGGAGGAATTGGCTTGTCGGTTAGTAAGCTCAGAGCCTCTGGGTCACCTATAAAAAGCAGTAACACTTTTTCTTCTGGACCTATTCCCTTTCTTCATATTATTGACTCCACTATTAGAGCTATTTCTAGAGCTGGTAAAAAAATGGGGGCGCTTTGTTTTTATATGGAAAATTGGCACCTAGACTTTCCTGAATTTTTAGACTTAAAAGAAAACTCAGGTGATGATTACAGAAGAACTAGGACTGCTAACACTGCAGTATATATCTCTGATGAATTCATGAAAAGGGTAAAAAATAATGAATATTGGTATTTATTTGATCCTCAAGATACACCTGAACTAATTGAAAGTTATGGCAAAGAATTTAGTAAACACTATGAAAAATATGTAGAAAAAGCTGAAGCTGGAAAAATTAAAAGATATCAAAGAATTAGAGCTAAAGAACAATGGCGATCAATTATAGTTTCACTGCAGACCACCTCTCATCCTTGGATAACTTTTAAAGACCCTATAAACGAAAGAGCTTTAAATAATAACACTGGAGTAATTCATTGTTCTAATTTATGTACTGAAATTACCTTACCTCAAGATAAGAACAATGTTTCTGTTTGTAATTTATTGTCTATAAACTTAGCTAAACATAAAGGCAAGGGTAAGGATATTGACTGGGATAAACTAAAAGATAGTGTTAGTTTGGCTATTAGACAATTAGATAACTTAGTAGATATAAATGAGCCACCCATACCAGAAGCTAAAAACTTTGACAGCCATAATCGAGCTATAGGTTTAGGAGTTATGGGTCTTAGTGATTTATTGGAACAACTAGAGCTTCCTTATAATAGTGCTGAAAGTTTTAAGCTGGTTGATAAAATTTTTGAATACATTAGTTTTCAAGCAATTTCCACTAGCGCTGAACTAGCTAAGGAAAAAGGATCATATTCTACTTTTAAAGGTTCTATGTGGTCAAAAGGTTATGTACCTATCGACACCATAGAAAAACTGGAAACAGCTAGGGATGAAAAATTAAGTACTAAAAATACTAGTTATCTGAAACTTAATTGGGATAAACTTATAAAAAAAGTTAAACAAGGTATGAGAAACGCCACTTTAATGGCAGTGGCTCCAACCGCCAATATCGGCTTAGTGGCTGGAACTTCTCCAGGTATAGACCCACGTTTTGCGCAAATGTTTAGTCGTAATACTTTATCTGGTAAATATTTAGAAATTAATTTTAATTTAGTTAGAACCTTAGAAGAAGAAGGAACATGGGAAGAAACTAAAGAGCAAATTCTCTCTAGTCGTGGTGATATTCAAGCAATTGAAGGTATTAGCGATAAATTAAAGGAGATATATAAAACTAGTTTTGAAGTTGGAGCTCAGGCCTTTATAGAAATAGCTGCTAGAGCTCAAAAGTGGACAGATCAAGCTCTGAGTAGAAATATGTACTTAGACACTCGAGATACTGACCAAATTATGGATATATACTTCTCTGCTTGGGAAAAAGGACTAAAAACTACCTATTACCTGCACATGAAGCCTAGACACAGTGCTGAACAAAGTACAGTCAAGGTTAATAAAACTTCAGATTTGGGTAAGGTTGGCTTTGGTGCTTTAAAAAAAGTTATCCCTTCCCTGGAGTCTAAAGAAACAACTAATACAAATAAACAGGAGGTTATAAATGAAGACTCCATAACTGGCAATGCTTGTCCAGTAGATCCTCAAGAACGATTAAATTGTGATAGTTGTCAGTAAAAACAAAAAAACAACACCAGAATAAATAAATATAAAATGATATAAAAAGTAATAAATATTTACTAATATAAATTAATAATTAACTATATAACTATATGATATTAGGAAAACCTTTAAACGAAGACATGAATCTTCGGCCAATTAAATATAAATGGGCCTATGATTTATATAATCAAGCAGTGGCCAACACTTGGTTTCCTCATGAAATTGCCTTAGGAGAAGATTTAGATGATTGGAAAAAATTAACTGAAGAAGAAAAACATGCAGTTAGTTTTCTAATTAGTTTCTTTAACCCAGCCGAACTAATAGTTAACCGCTCTTTAGCTTTAGGAATTTACCCTTATATCAAAGCTCCTGAAGCTCATATGTATTTAGTTAAGCAAATGTGGGAAGAAGCTAATCATTGTTTAGCTTTCGAATATGTGCTGGAAACTTTTCCTTTAGACAGAGAAAAAATATTTTCTATGCACTTAGAAGAACCTAGTATTAAAGCTAAAGAAGAATTTATCAGTAAATACTTAAATAATATGACTGATAAAAATCTAGATATAGATACTACCGAGAATAAAAAGACTTTTGTTAAAAACTTAGTTGCCTATAATATAGTTATGGAAGGCATTTGGTTCTATAGTGGCTTTATGGTAGCACTGAGCTTTAGACAAAGAAATAAACTGAGAAACTTCGGCTCTATGATTGATTGGGTGCTACGAGATGAAAGTTTACATTTAAAATTTGGTATTAACCTAATTCTAACTATATTAGAAGAAAACCCTGAATTAGTTACTGAAGAATTTTCTCAAGAAATAAAAGACATTATACTGCAAGGAGTTAACTTAGAATTAGAGTATAACAAAAAGCTCTTCCCTAAAGGAATCTTGGGGCTAAACTCTGAATATGTTAATCAATATGTAAAATATGTAACTGACAGAAGACTAGAGGAATTAGGCTTTGAACCACATTTTAAAGCTTCTAACCCAGCTAAATGGATGAGCACAGCTACTGATGTTTTTGAGTTAGTTAACTTTTTTGAATCACAAAACACTAGCTATGAAGTAAATGTTAGAGCTCATAAAAAAGATGAAGACAGTGATAAAAAAGAAAGTGGAGATAAAGAGTAAAAAGTAATGACAAAAATAATAAAATAAAAAAGGACCCCTGAATTTTATTCATTGGTCCTTCTAAAATATTAAACGGCTTGCAATAATTGCGGCCACTCTTTCTTTTCCCATTTTTTAATAGCAATAAATTTGCCATTTTTTATCTCCCATTTCTTGTCGCCCCAATCTGTTTTAGGAGTTCCTATTTTCATTTCATATCGCGGAGAACTTGCATTGTTCAGGTGGTAATCAACAACAAAACTACAAGAGCCGTTATTGCTCCTACGCTTTACATTGGCTGTCATACAAACTCTTTTTGTGCCCAACATATAACTAGGGACAAAGAAATTTTGAATGATATTTACACCTTCAACCCGAATCAATTTTCGGAAATGTGCTCCCACCTCCATGGCAGTCGCCCCGTCTTCTGCAGGCACTAATATTACCTTTTTAGGGCAATATTCCATAGCTGGTGACTCCAATGTCGGAATAGTTGTCATCACAGATACTTCAGCTAGTTTTTTATAACAACTTCTAAGAAATATGGCGCCTGGCCAAGTCTCTCTTGCTATCTCCTCAGTGGCTGCTATCATAGCTTCAGAAAATTTAATAGTATTCATTTTTTCCTCCTTTTTTAAGTTATTTTAATGTACAAAATCATATTACTATATCACATATATTATATTGTGTCAATGGTAATAAAAAATCCCCAATTTATTATCGGGGATTAACAATGAGGAAAAGCCTTAATTTTCTTTGAAATAAACTTTTCTCATATTCCTTAAACCATAACGAAAACGTCCTAAAGCTGTATTTATAGGAATGCTTTCCATTTCAGCTATATCTTTAAACATGATTCTTTTATACATTCGAGCAATAACTACTTTTTGTTGCTCAATAGGCAAACTTGTAATTAAAGCCTGAATTTCTTTTTCTGTTTCCAAGGTTATAATTTCACGCTCCTTATTCGGCTCAGAATCAGCTAAATCCCAAACTTCTTCCCCAAGCAGAGAGTTTGAATTATTCCTTTTTGATTTTTGACGAAAATAATCAATGAACATGTTGCGGGCTATACGCTTTAACCAAGGCAATAAAGAGCCTTCTTCTTTATAACTACTTTTTAAAACTTCCATTGCCCTAACAAAGACGTCTTGAGTTAAATCATCAGCTAAATACTCATCCTGACTAAGACTTAACAAAAAAACAAAAACACTACCTCGATACTTGCTGCAAATTTCAGCAAAAGCTTGGTTATTGCCATTAATGTACATTTCCACTAATTGAGCGTCTGTTAGTTTTGTTAATAATGTTTCACTTTTTTTCATTTGTAAAGATCTTTTTGGTTAATAAAAAAATTAATTTTAGTTAATGCAATAATGTATAATAAAAAATGGATTTTGTAAATATCTTTAAAAAAAGATCTGATTTAAAAAATAGTAATTATTATATTATATATTTTAAAATTACTATCTTTATTGTATAATATATTTATATAATTAAACATTTATATGGCAAAAAGAAAAAATCTTTATCTAGCTTTAATTTTAGCGATTTTACTTGGCTTTTTTGGAATTCATAAATTTTATTTAGGAAAAATAAAAAGCGGAGTCTTATATTTACTTTTCTCCTGGACCTTTGTCCCGGCTATTTTAACTATTTTTGATGTAATCAAATTAATTTTCCAAGATAAAGAAAAATTTGACCAAAAATACAATGGAGCAGCTTAAATATTTTCTATAATCTTATCAAAACCTTTATTGATTTTATTTTCATAAAGAGAGAGTAATTGCTCTTCTCTTTTTTTAAATAATTTTTCTACTTCACTAAAATACAGAGAAGGATTAATATTTTTAAGTCCCAATGTATTTAAAACAGGTAAAAGAGATTCAATAACTCTAGCACCACCAAATTTACCACCAGAAACTCCAGCTAAAAGCACCATCTTGTTATTATAAGCTTCAAGTTCTTGGTCTAAAAGCATTTTTAATTCTCCGGGAAAACTATGATTATATTCTGGGCTAACAATTATAAAAGCTGATGAATTTTTAACTAATGCTCTCCAAACACTAGTTTCTTTATTTTCTTCCCAAGGCGGAACCGTTCTACCTAAGAAAGCCTCTTTAATATCAAAAAAAGTAACGCTAAACTCTGGTCTTTTCTGAGCTAAGCTATAGATAAAATTAGCTACCTTTAAAGATTCTCTGTCTTCTCTAGCGGTGCCCAAAACTATAGTTAAATTAATTTTATTTTTCATCTGTTTAGAGTTAATTATTAGCTATTTATTAAATTTAATTATTACTTTTTTTCTTCTTGTCTTGTAAATACTTAGCTTGTACTTGCTCTAGGCTTAAACTATCTTCTAATTTAAATTGACCCACTCTAGTTCTTATTAAATTACCTAAATAAGCACCACAATTTAATTTTTCCCCTATATCTCTAGCTAAAGATCTAATATAAACCCCTTTTAAGCAAACTACTTTTATTTCCAATTTTGGCCAAGTAAAATCTATAATTTCTATAGTTTTTATCTCCACTTGCCTTTTAGGCAAACTTTCTATTTCCCCCCTTCTAGCTAACTTATAGGCTGGGGTGCCTTTAATTTTTAAAGCACTAAAAATTGGTGGCTGTTGCCAAATAACACCTTGAAAGTCTAATAACACCTCAGCTATTTTTTCCTTATCTATGTTTAAATTATTAGTTTCTGTAATTACAGTTTTTTCTCCTTCTTCATCATCAGTGGTGCTATTTTTCCCTAAAACTATTTCCGCTAAATATTCTTTTTCACCTCCTACAGCCAAAGGTAATTGCTTGGTGGCTTCCCTGCCTATGCCTACAACTAAAACCCCTGAAGCTAAAGGATCTAAGGTGCCAGCATGACCAATTTTTTTAGTATTTAATAGTCGCCTTAGCTGAGACAAGAACTGATTAGAGCTAGGTCCTTTAGGTTTATTAACTGCAATTAAGTCTTTCATAAAATTACTTTTGGCTTTATAATAAAAATAGTTTAACTATTTTCATTATATGCATAAATTAAACAAATTCCAAATCACTGCCTTAGTTTTTCTTAGTTTTTTAATAATAGGACTAGGCGTATATGCTAATTCTTTTAATAATGAATTTTTCTGGGATGATGATGACTCAATTGTAAACAATAGTTATATTAAAAGTTTTAAATATTTACCTAATTATTTTTCAGAAAATTTAATTGCTGGTACTGGACAAACTACTAATTATTGGCGACCGGTTTTACTAATTAGCTTTGCTTTTGACTATCAATTATTCAATTTAAATCCTGCAGGCTTTCATGTGCATAACACTGTATTACATATTATCTCGGCCTGCCTAGCTTTTTTACTGCTCTACAAGTTAACTAAAAAGAGCTTTATTCTGTCCTTTTTACCCTCTTTGTTTTTTCTTATACACCCTTTACAAACTGAGGCTATAACTTATGTAGCTGGTAGAGCTGATCCTTTATCTACAGTATTTTCTTTAAGTACTTTAATTCTTTATCTCTGTTTGCGAGAAAAAAAATCTATTAAATATCTACTTTTTTCCTTATTAGCTTTTCTCTTAGGTCTTATGACCAAGGAGCAAGTAATACTTTTACCACTTTTAGTAGCCTTAATTGAACTCTTTATATTTTTTTCTAAAAAGAATTGGAAACAAAGCTTAAAATATCTAACCCCCTTTTTTCTAATTTCTATAATTTATTTTATTCTACGTATCACTATTTTAAATTTTAATGACATACTGGCTGGCCCTGAATATTTAGATTCTTATAGCTCTAGTTTAGGGGTGAGACTTCTTACTTTTACCTGGGTGATAAATAAATATTTTTCCCTTTTATTTGCACCTTTTAATTTACACATGGCTTATGAAGTAGACCCAGTCACCTCTCTTTTTTCCTGGCCAGTATTAATATTTTTAACTTTAATGGCCTTAATAATCTTTGTTAGTTTAAAAGTCTGGAAAAACTCAACTAAACTAGGATCTTTAGTCGCTTTTGGTTTTCTGTGGTTTTTTATAATTTTACTACCAAGAACTAATATAATTAAAATAAATAGACCCATGTATGAGCATTGGCTATATCTACCTATGCTGGGTTTTTTCTTAGCACTCACAGCTTTAACAATTTTATTATTAAAAAAAGTAAAAAAAGAAGCGTATAAAAAAATTATACACTATATTTTAATAGCTGTAATTATTATATTTTCTATTTACTTAAGTTATTTAACTATAAATAGAAACAAAGACTGGAAAAACCCTATAACTTTTTACGAAAAAAATCTAAACTATACTCCAGAAAGTTTTATTCAAAGAAATAATTTAGGTATGGCTTATGCTGAAAAAAATAGACACGAAGAAGCAATAAAGGAGTATCAAAGAGCGATTGCCATCTCTGATACTTACCCTCAAGTTCATTACAATTTAGGCAATAGTCTGGTGGCGTTAAATAAAATAAATGAGGCTAAAAAAGAATATTTTAAAGCCATAGAAATAAGCCCTGCCTTTGTTTTACCTTATCAAAATCTTTTCTCTATATATTTAAAAAATGATCAAAAAAAAGAAACTTTATCTCTTTTAGAAAAACTCCAAGAAAATACCAACCAATCTACTTACAACTCTATTGCCTGGAAAATATTTTTACACTTTAAAGATTATAAAAGCGCCATAAACAGCTTAGAAACTTTAAACAAAATTTATCCTAACAATTTAGAACTTAATAACTTGCTATTACAATTAAAATTAGAGGCTTCTTCTGTTAATAAAGTTAATTAAAACTTTAAACCTGAATTCAAATTTTTAAAGTAAAAAAAACGGCAATCTTTTAGATTACCGTTAAATTTTATTTGGTATTACTAGTCATTAATAACAGTGATATCTGCACTGCCTGACGTCTTCTCACGTAACCGGCCAAGTACATCAATAATTCTAATATCAGAGTTTCCAGAGGCTTTGAGTTTTGCTGTTTCTGCAACAGCTTTGATGTGAATATCAGCGCTTCCACTGCTTTGAGCATCGAGCTCATTTATTTTTCCCGCCTTAATCTTTATATCGCTTGACCCTGAAGCCTGGAGGTTAGCATCTCCTGTAAAAGCAGACACTACAATCTCACTGGACCCTGAAGTCATGGCATTTAACTTACCTTCAATCTCAGCAACGGACACTTTTCCGCGTACATTTTTGATACTTAAATTTATTGTTTTTGGAATTAATATTTCCAAAGACAATGCTTTATTACCTGATGTAACTGAAATAGAGCTTCCACTCCCAACGATTACAACATTTCCACCGGAATTTCCACTCATAATAACGTTGCCGTTCCCCTCTGAAACGATTACACAATTTTCATTACCAAACAAAGTTACTGAATTTTCAGTATTTTGATTTTTTGATTGGATAAAAATTCTTCCATTTTTTTCAAAAATATCAAGATTTTCGATAACCGCTTTGGGGCCTTTTGCCGAAATTAAAATTTTCTGGCTGTCATGAGTGTTAATGTTAACATCAGCTGTTAGAGCTTTAATTGTTAAAGCGCTTCCTGTAAATTCTTTTTTTGTTTCCATTATTTAAAATTTTTTTGTTGTAAAGATCTTTTATTTGCACTTCCCGGCAAATTTGGGAGACTAGATGCTTCTTTATCTTATCTAAGTATATTATAGCATATTTTTATACTTTTGTCAAACAAAATGTATAAATAATCAAAAAAATTGTTTAATATTAGACAATTTTCATTTTAATATTTATTCACCTTAATTGTGAAAACTAAAACTTCCTGCTATCATAAGCCCAATGTAAAAGGGCTTGTCTTTGTTTTTTTCGACAATTTAAGTCCCTATAATTACAGTTTTTTATCACTGCCATTTTATGTCTTTTAATAGCTTTCCATCGCTTTATTTGCCTTTTATCTTCCCCCTCCAGTCTTCTACCTAAATAATAACGACAATACCACTGAAACCAACCCCTGGGATCATTTTTGTATATCCAACCTTTATCCTGCCAAACTTTTAAACTTTGACTGGCTGAAACTTTAAAATAATTTAATTTAGGATTACTTTCTTTAGGACTTAATTTAGCTTTCTTAAACCAAGAAGCCGGAAATTCTTTTTGGCAATCAGTCATGTATTTACCGCCAAAAACACCTAACTCTAACATATCTTTAGGACTAAGATCAGGCTTAAACTCAGGATTAAAGTTTCTGCCAATAGGATCACTAAGCTCATAACTATAGCCTGTTTGCATTTTATCATTTACCTTAATAATTTTACCCATAAATTTTAAGATAAATTATATTTTTCTTTTAAATCTTTTTTTAGTTGTTTGTAATCAGAAAAAATACTAGCTACTAATTGCCAAAACTTTTTTGAATGATTAAACTCCTTTAAATGACAAAGCTCATGAACAATTACATAGTCTAAAAGACGTGGCGGTAAATTATATAGTCGGTAATTAAAATTTAAATTACCCTCCTTGGAACAACTCCCCCAACGTGTTTTTTGATTTCTAATACTAACCTGTCTGTATTCTAAACCTAATTTTTGACTATATATTTCTAAACGAGATAAAATTAGCTTCCTGGCTTTTTCTTTAAGCTGTAAATAGTTTTGTCTTTGTTCTGGTAATTTTTTTTGTCTAGCTAAAACTTTAGGATCTATATTTAAAATAGCTGAACTTACAAATTTTTCTATACGCTTTAAACTCAAACCCCAAATTGGGGCGCTAACACTTATTTCACCGCTTTGATACACTCTTAAACGTAAAGACCGACAATTAGATCTTCTTACCAGTTTATAGTTATATTTCTTCCCTTTTATGTTTAATTCTCTGTTCATGTAAAAAATTTTAAAATTTATTTTTTTTAATTAATTGTTTTTATTCTTTAATTTCTTAGCTTTAAATACATACCTTAAACTATATACTTTAAGTTAAATATATACTTAAATTAAATTTGACTTTTATATTCTTAGCAAAAGCGTTATAATGAAAAAGGTGCTAAAACCATTTTAACATAAATAATAATAAATAATAATAAACACATGGCTAGAATTATTGGTAAGGGCTATTCCTATAACGATGTATTAATAGTTCCTAAATATAATAAAATTGCTTCCAGGCGAGAAGTTAGTTTTAAAACTAAAGTTACTAAAAATCATTACCTTGATATTCCTTTGGTGGTAGCTAATATGGATACAGTTTGTGAGAGTAAAATGGCTATTGCCGTTGGCAGACTGGGAGGCTTGGGAATAATACACCGATTTTTAACTATAAACGAAGAGGCAAAAGAAGTGGCTAAAGTCAAAAAAGCTAAACTTTTAGCAGGTGCTGCTATTGGAGTTAAAGACTTTAAAGACAGGGCTGAAGCTTTAATAAAGGCAGGCGTTGATATCTTGGTTTTAGATGTGGCTCATGGTCATTCTAAAAGAACAGGTAAAACTTTAGACTATTTAAAAAATACTTTTCCTAAAACTGATATTATGGTGGGAAATATTGCTACTAAAGATGCAGCTGAGTATTTTATTAGCAAAAAAGCTGATGCTATAAAAATAGGAGTGGGTCCAGGAGCTATGTGCACCACTAGAATTATGACAGGAGCTGGAGTAGCTCAAATTACTGCCATAATGGACGCCTATGAGGCTTCTCAAGGCAGAGTGCCTATTTGTGCTGATGGGGGCATTAAAAATCCTGGTGACGTAGTTAAAGCTATTGGAGCTGGGGCAAACACAGTCATGATGGGAACTATTTTTGCTGGTACAGACGAAGCTCCAGGTGAAATGATTATAAAAAATAAGCAGAAATATAAAGAACACCGTGGTATGGCTAGCTACTTGGCTACTATTAAAAAACTTAAACTAGACGGTCAAAAAATTAGCCAAGACGTTCATGTAGAGGGAGAAATGACCTTAACTCCTTATGCTGGTCCAGTCTCTAAAATAGTTAATAAATTTTTAGGAGGACTAGCCTCAGGTATGACTTATGTGGGTGCTAAAAATATTGAATCTTTAAAAGGTAAAGCAGATTTTACAGAAATATCAGGAGCTGGTTTTAATGAAAGTCTTGCTCATGGCGCTATTAAAAAATAAAAATAATATTATGCCTAAGTTAAATCATAAATTATATCGAATATGGTTATTTATTGTAGGAATAATTGCTACTATTGCTTACAGAATAATCATTGTTTTAAACTACTACAGCCCTGTGGCCGTGGAAATAGCTTGGTATATAGGCACTATTGGCTTTGTTTGGTATTTTATACACCGCTACAAAGTAGAAAATAGAAGGGATCATTTAATTGAGAGTATGCGCTTAGCTGAAAAAATAGCTAATAAAGAAGAATTAAAAGATAAAGAAAGACAAGCTTTAGTTTATATACTCAAAGGACTTAAAACTAGTCTAGCCAAATGGAACTATATTGCTATATTTTTACTCTCTGCCCTAGCCTTAGCCTATGGAATATATTCTGACTTTTTATCTTTACTAGTAAAATAAAGTACTTAAATTCTATTCCTCCCTTACATATATAATAATTAGCTTGACAAACAATATTGTAAAAGATATTATTTTTTAATATTAAATAATTTTTTGAACATTAAAAATATATTCAATGAAAACTACAGATGATAAGTATTTTATTCACTTTCCTGAATTTTTTAACAGTAAACCATGGGGCGTTGAAGTTTACGCCTCCACTTCGGTGGAAATAATGGGGATTCCTAAAGGTGTAAATATAATTTTTACCGAAAGCGACAACCTGGAAAAAATAACACAGGAAGCTAAAAAGGACTGGGAAGAAATGAGGGACGTAGAAGTGCCTGAACATCAAAAACAAGCCTGCCTTAACATTGCACGCACCTTACAACATAAACAACCACAAGGGCCTAAACTCAAAATATTGTTTAAAAAGGGTGAACTCGGCACCTGTGAAATGTCTGATGATGAAAAAACTTTAAGCATTTTTATATCAGGCATTAAACCACCTGAAAAAGAAAAAATTTGGTTTTATCCAGCTGATGCCTTTGAAATATGATAAACCAAGAAAGCCTTTAACCTTAGCATTAAACTAAGGTTTTTTTATTTTAAATTTAAAGCAACACAAGAGTTATAATAATTATGCTCAGTTGACTTGAAGTTTATAATATAATAAAATATAAACCCTTATTAATATTAACTTTAAAAATATGCCTAATTTAGAAAATCAAGAAAATACACAAGGTTATAACCTTATTGGCTCTTTAGCTCCTGAATTAGAGCTAGAAGCCTATCATCAAGATGAGATTAAAAAAATTAAACTTAGCGATTATAGGGGCAAGTGGTTAATACTATTTTTCTACCCGGCTGATTTTACTTTCGTGTGTCCAACTGAATTAAAAGACCTGTCTAATCATTATAAAGAAATTAAAGATTTAAAAGCTGAAGTTTTAAGCGTAAGTACTGACACAGTCTTTGTGCATAAAGCTTGGCATGATAATTCTGAATCTATTAAAGCTATTGAATTTCCCATGCTGGCTGATCCTACCGCCTCTCTATGCAAAGCTCTAGGAACTTATTTACCTTTAGAGGGAGTTTCCCTTAGAGCCAGCTTTATTATAGATCCTGAAGGAATTATAAAAGCCATGGAAATAAATGATAACAGTATTGGCAGAAGTGGGGCTGAGCTAATTAGAAAATTACAAGCGGCCATTTACACCCATGAGCATGGAGGTGAGGCTTGTCCAGCTAACTGGCAACCGGGCTCTAAGTCTATAAAACCAGGTCTAGATTTGGTGGGTAAAATATAACTTAAATACTGACAATTTGAGTAAACAACTTGAATATAAAAAACAGAGACTCTTTCAGTTTCTGTTTTTTTACTATAAGCTTAGAGTTTTTTGATTAATGTTTAAAAAACTATTTAGCTAAATAAGCTTGTCTTTTCTCTTCTGGAAATTTTTCAATCGCATATCTAAGCATGGTTCTAGGCATTTTTTTATAGTATTTTTTTAAAAACTCTTCCTCTATTTCTTGGCCACAATTGTTCCCCACCTCTCTAAGCATCCAACCCACAGCTTTATGCATAAGATCATGTTTATCCGCTAACAACATTTCCGCTAACTTAAAAAGAGTTTTGTATTCTCCTTTTTTTATAAAATAAAAGGTGGCAATTACTGCTACTCTCCTAGACCATAAATGTTTCTTCTCTGCTAATTTAAATAACTTATCCTTATCAGTTTTTTTATAATTAAAAATATAAGCACCAACAATTTTAGAAGCACTAAGATCTACTAAATCCCAGTTATTAATATATTTTAAATTTTTTAAATAAAAATTATAGATTTTAGTTTTTTCTTTATCTATTTCAGTCTTTTCAAATCTTAATACTAGAATAAGAAGGGCTGTTAATCTTTCTTCATGAATAGGGCTTTGTATAAGCGTCTGAATCTCTGACCAAGATATCTCACTATAATACTTCCTAGCTATTTCTCTTTGCTGAGGCACTCTAACACCAATAAAAATATCTCCCTCTCCATATTCACCTGGACCAGTCTTAAAAAATCTTTGTAAAATTTTAACATCTGACTTTTTAGAAACAGCTTTTAAATCTGCTTTTATTTTTTCTATTACCATAATTTTTAATATAATATTTATATATTTTAAAATCTAACTTCTATATTATAATACCATAAAAATGAACTGCCACTAACCAGTGATATTTAACTTACCCGCATAGTAGGCAAGTCTTCATAGAGGTAATTTAGGAATATTTATTAAGAATTACCACTAAAAATGCCTCCTAGTATATTTTGAGAATTTATTATTTTTTTAATACTCACTTTAAAAGCTTTATTACTTATTTTCAGCTACTATTTTCTTATAGATTAATCTAACAGTAATAGGCTCCTGATCTCGGGGAGATGTCCAGCCTTTAAAAGATATATCTTCTGTAGAGTTTGGAAAGTCTAAATTATAATGATTATAAACCGGAGAGACGCAAACGCTCTTGAATTTTTCTTTATAATTATCAGTAATTTTATCAAGACTAAAAATAATGCCTTTACGCGCAATGCGTTGAAAGTGTTTTAAAACTGTATTAATATCATCAACAAAATGCAAAGAAGATATTCCAACCACGTAATCAAAAGAATTTGAGGGGATAAGCCTAATCATTTCTTCTATATAGCCATGGATTACTTTTTTATATCCCTTACTTTTTGCTTTTTCAAGCATTTTCTGACTGATATCAATACCTGAATATAAAAATCCTGTTTTACCCTCTTTATTTAAACTAGTTTTCAAATTTCCAGGACCACAACCAATATCTAAAATCGTGCCTTTTAAAATACCATGTTTTTTAAAAATTTTCATTAAATTTTTATGAATTTTTTCATCAACTTCAGGTGATTTAATTATTTCCTCATACTTTTCAGCAAATGATCCATAATATTTACCAACATCAATAAATTCTTTCTCTTGGTTAAGAATTGCAAGGCCTGTTGTTTCTTGAGGCAGTCTTTGGGCAAGCTTTTGAAAAAAATTTCCCTTTTGAATGTTTTCTATAAAGTAAACAGTGGCATCAGTTTTAGGGTATATAAAAAGGTTATAAAAAATATTCTTAAAAGCTAAACCTGAATAAACCAAAGAAAACTCATCTAAAATATAGTCACCAAGCCTTAAATATTCATACTCTGAAAAATTCCTGTCTCTAACTGTTAATTTTACAGTCTCAATAACAGCTCTTTGAAAATCATAATTATTTTTAAATTCCTTATAAGCTTCCACCGTAGAAGATAAGCAATATAAATCTAATTTTTCATACTCCTTATAAGTTATTACTTCAATTTTATTTTTTTGATCTAAAAATTTTTCTTTAATTAATTTAGTCACAGATTTCTTAATCAATTGTCCGTCTTCAATAACTCTCTTTCTGGAATATGTCAAATTGCCAACTTTATTTCTAACTAAATAATTTGTATCTTGAATTTTATCAACAATAAAAACTAGAACTCTCTCTTTTGTATGATCTAATGCCCATTTAATATACTCGGCTAAATTATCAGTTACTTGATTATTAACAACAAAAAATTTGTTACCTAAACAAATAGGAACAAAAATATTGCGACTTTTCAGTTTAATTTCCTCTTCTGTTATATTAAAATATTGTTTTATAATCATATATTTTTATATATATATTATACTAAAATTTTATCACTTGGCGCGCCTTATTGCAACAATAAATCACCAAATTTAAGCTCAAAAATAAAAAAAAGCAGATGCTTAAAACATCTGCTGTATGGTCTTATCTTTTTTTACCTTTTAAAATTAGCTTTAAGCCAGCTAGCACTATAATTAAAGCTAAGGCTGGAGCTATTAAAGGTTGCAGGTGGCTAATAGTTATGCCAATTGAATTGCTAAGCGCCTGAGCAAACAGTTCAGGGTTAATAAGGCAAATAGCAAATCCTATAGCTAAAAAGGTTAATAAAAACCTGCGTGGCGTACCGAAAAAAAAATCTAATCCATTGCATCTACACTGTTTTTTAATTAATATCGTTTAAACTCTTTAATTCTAAGAAAAAATCTCTTGCATTAAGCGACTTACAAAGTTTGCAGTTACTACTTACAAAGTACTTTCTTTTAAAATACTCTTTGTTATAAGCAGAAAACTCAGCTTCCTTGTCCTCAATAATATGAACTAACTGTAGCAAGGCTTGAGCATAATCAAGATTAATTTCTCTAATTACACCACACTGACTACAAGCCCACTTACAAACACTGTCAGGACCTTCTAAAGGCTTTGATAGGCTTTTATAATCAATTTTATTTGGTTTTAAAGGTCGAGGTTTTGTTCCTCCCATTATTTTTTCCATTACAACAACTCCTTTCTTTTCGTTTATTCTTAAATTTATATTTATTTACTTTATTTTTCTAACTAATACACTTTTACGCTTTATAGTTTTCACGTAGAATTTTAGCTATGTCATAACCTGCCTGACTAACCGTGTCATACAAAAACTGTTTATCAAATTTTTCATTATTAGAACTAGCATCAATTTTTTCTTGGTTTTCTTTATTTAACTTAATTACTAAATCAGCTTTAACCTTCTTTCTGTCTCTCATAGTAGCGTCTATAGTAGCCTCAGATAATTCTTCACCAGATTCTTTATCATACATTTTTACAAAAAAATCTACACCATGTAAATAATCTAAATGGGTTCCACCAGTGGCAGAAAAAAATTTTAATTTAATACGACTATCATTATCAAGCACAGCATGTATATTTTCCAATAATAATTTAGGGAAAATTTTATTTGGTTTTTCAGGGTTAAATTCTTGGCTTTCCTCCACTATTCTCATTGAATCTTCATAGTTAATATAAGCGTCTTTACATTCTTGAACACTATTAAAAGCACGCATAGCTTTCTTTTTTAAGGCTAAATACTTTTCATATTTTTCTCTATCTGCCTGTTCTTGATTAACTTTATTTCCATCATTATTATTTTTTTTATCCTCAGATTTTTGACTTAAAAATTGTAAAGCTAATAAGTTGTATCTATTTTTAGCAATATCCCCGAAAACTTCTGTCTCAAGATTACGCCCTGTATTTTCATAAGCGGATCTTGCTCTTTCAATATTTACCATATTATTATTTTAATTAATTCGCAATTTCCGTTTTGAATTGCAACTTTTATTCGCTAGAATAAAAGCATATGAAAAAAGAAGAAAACAAACACAAAGTAAAGAGTAAA
Source organism: Minisyncoccota bacterium (assembly GCA_021734405.1). Classification (GTDB taxonomy): domain Bacteria; phylum Patescibacteriota; class Patescibacteriia; order Patescibacteriales; family UBA12465; genus JAIPJA01. The sequence continues at coordinate 17,618 of JAIPJA010000023.1, forward strand.
GGTCGAAAATATAAACATATAGATCAGTTTGAAAGAGATAGAATTGAAGC
>JAIPJA010000024.1 GCA_021734405.1 Minisyncoccota bacterium
TATTTTCTTTCTTAATGGATAAAAGTGCTAGAGAATGCCAGATATTTCCACTTATGAAACCTAAGCAAGAATAACTATTTATATATAATTAATACTTACAAACAAAGCTTTGATATAGGGAAGTATAATTTAATATTTTCGGGGATCGTCTAATGGTAGGACACCAGGTTCTGGTCCTGGGTATCGGGGTTCAAATCCCTGTCCCCGAGCTATTAATGATGAAGAAAAGATGTATAAATAATTCTAGTTCTAACATCATCCACGACCTCGAGCCACGGTCAAGAACACCTTTAAACACGGGTATTTTTGTATATATTTTGGTTAGAACCTTTTTTAATCTATAACTGTATGATACTATGTACACATATAATTCTAACAAAATGTTTACAATAGGGGTGTTTGCAATAATTTTAGATAAGGACAACAAAGTATTGATTTGTCATAGATGTGATTATGATTTATGGAATCTACCAGGAGGAGGGCTGGAAAAGAATGAAACACCAGAGATGGGTGTTATAAGGGAAGTTAAAGAAGAAACAGGATTAGATGTTATTGTAAAAAAAATAACAGGCGTTTATGCAAAAAAAGATAAAAATGAAATTGTTTTTTCATTTCTTTGTGAGGTGATTAATGGAGAAATAACTTTAAATGATGAAGCTGATAAAATTAATTATTTTGAAATAAATAGTATTCCTAAAAATTTTTCACCTAAGCAATTAGAAAGATTATGGGATTATTTTAATGAGCCAAATAAAATTCATTATAAACTGCAGGAAGGTAAGTCAAGTATTGAATTAATACAAGAAGGTAAATTATAATTTTTCTACTAAAGTTTTAGTTTTGATTCGAACATCGTCCACGATTCCGAGCAAAACACAAAATCAGGCTTTTAAGGCCTGTTTTTGTTTAGATATTAGACAAATTTTGTGTTCCAAAGTGGTTCGAACATTTTTGGATATTTTGGATAATTTATAGTAATTTATAGAAAACCCTTAATTATATTGGTCCATATTGGTTCGAATCCGAGTCCTATCAAATATATATTTTTTATTTTGGAATGTGTTATAATAATTGTATATAAAATTTATGAATTTAGAAAAAATTAGCAATATAAGTGCTCGTATCGAAACTCCGGATAAAAAAGAAAGAAAAGAGATTTTATTTGAAAAGATTGGGCAAATTTCATTAGTTTATGCTGATAAAAAGTATAATGAAATTAAAGAAAAAGATAATAACTATAAATTTTCTGATATTGTTAAAGACTTTACGCCATTAGAAAATCTTATCTTAAGACCGGTTTTTCAATTGAATGAATTTAATTTTAAAAAATATCAAGAAAAAATTGATTTGTTTTTAAAAGATTTTTACTCCGAACTAGATATTATTTATGAAACATGTGGTTTTGATTTGGATAAAATTTTCAGACTAGCTAATTCAAAGAAGGATGCTATTAAGAAATATTTAGATGTTGAAAATTTTAAAGAATTTGAAAGGAGCACTAAAGAGAGTGACACGAAAGTATTAAATTTTAATAAAATTAATAACATTGAAGTAGATGCTGATAAAAAATATCAAGATTTAGAAAAATTAGGATTCTCTAAATTCGATCATTTTATAGAGGTTCATGTTGAAGATTTTTATAATACAGATCAAAATAGTTTAGGTCCCGAATTAATTAAAAATGATCTTGGTTTAGTGGCGGAACATATTATTGATAAAGAACCGGAAATAACAGCAGTCATTGGTAAATCATGGCTATTAGACACTCCACTAGCTAATCGTTTAGGATTTAAGCAAATAGAAGATAGCGAAACAAAGCAAAATGACTTCTCAACTTGGCTTCAATTTATTGATAAAAATGGAGAGATTGATCAAAAAAGATTTAATCAATTTCTAAAAACAGAAGAGTTGCCATATAAGAGTGTTAAGGCAATAATGTTAGTTGAGGATTTTTTAAAAAAGTATTTACCAGAAAATCGTCACGGTAAAGTGGTTTTAAAAGAGGTTAATGTCGACAGGAAGGGTTTCTGGTTTAAATTACAGAATGATACGCAGTCAATTAAGTCAGAATGGAATGAGCTATTAAAAGATAATGGTAATTTTGATGGTTTTATTAATGGAAATAAATCGCTTAACGAAGTATTGAATTTTCTTGATTCAGAAGACAGAGAGCAATATATAAAGTTTTTAAAGATAATGTATAACAGTAATATTCCTTGGTCTGAATTCTATGAACATAAAGATGAAACTATTGAAAAAATAGATAAAAAGATAAACAAAATCATGAAAGATGATTTATATAAAGATAAAGAAATTTTTATAGACTGATTATAGGTTAAATTTTCACTTAATCTTAGCCATACTGATTCGAACTTTGTCCACGACCCCGAGCAATACGAGACAGAACAACGTGAAAGCGTTGTTTTGTTTTAATATTAGGTAAAGTGTTGGGTCCAGAAGTTATAATTTGTGGTAACTTAAAATAAAGTTTTTGCTTTTAATATCTTTTTTGTTGTGATAATATTAATTTATGAATAAGAAGAAAATACAAGAAAATAATTTTGCCTTTATTGATGGACAAAACTTGTATATGGGCACAGATTCAGATAAGCCGAGTTGGCATGTAGACTTAAAGAAATTCAGAGTTTATTTAAGAGATAAATATAAAGTGTCTAAAGCTTTTTATTTTTTAGGGTGCATAATTGATGGCAATGATAAGTTATATGATGAGATACAAGATTCTGGGTTTATTTTAAAATTTAGAGAACATAATCCAGCGATGTTAGGAGTTAAAAAGGGAAATGTTGATTCAGATATAATCTTTCACATCATGAAGCTTTTATATCAAAAAGAAGAATTTGATAAAATTGTCTTGGTTTCTGGTGATGGAGATTATAAAATGTTAGTGGATTTTTTAATTAAAGAATATAAGTTTAAAAAAATACTTTTCCCTAATAAATATTTTGCTTCTTCTTTGTACAAGAAATTAGGGTCAGAATATTTTGATTATTTAAGTAATGAGAATATAAAAAGGAAAATTATATATAAAAAAAAGACTCCTTAGGCACAAGGCCGTTCGGATTCTTTTTGTCTTGATATCACTATTATACAATATTTAGATTATAAGTCAACAGTATGAGTGTAAAATTAATATATTTTGTTCATGGTACAACAGAGGATAATATTACTGGTAAATCTACTGGCTGGGTGCCTGGGGAGTTATCTAAGTTAGGCATAAAACAGGCTAAAGAATTACCTAATCAAATTGAAAATAACAATTTTGAGATAATGTTTTCTTCTGATTTAAAAAGAACTGTAGATTCAGCTAATTTAGGTTTTAAAGATAGTCATAAGATAATGCAAGATGAAAGGTTAAGAAAATGTAATTATGGCGATCTAAATCAAGCAGATGAACAGTTAGTTGATTATTTTGAACACATAGATATTCCTTTTCCAAAAGGAGAAAGCTTAAAAGATGTAGAGAATAGAATGAGAGGTTTTATTAATTACCTTAAAGGAGAGTATGATAGTAAATATATTGCTATTATGGCTCACAGAGCCCCGCAACTTGCCTTAGAGGTTGTTTTAAATAATAAAACATGGGAGCAGGCTATTAATGAAGATTGGAGAAAAGATAAGGCCTGGCAACCAGGGTGGATCTACACTATTAACTAGCGTTTATATGCAAATAAAGTTCTAAAGTCGTCCCGGTATGCGAGCAGATTGATGAAAAACTTAATAATATCATTAAGGCAGGTATTCTAAGCGATAAGGAGGCAATTATTTCATAAAGAGTTATTATTACACACATTATTATTTATAATTTTAATTAGTAACTTTAGTTTTAGTATGAAAATAATTGATTTACCACAACTTCGCCAAACTTATAAATATGATTGTGGCGCTAAAGCTTTACAATCAGTTTTAGTTTATTTTGGCATTGAAGTTAGAGAGGATAATATAATGAAGCTTGCTAAGACAACCAAAGATGGAACATCAATTCAGGGAATAGTTAATGTGGCTAATAAATATGGTCTTAAAACAGATTCAAGAGAAATGACAATTAATGATATTAAAAATTATATTAAAAAAAACATCCCTGTTATTATTGTTTTGCAAGCATGGACAAGAAATAAAAAAGTTGTCTGGGAAAAAGATTGGGTTGATGGTCATTACGTTGTAGGCATTGGATTTACAAAAGATAGAGTGCTTTTTGAAGATCCTTCTTCTTTTGAACGTACTTATTTAAAATATAATGAGTTAGAGAAAAGATGGCATGACGTAGATGTTAATGGGAAAAAATATTTTCATCATGGTATTGCAATTTTTGGCAAGTCGTTTAAATTTGAAAAAGAAAAGATTGTTCACATGGATTAATATTCTAATCTTTTTTGATATAGAATTAAATCTAAAGATAAATTTATAATTTTTAGCTATATTTAAAAGATATAGCTTTTTGAATTAAATTTTTCTAAATGATATACTGGTGTTAGCTAATATTTCTATATTATGAGGTTTAAATTAAAAAAAATAAATATATTTAAGCAAAAAAATTGGCTATTTTTAGCTTTAGCTCTATTTTTAATAGTTGTTATAACTTTTTATGTTTCTGCTAAGCAAATAGGCGCTTCAGTTTCTCAAATATGCTCTCTAGCTCAAGCTGAATATAAAAAGGATTGTGTTGATTCTTTGATTTTAGTTTTAGAGAATGATAATTTAGATTTTTCTATGCGAAACAGGGCAGTTTGGGCTTTAGGACAATTAGGAGATAAAAGGGCTTTATCTAGTTTAAATACTTATTTAATAGTTGAAAATAAAGATCAAAAGAAAGAGAATCTTTCCTTTCAAATTAGTCAATCTGAACTTAAAAAAGCTATTAATTTAGCTTCTGGTGGTAAAAATATGACTGCTTGGTTATGGCGAGATAAAAGTTTTTTTCAAGATTATAAGGCAAATAATTTAGAAAATTTTAAAAAGGAAGCTGAGACTCAAGTAGAGTTGATAGCTAAAGCTGAAAATAGTTTACCTAACAATGACAACAAGGAGCTTAAATTACTTTTTTTTGGTGATCTAATGCTAGATAGGCACGTGGGTGAAAAAATTGCGCTTTATTCTTTAGATGAACTTTTATCTAAGTTAAATGAAGATAAGTTTACTGTTGGCTATGATATTGTTGCTGCTAATTTAGAAGGAGCGGTGACTAATGAAGGTGAACACTATCGTCCTCATAATCTTTATGATTTTGCTTTTAAACCAGAGATAATTTCTTCTCTAAAAGACTATGGTTTTAATTTTTTTACAGTAGCTAACAATCATTTATCTGATCAAGGCTTAGTTGGTATAGAGGAGACTTATAAGAATTTAAGTAGTTTAGGGTTTAATTATGTTGGTTGCCAAGACGCTTCTTTAGTTTTAAATAGTGAGAACATAGCTACTAGTAAAATTAGTAAAGATGTTGAAGTGCCAGTTCTGTCTATAAATAATTGTTCAACTAGGATTTTAGAAGTAAAATCTTATAAGCTGGGCTTTTTAGCTTTTAGTATTGTTTATAAGGCTATAAATGAAGAAGATATAATCAAAGAGATACAAGCCTTAAAAGAAAAAGTTGATTGGCTTATAGTTTTACCTCATTGGGGTATAGAGTATGAATCTTTAGCTGCTAGTAGCCAGGAAAATTTAGCTAAAAAACTTATAGACGCTGGAGCTGATGTTGTTATTGGCAGTCATCCTCATGTTATACAAAATTATGAGGTTTATAAGGAAAAACCAATATTTTACTCTTTAGGTAACTTTATTTTTGATCAATATTTTTCTAAAGAAACTCAAGAAGGATTGGCTGTGTCTTTAAGTTTAGAAAAATTTAAAGAGCCTAATTTTGAGATTTATAAAATAAAAACTAAAGGTAGTAAAATAGAATTAATAGAAAAACAAGAAGGTGATAAATAATTTAAAAAGTATGATTAAGTTAAAATTAAATAATAAAATATTTATACAACTGTTATTAGTTGTGTTTTTAATAACTTTTTTTATACCCCAAAGTCTTTTTGCTAAATATTATGGTGGAGAGTTAAATGGGAAAATACTATTGCAAGTAGAAGAAAATGGTGAAGCTTGGTATGTTTATCCTGAGGATGGCCATCGTTATTTTTTAGGTAGACCAATCGATGCTTTTTCGGTTATGAAAAATTTGTCCTTAGGGGCTAAGCATAGTTTTATAGCTAATACAGAAGTTTTTCCCCTTAGATTAGCCGGAATGATACTTTTAGATGTTGAAAGAAATGGTGAGGCTTATTACATACATCCAAATAAATTAACTAAATATTATTTGAACAGACCAGCAGACGCTTTTAGTTTAATGAAAGAGTTGGGCTTAGGTATAACAAATAGTGATTTAAATTTTATTCCAATAGCTGATATAAATACTGTAGATAGTAATAAAAATCTAAATATATCATCTTATATAGATAATGTGCCTTTTACCAGCCAAGCGCCTTTTTTTGATTGGCAAGATCAAAGACAACAGGACGGCTGTGAAGAATCTTCAGCTTTAATGACAATTAGGTGGGCTAGAGGTCAAAGTCTGACAAAACAAGAAGCTTTGGAGAGTATTTTAGGGGCTTCTAATTATTTACTTAAAAAATATGGAGAATATAGAGATATTTCAACTCAAGATGCAGTGGCGTGGATATTCAAAGATTATTTTAATTATGATAAAGTTGAAGTAAGATATGATGTAAATGTTGAAGATATTATTTATGAGCTTAACCAAGGAAATCTTGTTATTGCTCCAATGAATGGTCAAACAATGAATAATCCTTATTTCACTCCCCCAGGGCCAACTAGACATATGATTGTTATTCGTGGTTATGATAAAGATAAAGATGTTTTTATAACTAATGATCCTGGCACTAGATATGGTGAAAATTATGAATATAATAGCCAGGTTTTATATAACTCTATTCGTGATTACCCCACTGGTTATCATGAATTAATTGAAAAAGTTGCAAAAAATATAATTGTGGTTTGGAAATAATTTTAATACACGTTTAACTATTAGCTAGTAATTGAAGGATTTATTGCTAGAGTGTATAATATATATCTATGTAGTTTGTAATTAATTTTAATTTTTATGAAAAATCATGATAAAATTATAGCTATATTCCTGTTATTAGCAGTTTTTGTTTTAGGGATTGTTTATTTGTTTTTTAATAATACCGACAAAACACAAATTGATGGTAATTCTGAAAATATTATTTCAGAAAAAGCTATATCTGAAAATATCAAGGTTTACAACCCTGAAATAGGGCAAACAATATTTTCTCCTTTAGAGATAAGAGGGGAAGCTAGGGGCACATGGTTTTTTGAGAATAATTTTAGCATTATCTTAACTGATTGGGACGGCAGAATTATTGGTGAAGCTTTAGCTTCTAGTAGCGAAGATTGGATGACTGAAGAGTTTATACCTTTTACAGCTACTTTAAAATATAGGTTATCTGATGATTTAGTTAGTTCTAGAGCTAATATAATTTTTCAAAAAAGTAATCCCTCTGGTTTACCGGAAAATGCTTCTAGCTTGGAATACGTGGTTTATATAGGTGACTAAATTTAATTATTAATAATTAATCTAATATTATGAAGTTATTTTTAACTTGGTTTATTAGTACTGTAGCTTTGCTTATAAGTGCTTGGCTAATACCAGGAGCAAAAATTAATAGTTTTTGGTCAGCCCTTTTAGTAGCTTTAATGTTAGGCATAGTTAATGCCGTTATTAGGCCGGTTTTAGTATTTTTAACTTTGCCAATAAATATTTTAACTTTAGGTTTTTTTACTTTAATAATAAATGGTTTAATGGTTTGGCTAGTTGCAATTATTTTGCCAGGTTTTAGTATTTCTAGTTTTTGGGTGGCTATAATATTTAGTGTAATTTTAGCCTTGATTACTTGGATAATTGAAGGTATAATAAAATAAAAATATTTAATAATCTTAAAAGAAAGGCAAAAATATGAAAAATAATTTTGAAAATCCTTTCAATGAAGAAGAGGAAAGGGAAATAGCGGAAATGGAAAGAAAGAGAATAGAGGCCAGTGATGCCTTTAAAGAAAGAGGTGTTAGCTATAAGCGAAAACCGGCTAATCATAGACGTATAACAGATAAAGAGGCGGAGGCAATAATTGCAGCTATGGAAAAGGAAAAAGCCGAAGAAGCGGCTAAGGAGATAGCAAAATTACAGGAAGAAAGAAGCAGACAGATAGAAGAGTCAAGAGAGGATCAAAAGGATGATATTAATGATTTATATCGTCGTTAAATTAAGATAAAAACAAAAAAGATGGTCTAATTGATCATCTTTTTACTATTTTATTAATATAATGATATTAAAATATTGAAAAAATTAAAAATAATGATATAATTTATTATCAAACAGTTCATTAAATTATTAATAAAAAAAGAAAGGATGAAAAATGAATTCAGATAATAAAATTTTAGTTGATGGCCAAGAGTTTAAGCTTTTATTTGGTCGAAAGGATATTTTAAAGAAAGTTTATGAATTCGCTAATCAGATTATTAGAGATTATGACCATGATTCTGACTTACCAGTATTGCTATTTGTTCTGACAGGAGGAGCTTATTTAGGGGTAGATTTGTCTCGGGCCTTAGATCAGTTAGGGTTTCAACATATAGTTGATATGGTGAGGCTTAAACGGTATGATGACGATGAAAAGGGTGGTGTAGTGAGAATTATTTCTCCCCCTAGTTTTTTGTTAGCAAACAGAGATGTTATTGTGGTTGAGGATTTAATAGATGAAGGTAAAACCATGAATTTTCTTCATCAATATTTAAAAAACTTAGATCAGCCACCAAGAACCATAGAGTATTGCACGCTTATTTTAAAAGATAGTCATGGTCCTCTTGATTTTAATGTAAAATATTTAGCTTACAGCATGGGGCCAAATTGGGTTATTGGCAATGGCATGGATTCAAAGCAGTTTGGAAGAGGTCTATTAAATGTGTATGTAAAAGTGGAATAATAAGGTTTAAAAATAACCTTATTACAAAAGCACCCAGTAAAGGGTGCTTTTATATAACAGAAAAATATTGTTTATGTATTTTACTCTAAATTATCACAAATACCGTTGTTGTTTGTATCTACAAAGCTAGCTTTTTGGCCTTGACCTTGTCCTTTGTGCATACCTCTTTGACTTTTAAAATTAGGAAGACCTAACTCATCAGCAATAACTTTCGCTTCTTCAAAATTTCCTGACATTCTAAGTTCATGCATTTCTATAAATTTAGCAAAATTTTCTTCAGTTATATTCTCAGACATTGGAGTGTTTTGATTTAATTCTTTCCAAGTTGCATAATCTTTATTTTCTAAAGTTTCTATTATGGCTTGGTGGTTTTCGTTATTAAATTTAGGTCCTCTCTCTCCCCTTTCTTCATTTTGACAATTACAAGATGTATTTTCTTGTAAGTTTTGTCCTTTTTCTAGATTTTGTCCTTGAAAAGCATCAGCTATATTTAAGGCTCCTAAGCCCAATATTACAACAGCTAAGGCCATGGTTGATATTTTAAGAGTTTTGTTCATATTTTTTATATTAGTTTATTAAATTTATTTTATTATTTTGTGGGCGCCTATTTATTATTACGTTTTAAAATAAATTTTCTTTCATTTTTATTAAGGTCTTGGATGTTGAAAAGAACAGGCCGGGCATTTACTGCCAGGGCCTTTAAATATAGGCAGTACTTCATAAACTCTAAAACTTTCAGGATTTTCTTTTTCACCCACGATTCTAACAGTTTCTAGAGGAGAGATTTTAAACATTGGTTTTTGTTTTAAATGGTTAAAATTTAAATACCAATTTTTTCCTTGAAAATCTTCTAATATATATTTTTGCTTTTCTTGATTAAATAATATTTTTCCTAATAGGCGACCTTCTTCCGGTTTTTGCCACATCAAAAGTCGATGATGAGTATATTTTTGATAGGCTGGAAATTTATTAGTAAAAGTTTTTTGTAAGCTATCAGCTAGGCCAAGATTGTATATAAAAATAGATAATATTATGGAAGCGATAAAATACCCTAAAATAGCTTGACTTAATTTTAGCCTATAACCAAATTCAAAGTGTTTTAAATTATAAGCAGTTATAGCTAAAAATATTGTTAAAATGATTATCCATAAATATGGTATATATATAAATATAGTCTGAATTCCAGAAAATTCTTTTAGACTTAAGCCTATATCCTGATTTCTTATAAAATAATATATAATTGCCAAAGACAAGGCTCCTAAAATAATGGCTAAAATAGCTGATACCCAAAGTAAGTATTTTTTAAATAAAAATTTATACCTAGGATTTGGTTTAATATCCTGATTTTTTAAAGTTTTTATAATATCTTTTTCTGACATTGGTTTTTCCATATTATTCATTTAAAAGAGATGTTTTTAATTTATTCTTTGCTCTGTTTATAAGAGTAGAAACAGTGCCAACTGGCTTTTTTAAAATATCTGAAATTTCTTGATAGTCTTTTTCTTCTAAAAAACGAAGTATTATTACATCTCTATATTTTGGTTTTAATTGATACATTTTTTCTTCAATTAATTTCATATCTAAGCTATTAGCGACTTTTTCGTGTAAATTAAGAGAAGATTTGATTTGAGAAAAATCTTGAGGATCAAGATAACTTACAGGGTGGCTAGCATTTTTTCTAAAATGGTTTATAGTTTGGTTGTGACAAATTCTATAGGCCCAGGAGGAAAATTTCAGTTCAGGGTTATAAGCATTTAAGTTTTTATATATTTTTATAAAAGTTTCTTGTAATATGTCGCTGGCATCTTCATTATTAAAATTACCTAGTCTTTTTATATATCTAAGTAAAGGATCCTGATAGCGTTTAACTATATATAAAAACAAATCTTTCTCCTGTAAAGCTAAAGACACTAACTCTTGATCAGTTTTTTCTATAGTTTTTTCCATCTATATTATTATTACGCTAAGAATAAGAAAATTATTCATCACCTGTTGATAACTACTATTGATACTTTTAATTTCTTGTTCTATAATACTATAATATTATTTCAAAAACTACCAGGCGAGGTAGTTTATTTTTTTAGATTAAAACTATTGTAATTTGTTTGTTTATTAAATCTAAATTATTAAAAACAATTTTGGTTCGAGATAACTACGATAAAATCAAGTCTTTTTTGTATAAAAAGGCTCTAAAGTCGTTCCGGTATGGGAGCAATGATCTGTACCCCAAAAAGTAGATACTTCCGTGTTTGCTTTTTTGTTCGAGATAAGGTTATGAAAAATTTATTTTAAATTTAGGTTACGTATGTTATTATATACCTATAAAAAAATAAATTAGAGCTTTCTGTAAAATGATAAAAATTATTTTTTAGATTAATATAATGGAAGAAAAAAATATTACAATTTTTGAAGGTAAAAAAATTCGTCGAATTTGGGATGAAAAAGCCGAAACTTGGTATTTTAGCGTGGTGGATATCATTCAAATTTTGACAGATACAACAAACCCGACTGATTATTTAAAGAAAATTAGAAAAAGAGACTTGGAATTAGGTAGCTACATAGGGACAAATTGTCCCCAGGTACAGATGCCTACCAGAACTGGGAAACAAAGAATAACTTTAGTTGGTAGTCCAAAGCACCTATTTAGAATAATTCAATCTATTCCATCGAAAAAAGCTGAGCCAATTAAATTATGGTTAGCTCAAGTTGGTTATGAAAGGATTCAGGAAATCTCTGACCCAGAAAAAGCCCTAAATAGATCAAGGGATTATTGGCAAAAAATGGGAAGAAGTCAGAAATGGATTCAACAAAGAATGATGGGTCAAGAATTGAGAAATAAGCTAACAGATTATTGGAAAAATAATAAAGTTAAAGAAAAAAATGAATATGCTATTTTGACTAATATAATTCATAAAGAGTGGAGTGAATTAACTGTAAAAGAGCATAAAAATTATAAAGGTTTAAAAAGGGAAAATTTGCGCGACCATATGACTGATGCTGAATTAGTTTTTACTGCTTTAGCAGAGCTTTCTACTCGTCAAATAGCAGAAACAGAAAGAGCTAAGGGCCTAGATGAAAACAAGGTTTCTGCTAAAAAAGGTGGAGCAGTAGCTAAGAATGCTAAACTAGAACTAGAAGAAAAAACAAAGAAGAAAGTTGTAAGTAATAATAATTTTAAACGAATAGACAATAAAAAAACAATTAATTTAAGTTAAAAATTGGAACACGTCTTAATTTTTTTTAACTTGAAATAAATGAATAATAAAAAAACATTCTTTTCTAATAAATATTTTGTTTATTTTTTTATAAAAAATTAGGTTCAGAATATTTTGATTATTTAAGCTAATGAGAATATAAAAAAATATATATTAAAAAAGAGTTTTTAAGCTTTAAAAATTTCTTTGGTGTGGTAGTTTTTAGGATGATGGATGCTTTGTCTCCATTTACAGGTTGTATCTAAGGAGGTGGTTTGTAATTATATTAAAAAACAAGATGAAGATTATTGACTAGATAATAATACTGTCTTTAGACTATATTATTTTTTCATTATACACAGCAATTCTAATAAGCTTGCTTTTTATTATCTTTTATGATAAAGTGCTATTATCTAACTTAGATAATAAAAGCAAAAAATTTTGCTAGTCCCGTGGTAGCGGGATATTTTTATTATAAAAATTATGGAAATAAGAAATATTGCTATTATTGCTCACGTTGACCACGGCAAGACCACCTTGACCGATGCTTTACTTAGACAAGCTGATATGGTTAAAGACGGGGCTAGTATGGATTCTAATGACTTAGAAAAAGAAAGAGGCATTACTATTTATTCAAAAAATACTTCTTTATTGTACAAAGACAGCAAAATAAATATTGTGGATACTCCTGGTCATGCTGATTTTAGCTCAGAGGTAGAGCGAATACTTAGATCTATTGACTCCGTCTTACTATTAGTTGATGCTCAAGAAGGTCCCATGCCTCAGACTAAATTTGTTTTAAAAAAATCTTTAGAGCTTAATTTAAAACCAATTGTGGTGATAAACAAAATTGATAAACCAGCGGCTAGACCCGAAGCTGTCCATGATATGGTTTTAGAGCTATTTATGGATTTAGGTGCTAGTAATGAACAATTAGATTTTAAAACTATTTATGCTATTTCTAAAGAAGGTATTGCTAAGAAAAATTTAAATGATAATAGCCAAGACTTATCACCTCTTTTAGATTTAATTTTGGAAGAAGTTGCTCCAGCTTCTAAAGCGAAAGACAGTAAAGAGCCACTTAGAATGCAACCCTTTAATTTAGCTTATGACAGTTATGTTGGTCGTTTAGCTATTGGTAGAATTTATGAAGGTCAAATTAAAGCGGGGATGAATGTAATTGTTAAGAAAAATAAAGATGAGGCTAGGAGTGGTAAAATTAGTAAGCTCTATACTTTCTATGGCAGTGAAAGAAAAGAAGTGGAGCAAGCTTCAGCTGGAGACATTGTTATGATAGCCGGACTACCTGATATATATATTGGAGAAACTATTTGTGAAAACAAGGAGCAAGAGGTTTTACCAGCTATAAGTATTGATGAACCTACAATTTCTGTAAATTTAATGGTTAATAGCTCTCCTTTTGCTGGTAGAGAAGGTAAACATGTTACTAGCAGTAAAATTAAAGATAGATTACTTAGAGAATTAGAAGTTAATGTTGGCTTAAAAATTAACTTTGATAATCCTGATAGTGGTTACAAAATTTATGGCAGAGGAGAGTTGCATATTGCCGTACTTTTGGAAAACATGAGAAGAGAAAATTTTGAAATGCAGGTTTCTCAGCCTAAGGTTATTTTTAAAGAAGAAGACGGAATTTCAAAAGAACCTTTCGAAGAAGTAATTGTTGATGTTCCCGCTGAAATGGCAGGAACAGTTATAGAAAAAATTTCTAAAAGAAAAGGGCGTCTTTTAAATATGAAGTCAGAAGAGAGCCGACAAAGACTAAGCTTTGAAATACCTACTAGAGGACTTTTAGGCTATAGGGGGGAGTTTGTAGTAGATACTAGAGGTGAAGGAATTTTAACTAGTCGGGTTATTGGTTTTAAAGAGCAGGTAGGAGAAATTGCTAAGCATGAGTATGGCTCTATGATTTCTATGGAAAATGGCAAAGCCTTGGCTTTCGCCTTGTGGAATTTAGAAGCTAGAGGTAGAATTTATATAAACCCCACCACTGAAGTCTATAGTGGCATGATTATAGGTAATGTTTCTAAAGGAAGTGATATGTGGGTAAACCCTATAAAAGGAAAAAAATTAACTAATGTTAGAGCTTCTTCAGCGGATGAAGCTATAATTTTAACTCCAGCTACTGAAATTACACTTGAGCGAGGCTTGGAAATCATGAAAGAGGATGAATTTTTAGAAATTACTCCAATTAGTATTAGATTAAGAAAAGAATATTTAACTCAAACAGAAAAAGCCAAAAAAGAAAAAGGCTTATCTTAAACAATATATGAATAAATTTAAAGATTTCGGTTTAAAGCCGGAAATAATAAAAAGTCTTGAAGATTTAGGTTTTACAGAGCCTTCAGCTATACAACTTCAAGCCATACCTAAAGTTTTAGAATCAGGCAAGGATTTAATAGCTTTAGCTCAAACTGGAACTGGTAAAACCGCAGCTTTTAGTTTGCCAATTTTAGAAAAAATTAATTTAACTGATAAGAATTTACAAGTTTTAATACTTTGCCCAACTAGAGAATTATGTTTGCAAATTAGTGAGGATATCAGAAAAATGGGTAAATACCTTGCAAATCTAAAAGTAGTGTCTGTTTATGGTGGCGATAGCATGGAAAGACAACTGAGAGATTTAAGACAAGGCCCGCAAGTGGTGGTAGCTACTCCAGGCAGGGGAGCTGATTTAATTAGAAGAAAGGCTTTAAAGTTAGCTAATTTAAAATATGTAGTTTTAGATGAAGCTGATGAAATGCTTGATATGGGCTTTAAGGAGGATTTAGATGCTATTTTAGAAACTTCTTCCTCTGATAGGCAAACTTTACTTTTCTCAGCTACCATGTCTCAATCAGTGAGAAAAATAGCACAAAAATATATGTCAGGTAGTCAAGAAATAAGCGTAGGAGAAAGAAATCAAGGCTCTCTTAATGTGAGTCATAAATATTATGTAGTTGATGGTCGCAGAAGACTGCCAGCTTTAGAATTAATCTTAGCTTCTTTACCTGGTATTTATGGTATAGTTTTTTGTCGAACTAAATATCAAGTACAAGATTTAAATGATAGTTTAAAGGCTTTAGGTTATAGTAGCGAAGCTTTACATGGAGATATTTCTCAAACAATTCGAACTAAGATTATGGCACGTTTTAAAGAGAAAAAAATTAATTTGCTGATCGCTACAGATGTGGCGGCTAGAGGCATTGATGTTGACAATTTAACTCATGTTATAAATTACACTTTATCTGATCAAGATCAAGCCTATACTCATAGAACTGGTAGAACTGGTAGAGCTCAAAATAAAGGCACTGCTATTTCTTTGGTTTCCCGGTCAGAAGCTTTTAAAGTTAGAAGATTGGAAAAGATGATTGGACAGAAGTTTGAATTAGCTAAATTACCCCAGATTGAGGAGATATATGTTAAGCAAGTTGATGATTATGTGGAAAAATTAAAAACTTTAGATATTAGCAAGCTTAAGTTAGATGATTATTTTCAAAAATTAGCAGGCAGTTTAGAATCTATGAGCAAAGAAGAGCTTATAAAACGTGTAGCTATAGAAAAATTAACCCCATTTATAGAAGCTAGTAAAAAAAGTTTAGAGAAAAATTTAACTTTTGAACCCAGAGAAAGGGGAGGAAGAAGTGATAAAAGACCAGGAAAAAGAAATATAGATATAAAGGATGCTAAAGAACTAGAGCTTAACCTTGGCAAGGCAGAAGGCATGAATATTAAGAAGTTTTTCAGTCTTATAAATTCAAGTAAAGGCAGGAGAAAAGTTGATATAGGCAAAATCAGGATTTTAGATCATAAAACTTTCTTCACGGTCCCTAAAGGAGAAGCTAATTATGTGGCCAAAGCTTTAAGCGGGAAGAAAGTAACGGGGAAGTCTGTGAAGGTTAAATAATGATATAAAAATTTATAGACAAAAAAAGACCGTTCTTTATTGAACGGTCTTGTTGGTTACTCTATAAACCACCAGCACAGCTGGGGTGTGTACGTTTGAAAGCGAAGCTGTATACTAAAACCAGTCCGGCAGGGCTGGTTTTAGTGGTGCGCTAATAATATTAAATATATGAAAACACAACATCGACGCACCAT
>JAIPJA010000025.1 GCA_021734405.1 Minisyncoccota bacterium
ATTAGCCACGGCTGTAACTTGACTACCGTTTGAGCCTGAATTAATCAATTGAGACGTGTCACCTAAAACAGAACCGTGAGTGCCCGCTTGATAGTTTATAGAAAATTGTCTTTGTTCAACTAACTTTAAAGCATTTAAAACCCCATAACCCCAATGAGCATATTTTTTAGCTACATAAACATCTATATTACCATTTTCATCAGGAGAAATATCGTTAAAAGTAATCACATTACTAGTATTAGCAGAAGTTTGTAATTCTTGGCTATTTCCTGAAACAGTATAAATAGTAGTTGTTTTGTCAGTATTAGCATCGACTAAAGTGTGGCTACCTATTAATATAACTTGATATTTTTTATCCACATCCAAACCGCCCAATCTAACTGCCCCAGGAACAACATTATCTGAAGAGCTATACATTCTAATCATTTTTGATAAATAGGTGTCAGGAAAATAACCAGAATTAGCTGGACTAGCTGTTTGTCCAGTAGAAGATTTAGATGAAAAATTTTGATAGATTTGTAAAGTTGTAGAAGAAACAACGTCATCAGTGTTATTTAAAGTTAAGAGACTATGAGAAGTTAAATTACCCCCATACAAATTCCAAGCTCCAGTAGTATAACCAGTCTCACCAAAACTAATTTGTCAAGCAGTTAAATTCACTTCAATATCATCAAGCCTGCTCATAAATGCAGTTTTTTCACTTCCATCATCCAAGAGGTTAACATAAGTTCTAGCTGTGTCAACATCAGATCTAGACTTACTGCTCTCAGCTGTGGATATTAAATCTTCACAACGTGTTAAATCATTATCTGTAGAAATAAATCCCCAATCTAGATTTATTAACCCTGTATCTTTATTTTCAGAATGATAAGTAAAATCCGTGCCATAACTTATACTAGCAATATCAGCATCGGCTTCTACAATTAAAGACAAAGCATAACGACGTAAATCTGTATCAACTCCTGAATCATCTAATGTAATGGTTAAAGTATTCCCTTCTAAACTTGTATTTACAATTGTCTGCTGTTTACTAACCAAATATTCATAAACCTCTGGAACTGAAGCCATCCAAATACTGTCAATGCCATCTATACCATAAGTATCAGAAGTATAATCTATAAAGCCTTTAAAATTATTAAAATCAAGATTACCTGAATCAGGCGGGGAAACTGGTGTTCTGACCCTATGTGAAGTAGCTACGCCCCAATATTTTGCCCCATCAACACTACTTTCAGCAATCATATCAACATAATCTTTCATATCTTGCAAGGTAGTTTCATCAGCAAAATAAGTACGCATATATTCAAACTGATCAAAATCTAAAGTTTCACTAGTATCTATAAGTCCATAATTATTTTGCGCTGAAGGATGGCCATGAGAAATGGTCTTCATGCCATTTGACCAAGCTGCTGGAATATAATTATCATCTCCAGCAGGCAAGCCAAAATGTTTAATAGTAGCGCTCAATTCTTCAAAAAGCCTTAAAGTGTTTTGAGAAACTTCATAATCATAATTTATCGGGCTAGGCCCATGAGGATCTGGGTAATTAATAATAGTATCAGGTGGGTCTGGAGTATATCTTGATGTCCAACCATGATTTATAGGTTCCCAACCCAGCGCATAGGTTTCTCTTAAATCATCCCAGGTCATATTACTAGGTGTATCTATATGCAAATCACCAAAAGAAACGCTACCATTAGAAAACCAATTAAAAGCTCCTTTGAAAGGAACTCTTCTACCGGTGCCATCTGAATAATATAGTCCACCCACTGTTTCGCCTAATTCATCCACATAGCCTCCATGTAAATATCTAAAAACCGGATTATAGCCTTCTATATAACCATCATCAAAGGTATAACTTAAAGCAAAATCTTTATTGTATTTTAAATCAGCCTTGCTCACAGTTATAGAGCCGGCTGTAGGGGCACTAGCAAAAGTAATAACTACTGTTTTATCACTATCAGCTTTAATAGGTTTTTGTAAATAAAAAAAACTGGTAAAAACCAAGGTTGTTGCTAATAAAAATAAAAAACTTTTTTTCAAACTCATAACTACAAAGTTTTAAATAAAAAAAGATGTATTATAAATTTAACATAAAAAATAACTTTTATCAAAAAAAAATATTAATCTAAGTCAATATTTATATTAAATTTCCTTAAAAATAAAATTTAAGCTAAAATATAATTATTATCTCTATATTTAATATTTTTTATGAATAAACGTTTAAAATCCAGCAAACGGATTATTATTGGGCTATGGATAATGTTAATTATAACAGCTTTTGTAGGCTATCTTTTTTTTCCAAAAATATTTCGCCCAGAAACTATAATTTATTTTATTGAAAATAACTATTTAAAAGCCTTAATAATATTTTCTGCATTTGTAATTTTAAGAGGCTTTATACTCATATCCCCTTTAATAATAACTTTAGCGAGTTTAGCTATTTTTGATCCTTTAACTGCTTTTTTAATCAACACTATTGGAATAATAATTTCTTCATTTTTAGTATATAAAGCAGCTAAATATTTAGATGTAGATGATTATTTAGAAATAAAGTATGGTAAGAAAATAAAGAAAATTAAAAAAAGCTTAGAAAAAAAAGAAATACCAATTATAACTGCTTGGAGCTTTTTCCCTTTCTTCCCCACTGATTTAATAGTTTATGCCAGTGCTAGTTTAAAAATACCTTTATGGAAATGCCTTTTAGGCATATTTATAGGCACACTTTTAATTAACGCTATTTCTATTTACTCTCTTAGCTCTTTGTTAGAGTATTATAAGATTTTTTAAATTTATACTTTTATTTTTAATATTAATTTTATTAATTACTTCCTCAAAGCTTCAATTGGATCAAGCTTAGCAGCTTTTTTAGCTGGATAAACTCCAAAGAAAACTCCAAAGACTAAGGCAAATAAAATTGAAACTATAAAAGCCTTAAAGGGAATAATAAAATTCCAATCAAGTCCTATTTGATTCAAAATTACAGCTAAAAGCCAAGAAATAAAAATCCCTATAAGCATCCCTATCACCGCTCCTAAACTAGAAATAACTACTGACTCTAAAAGAAACTGCCACATAATATCAGAAAATTTAGCTCCCACGGCCTTTCTCAGCCCTATCTCAGCATTTCTCTCAGCCACAATTACATACATTACATTTAATATTCCCACACCACCTACAATTAAAGATATAACGACAATAGCTATAAGCATTAAAGTAATAACAGAGGTAATGGTATTTAACATCTCCATCATTTCCTCCATGGTAGTGACTCTAAAATCATCCTTACTAGCATCATAGATATCATGATTTTCTCTTAAAATTTGCTCAGCTTCATTAGCTGTTTGTCTAGTTAGACTAGTGTCATTTAATTTATGTAAAAACATTTGCACATAATCTATACCCATCATCTTTTTCTGTAAAGTTCTAAGAGGGATATAAATATAGGAGTCAAAATCTAAACTCATGACTTTACCTCTTTCTTGTAAAACCCCTATAACTTTAAACTTTTTTTTGTGTAGAGTTATAAACTTGCCAATAGGATCAGAATCGCCAAACAAATCTTCTTTTATACCACTGCCCAAAACTACTACTTGTGATAAAGACTTATCTTCACTATCATCAAAAAACCTACCATAATCAATTTCGCTTTTATCAATATTTATATAATCAGCTGTTACTCCATATAAGACAGATTTTTTTGACTCATTTAAATAACTAACTCTTTCTTGACTAATAATGGCAGCGTAGCCAGAATTAACATTTTTAAGCTTTAAGATATCTTCAAAATCATCAAGAGTTAAGGTTGTTACTTGCGAGCCATAAGCCATGGCAAAAGCGCTTTCTCTTTCAGCTTCAGCTCCCTTTTTATTACTAGGTACTTTAATTTCTGTTTGAATAAAATCACTGCCAAAAGACTCTATTTGACCTAAAATTAAGCCCCTAATACCTTCACCAGCGGAAAAAACCACCATTACCGCTGTGATGCCTATAACAATACCTAAAACGGTTAAAGCCGTTCTTAGCTTGTTAGCTAAAATTGATTTCCAAGCTAATTTTATAGTCTGTTTTATCATCATAAAAATTTATTCATAACGCAGGGCTTCAATAGGATCTAACTTTGATGCCTTTATAGCTGGATATAGACCGAAAACAAGGCCTATTAAAGTAGAAACTGAAACCGCTAAAACCATAGATTGCCAAGTAACTATAAAGTGCCAATCAAAATTTAAATAAATAATAACCTGAGCTACTAACCAGGAGAATAAAATCCCTAAAACCAAACCTATAAGCCCGCCAATTAAAGTCAAAAACAAAGATTCACTTAAAAATTGTCTAATAATACGAGACCTAGAAGCACCAATAGCTTTTCTAAGACCTATTTCTCTGGTTCTTTCTTTAACACTCACTAGCATTATATTCATAATCCCTACCCCACCCACTAAAAGAGACAAAGAAGCCATAGCAATTAAAAAATAAGTTAGCGCATCCGTGATAGAGGTTAGAGCTGACAAAGCTTCTTGAGCGCTACCTACGGTAAAGTCATCGTTTTTGCCAGTGCTATCATAGATATCATGTTTTTCTCTTAAAGTAGTTTCAATATCTATTACAGCTCTATCTAAATAATTACTATCTACAACTTTAGCCCTAATTAAGCTTAGATGTTTGGCTCCGGCAATAAAAGTTTGCAAAGCTTTAACTGGCACAAATACTTGATCATCATAATCTTGAAAACCTACTGTGCCTCTTTCTTTCATTACCCCAATAATATCAAAGCTATGCTTTTTTATACGCAACCTTTTTCCAACTGCTTCGCTATCACCAAAAATCTCTTTTTTAACTGTACTCCCTAAAACTACTACCTTAGCTCCAGCGGAGTCTTCAGAAGCAGAAAAAAATCTACCCTTTAAAACCTCTCCACCTTCTACTTCTAAATAATCTAAACTAACCCCACTAACAGTGGCATCATAAACCTGCGACTCCCAGCTTAAACTACTATTAGAGCGTAGAAGTCCATAAGCTGCTTTTAAATCAGGCACATTACTGCTTTTTTTCAAAGCTTTTAAATCATCTAAATTTAAAGTAGTAATAACAATACCCATGACCGAGGCTGGAGGAGAATTATCATCCTGCCTTCCACCTGGAAGCACGCTAACTATATCTGTGCCCAGTGTTTTAACCTGACTTAAAATCACCTCCTGAGCGCCTGCCCCTATAGACATGATTATAATCACAGCTGAAACGCCAATAATTATTCCTAAAACAGTTAAAAAACTTCTAGTTTTGTTGGCTAGAAGAGATCTAAAAGTATTATGTAAAGCAGAGTATTTCATGACATTTTAATTATTTTAAAGCCTTGCCTGGTTTAGCAATTCTTTGTTTTTTAACTTCCTTATCCTCTATAATTAAACCGTCTTTTAATTGTATAATTCTTTTAGCATGTTCAGCTGTAAAGGTTTCATGTGTAACTAATATAATAGTATTACCTTGCTGGTTTAAGTTCTGTAAAATTTCCATGACTTGTATGCCTGATTTAGAATCTAAATTACCAGTTGGTTCATCTGCAAAAATAACTTCTGGTTCATTAACTAGAGCCCTAGCGATGGCTACTCTTTGTTTTTCACCACCTGAAATTTGATTACTAAAATAATCTAAACGATGAGATAAGCCTACACTGTCTAAGACTTTAGCAGCTCTACTTTCCATGTTTTTACGATTATCAGAATAAGTTAAAGGTAGTTTTACATTTTCTAAAACACTAACTTTAGCCAGTAAATTAAAAGATTGAAAAACAAAACCAATTTTTTTATTTCTAAAACTAGCTAATTTGTCATCATCCATTTTAGCCACTTCTTCGCCATCAAAAAGATAGGAGCCTGTGCTCGGTCTATCTAAAAGCCCTAATATATGCATTAAGGTAGACTTACCAGAACCAGAAGGCCCCATAATTGAAACAAATTCACCTTTTTTTATTTCAAAAGAAAGATTGTGTAAAACCTTGGTTATCAGTTCCCCACTTTTAAATTCTTTAGAAAGATTTTTAGCTGTAATAAGGGGTTTAGACATAATTATTGACTATCGATATAAGTTACAACTTCTAGCCCTGGCTCTAAACCGCTCTTTATTTCTATAAGTCCATCATCTCCACGTAAACCAGTTTCAACTTTTACTTCTTTAATTTCGCCATTTTCCATAATTCTAACAAACTTCCCTTCTCCATTTTTATCAATCACAGCTCGAGCAGGAATAGCTATCACATCCTTTAGTTTAGCCGTAATAATATCAGCATTAGCTGTCATGCCTGGCTTTATATTTTTAAAATAAGGACTATTAGAGTCTAGTAATTGTATTTTAACCTGGTAATAAATAACTTCTTGTATAATAGTTTCAGCTGGATTAATAAAAGCTATTACAGCGGAGAACTTTTCCTCTTGAGAGAAAGCATCAAAAGTGATTTCTACTTCATTGCCTACTCTAACCTTATTAATATCAGCCTCAGAGATATCAACTTCAATTTCAAAATCATTAGCGGTTAAAAGACTAAAAATAGGTTTAGATAAAGATATTTGCTCACCTACCTCATAATCAATCTTAGCTACTTGTCCGCTAATAGGGGCTTTAATTATATTATCTTCTATTTGCTTATTAACTAAATCCAGAGCTGATTGAGCCTGGCTAAGTTGAGCTCTAGCTAGTTCTATGTCTTCGCTTCTAGCTGGTGATTTCAGTTTTTCCAACTCACTTTTAGCTACTTGCCAAGCTTCTTTATTAGCCTCTACCTGAGCTATAGCGCTAGCCTCAGTTTTTTCACTATTTAAAGTAACTAAATTTAAAGTATTTTGAGCATTAGTTTTAGCTTCTGAAAGATTTATCTTAGCCTGATTTAAAGAATTTTCTGCACTACTTACATTAGTTTGATAAGAAAGATAAGCACTATTTAAATTTTGCCTAGCACTTTGAATAGAGCTAATACCAGTATTTATTAAATTTCTTTGACTAATAATATTAGCCACATAAGCGTCTAAAGAAGCCTGGGAAAAAGTAGAAGAAGTAACTGAATTATCTAAGGCGTTATAGCAACTAGATAAAGTTAAAAAAACTGTATTTAAAAGCTCAAGCGTTGAAGATAGAGAGTTAAGAATTAAGTCTTTGTCTTGAGAAGCTAAAGCCTGGCTGTAGTCAGATTGGGCTTGTGTTAATAGCTCTTGGCTTTGAGTATATAAATTATTAGTTGAAATAAGATAAGAAGAGTTTTGAGCACTTAAATAAGGCTCGGCATCCGAGTCATCTAAAATTGTATAAACATCATCTAAAGCAGCCCCGGCTACTGATAATTGATAATTAACTGAATTGAAAGCTAAATCACTATAATCATCAATTGCCTGCTGATAGGTCTTTTTAGTATTAGTTAAATTAATTTCCGCAGTTTTCACAGCCTGCTCATAACTAGTAACTGTACTTACGGAAGCATCATTTAGCTCATACAGCTTTATTTGCGCCTGAGATACATCTTCCTCATTGCTTCTTTTTAAGGTTTCTAAATTATTTATAGCTGACAAATAGGCATTTTCAGCCTGCTTAACTCTAGCCTCGGCCACTGCAATTTCACTTCTAGAAGCACCTGAAAGCAACTTATTTAAATTAGCCAAAGCAACATTTAAAGCTGATTTAGCTTCCGAGCTTCTAATCACTAAATTGCTAGAATCAAGTTCTGCCATCACTTGACCAGAGCGAACCTCTTCCCCGACCTTAACTAAAATTCTAGATACTTTTCCAGATTGATTAAAATTAAGATCCACACCTTTAACTGACTTTATAGTCCCAACCTCACTAACAGTTTGGGTTAAATCAGCTGTCTTAGTTATAATAGAGCTATAGGTTAAATTGTCTTTTTTAGAAAACACAAAAAACCAAGCTAAAAGTGAGACTATAATAATCACAACTAATACCCAAATTATTTTTGTTCTTTTTTTCATAAATATAAATGAAAAAGTTTAAAATTATCTTTTAAGCTATAAAGCTAAGACAAAACTCTTCTCTGTTTTTAATTATAGCATAAAAACAAGAATTACTTAAAAAATATTATAATAAATAAGCCAACTTTTAAACTGTTTTAGTTTTAGGAATAAAGAGAAAAATAGCGTTTAAAATAATCAGGATAAAAATAGCTAAAATAGCCAAGCTTAAAGAATAGATATCAGCGACATACCCTATAACTGGTAAAAACCACAATTTATTTAAAGACTTGAAAAGCTCTAAAATTGAACCCATAGTAGCACGATTTTCAGATTTAACATTTTGATGAAATAAAGTATTAGCAATAGGTGAACGCACATTATCTATCATTAAAACTAGAAAAAATAAGCCTACTGCCACTACTGAAGACAATCCTAAGCCTAAAGCTAAAAGTGGCAAGGCTGCTAAAAAACTAGAGTAATTCATAATTTTTCTAGCACCAACCTTTGCTTCTAATTTAGAAGCAAACCTAACTAAGAAAGCCACTATAATTAAAAAAGCTGAATAAATTAAACCAAAATATTGAAGCTCTACTCCAACATTTTTCATGTAAGGCTGAACAAACTTATCCAAAGCCACAAAACCAGCTGTAAATAAAGATATATTAGCAATTATTCTTAAAGCTATGGGGTTTTTCTTTAAGTCTTTAAAAGCAGTTTTTAAAAAAATAAGATTATTTTTCCAACTGACAATAGACTTTTTTCTATCTCCCTCTAACTTTGCCCAGGTAAAAGTCTGAATGAAATTTATAAAAGCTGGTAAAGCTGCTATTAAAAACACCCAACTAAAACCTAGCTTGTAGGCTAAAAAACCACCCAAAAGAGCCCCTAAACTCTCTGAAAGTCTAGCATAAAATTTTTGGTTAACTTTTACCAAAGTATAACTAGGCGATTTAGGGGTCGCTTCTAAATAATTATAAACAAAAGCAGTTTCTGTGCCCGAGCGAAAACTCTTACCTAATTCATATAGTAAATTAGCTAGAAGTAAAGTGATAAAATTAAAGGATAAACCAAAAGCAATAAAGCTTAAAAATATTAAAAACTTAGATAAAATAATACTTCTTCTAGCCCCATAGAGATCAGAAATAAGCCCAGTAGGAATTTCTAACAAAAAAGAAAAAACTGAACCAATGGTAAAAATCCAAAAAATTTCTGCATAACTTAAGCCTAAATCTTGAAAAAATAAAACCATGATAGGCACAAAATAAATTTGGTTTTTCAAAAAAGAGGCTAAATAAAATTTTTTAATCTGCTTACTTGTTTTCATATTATTTATTATAGCAAATTAAAAACTAAAACTTAAAGCCACTTTCTAAAAAAGTGGCTTTAATTTATTTATATTAAGTTTTTCTAAGCTTTAAAATTTATAAAGAGTTTTAACACTTAAAATATCTTCTAATTACAATCCTCAGGGCAACTTTGAGCGGTTTCTGAGCAAGGACAGGTGGTAGCCATACAAGTCATTTCTTGACAAACTCCATCTCCGCATTTATCTATACAGCCTCTTTGTTCAGCTGGTTTTTCTATCTTTTTACCATCAGAAGTTTCGCAATAAGGTTGACAACCTAGACATTCAGGATATAAAACTTCATTACCTAAAGCCACGCAGTCAGCAAAACTTAAATCATCTGCCCCCACAGTCTTTTCATCTGGACTTAAAACTATATTTAAACTATAAACTAAAACTTCTTCATCTGATTTTAAGCCTGAAATCTCAACCCTATCTCCCGCTTGCCAAAAAGCTGGCTCGCACAATCTAGGTTCAGAATTTAAAAAGCACTTAGAAGACTGGTCAAAGTTAAGACTTTTAGTTAAAGCTGGCTTTCCAGGCTCTTCATAAACAAGTTGCCAGGCCCCATCTCTTTCCACTAAATTACCAGCTTTAGAAAAATTAACCTTGTCTTCTCTTTCGGGTAAAACCTGGAAATTTTCAATTTCCACAGTTTCTGAATCTGGAACTTTAAAGTTAAATAAAGCTCTTAAAGCTATGTGTCCATCTTCATAGTCAACTATGCCACTATAAGGGCCGGTAAAGACAACAGAGGTGACATAAAAATTTCCTCCTAAAACTGGATCTTGAGTAGATAAGTCATTAATATTGTCCCTGATATAGTCCCCTACTAAAGTTTGTATAGCTGGAGAAACAGAGTTATTTAAATCTAAAGATAAATCTCCTTCCTGACAAATAATATCTTTAATTTTCCAAACCTCATTTTTTTCTAAAATTACCTCTATAGTCTTATCTCCACCTGAATAAATTTCTCTGACTAAGACTGAAACCTCGTCTCCCAACTCAGATACACTTAAAACTTCAAGACCCTGAGGTTTGTCTTGTGCGCAAAGAACTGGATCAAAAGCTGAATAAGAAAAAGCATCGATAGTAGTTTGAGTTTTTTGACTAAAATCAGCTGAAACTAAGCTATGAGTTTTATAAAGCTGATCATTTACAGGATTACCTTCATATTCCACCCAATCAATTAAGAAAGCTAAAGCCGTGTCCTTGGCAGAAAGATTTTGGGATTTAAAAGTTTTAAAAGCATAAGCTCCGGCTACAATAATAGCTGTGACTATTATAATCACCAATAAATAATTTAAAAGGGTTTTTTTCATAGTTTTAGTCTAATTAATATTTAAATAATTATTTCATCCTTATACTTTTAAAACGAAATTTCAACTATAAGGTTACAGCCAAAAAATAAAAAAATATTTAATTATCCAAAAATTTTATACTTATATAAATTATTTAAAATTTACTACTTTTTATTATAACACAAATAAACCTCCCTTGATAAATGATTATAAAATTTAAAAAAGTACTTTTTTCTCACAGTATTAATGTTAAGCTGTAATATAAATCTTAATAATAAATGTTAAAGAATTTTGCAATAAAAGACATCTTAAAATCATTGCTTTCTTATTTTTATTATTCCTATTATCTTTATGGATTTTTAGTATCTATATATTAGGACCTGAAACTATTGTTAATAGAATTGGTTTAACCAACACTTATATTATAGTATTTTTAGTTGCTCTTTTAGTAGGTTCATCAAGTTTTACCTCAGCCTCTTTCTTTGCTTTTTTTATCACCTTAATTGCCAGTCAAGCTAACCCTTTTCTTCTCTCTGTTTTTGGGGTTTAGGACTTAGTGCTGGCGATAGCATATTTTTCTATTTAGGTAATCAAAGTTGGAAAATACAGAATAAAACCTGGCAGAAAAAAATAAAACAATTCAGCCAATGATTAAAAAACTTTTAAGTTTAATAGATAAGATAAAGCGTAAGGAGATAATTCCTGTAATGGTTATAAGTAACATTATTTTATTAATACTCATCTCCTGTTTTTTAGACAAAAATCCAAAGATTATAAACTTCCTTTTTAAAAAAAATAGACTTACTTTATGGTCTACCTTTAAAAAATAAAGCTATACCCCTATCAAGGAGGCTAAGGCAAGTTTTTTTGAGTCAGTAAATTTTTCTGTTTTTGTTCCAACTCTGTTTTAACCCTTAACACAAACCTAATCTAAATATAAAAATGTTCAAATGTTTATCTTTTAAACCTAAGGATTTAATCACCTCTTCGCCAAAAAAATTGACAACAAAACTATAAAAACTATTTAATATTTATTCAAGGCTTCTCTAGTTTTAGGTCCAACGTATCCAACACTTTCAATATTATTAGCCAACTGAAAACTCTTTACTGCCTGTAAAGTTATAGGTCCAAAATAACCAGTAATATTAGGATAATTAAAGTATCCTAGAGTTTTTAATCTTTCCTGCAACTTCTTTACTTCATCACTGTTTGTGCCCAAAGAAAGAAAAGAAGTAAATTTATAATCTAATACTTCATCTAAAATCACTGCGGTTTGATCTTTGTTTTTATTGATATTTTTAATTTTACTATATTTTGATTTATCAAAAAAAGTTTTAATTATTTGCGATGGAACTCCATATTTAGTATAAAATTTAACATAAATATAACCTTCATCTTCAAGGGCAATTAGACTATAATTTTCACTGTAAGGAATTAGGTTAACTTCCAAAAAATTACCTGTCAAAGAAACCGCCATATACTTTGCATCTGAGCCACCACTTAAACCTAACTCAACTTCATTATTAATTATATCTTTTACCCAAACATTAAAACCTCCTTCTGGTGCTTTGGGGCTAGAAAAAAATGAGACAGGTAAACTAGAGTTTAGAATATTATTATCAGTCTCTGTAGCACTAACATCTCCTGAACCAAAAAGAGCAAAAGTTGAAAAATGATTTGTAGTGCAAGAAATATTATTATCACTACTATTTACTACGCAAGAATTTAATGAAGTCCAAGCATTATTGTTCCAATAATAAATATCTAAAGAATTCTCATCCATGCCTAAAATATCTTCATCTTCGTAGCTCATGCTAATAACTATATTATTATTGAAGCTTTCAATTTTAGTATTTTCCTCAGAAAACATATTTAATTCTAATAACAAGTCACTAACTAAACTATAACTGCTAGGAGCTAAGGCATAATTTAAAACATCACTATAATTTAATTTCATGATCTGTAAAACAGCATTAGAACCGGAAAAAGAATTCTCGGGAATATAAATGGAAGTGTTATTAAAGTTTTGCGTAGTGCTGCTAGCGCTTAAAACATTGAAATCTACTTGACTTATTATATTAGCATCCCCTAAGCACCTGCTTGAATTAAATGTGTAAACAGGTGATTCAGCAATATTATTATATTGATCATTAGAATATAATTTATAGTAATATTTAGAACAAGTGCTTAAATTATCAAGCTCTATTTCATGATTATATTGCCTGGTATTGCTAATATCAGTAAAACTACTAATATTATTATTTGTTCCATAATAAACCTGAGAGTTTGCCTCTTTATTACTAGACCAAGATATAATAGCGCTTGTAGAAGCTACGTTATTGTCAATGTTTGATAAACTTGGGCTAGCAAAATCAACACTAAAAACAGTACTAGTTGCTATATCGCCACTTAAACTACCATCAGTAGGACGTAAACGAACATAAACCGTGCTAGTTGCTATGTTTCCAAGATCAGTTTTAGCGTCCCAAACAAAATAATGATTGACACCATCTTTACTGGTTATCACAGAACTCACGCCATTGTGATTTTCGTCAGCGCTAGCAATTGTCATTAAAGACTCTTCTCCGTTAAACTCTCCACTTAATGAATATTCATAAAGATTAATTGAGCCTAAATCTTCTTCCCTGTCTTTTAATTTGTAATAAATATTAACTCTACCATTACTATTTTGTTGACTTATATTATTATAAGATAAACGTGGCGCTGTGTTAGCTACCTCATTAATCTCTAACACATTAAGAAAAGAAAACTTCCAATTAGCTGTATCTTTAGAATGCATACTAAACTGGATTTCACCATCATTATTAGGAGAAACATTATCAATCGTAACGTAATTACTGGTATTTAAAGAATTTTGTAACTCGACTGATTCATTGCCAATAGTATAAACTGAGGTTGTGCCATCATCATTATCAGTTTTTGTTGTAGAACCAAATATTTTAAAGTCGTAAGTTTTTCCGACAGTCGCCCCAGTAAACAACATTATTAATTCAGGATCCCCAACTGATTCTTCTAAGTCTCCATAAGTACGTAAACCATACTGCATGCGTATATCTGGATACAAACCAGACCCGTTTCCACTAGACTCCCCCATGGTTGAACTTTTACTAAAACCTTCCCTAATAATTCTAAAACCTAAATCCGTAATATTATTATTGCCATCATGTAAGTTGGATATGGTACTACCAGCTGTAGTGCCCACATTTACTTCATTCCAAGCGCCTAAATTATTAGAATTGTAACCGAAATCAAGCTTCCAGTTACGACCTAAAACAGAAATCTGATCCAATCGTTGTTGAAAGGCATTCTTAGATTGCCCAGCTTCCATAAAATCTACCCAAATTTGAGCAATATCAATATCACTCTCACTTTGAGAATTTTCAGCTGCAGACACATACGTTTCAACTTGAGTAGATAAATTATTATTATAAACTGCTTCCCAATCTAAATTAATTAGACCAGTACTCGTTGAGTGAGTTGTATAACTAAAATCACCATCAGAATAAGTAATATAATCAATACTAGCTTCGGTATCAGAGACTAACAAAGACAGTGATTTTCGACGTAAATCATTATCTACGGCGCTATCATCAATATTTATGGTTAAAATATTATCCGTTAAAGAAGTAGAAACAACACTATCATTTTTAACAGAAATATATTCAAAAACTTCCTGAGGACCAGCGACCCAAGCAGAATCATCACCACTTTTACCATAATTTGCTTCAATATAATCCATTAAATACTTCCATTGATCCCAAGAAAAATTACCACCTAAAGGCCCCTCATCAAGATTGCGAACACGATGAGTAAAAGCAACCCGCCACAAATTATTTCCCGGACCACTATTATTGGATAAATTGTCAATATTAGCTATCATGGTGGAAGTGGCATTTCCATAGAGATCATCATAATAGTAATCACGACTCATGTAGTAATTATCGAGATCTAAAGAATTAACAACTGTGGGGCCTGAACTAGCTAAATAATCATTACCATTAAAATGAAAAGTGGTACCATTTTTCATAACTGATTTAATTCCATTGGCAAAACCTGCTTCAATCATAGCAGTTTCATCCTCATCGCTAATTCCGCCAGGAACAACAAAATGTTGCAATTGAATATTATTACTTGTACTACTAGCCACCCAAGCAATTCCATTAACTATTTCAGCTGTTGTGCTAGCCGAATCATTAGCTGGACTCCAGCCGTGATGTAACACATCCCAGCCAGCTTCATAACTTTCATCTAATTCCTCCCAAGAGATATAAGCTTCACTACCAATATGAAAATCATTTAAACTAGAATTAACAGAAAACCAAGAATAACTGCCCCTAAAAGGAATGTCGTTACCAGTGCCATCAGTAAAATAAAGACCTGGATAATAACTATCATCTACTTCAACATAACCACCATTTAAATACTTAAAGGCTTTATCGTAAGCGCTGGTATACGTATCATCATAACCAAAACTAAACGCAAAGTCCTTATTATATTTTAATGGAGCTTTTTGCACTGAAACAAGTGAGGGGTTTTCATCAAAGACAACTGTTACAGTTTTAGCTAATACAAGGTTTGTTGATATCAGTAAATAAATTGATAAGAAAAAAAATACACATATCAATAGAAATATTTTTTTCATAAAACAAAAAAAATTAAATAGAAAATTTAGATTTATATCATTATTATAGCATAAAAAAGAAAAAAAAACTTAATTTTGTATTAGTCCAGCACATTTTGGACACGTAGCCATTATTAAGTAAATAATCCACCGGAGACATTAAATTTAAGCTCCAGTGAAATCGTGTTGTGTTATATTTAATTAACCAATCTATTAAAGAGATATTAAAGCTACT
>JAIPJA010000026.1 GCA_021734405.1 Minisyncoccota bacterium
ACTAATTTTACCGCTTTTATTTTTCTTTTTTCTAACAAACATATCAATATTTTACACTGGGACACCCAAAAAGAAAAGAGTAATTGCTAATATTACATTAAATATTGACGTATGAAATTAGCGTGCGGAACTCAGGAAATTATTATCATCTAATAAAATAATAAAACTAAATACTAATCCTAAAAATAGCCAGCCAAAATGCAGACTAAAAAGCCAGTGTTCACTTAAAAATATTATTAGCAGTAAAAGTAAAAGACTTAAACTCAAAGTCTGTTTTTTTTGCCAAGCCTTATAAAAAATATATAAAAGAAAACTTAAAAAAGCTACAAGAGAGAAAATTCCAGTTTCTGCCCATAATAGTAAAAAACTATTATGAACTGGTTGCAACTCATAGGCTGGGGCTTCAGGTTTTATTTCTCTTAATTTTAAAGTATAATTTCCCAAACCAACACCAAAAAATAAATTATTTTTTATTATTTCTTTAGCTTCTAGGTTTTGCTGATATCTTTCACTAACAGACTTATTTTCTAAGCGACTATTTAAATCAAATCTTTGAAAAATTAAAGGGTAATAAGTAGTTATAAGTATTGCGGAAAAAACTAACAAACTTGAAAAAATCTTTATAGCCTGTCCTCTCATTTTTAAATTTTTACAAGAAAAAGCTAATAAAAATATGAAGGCCAAAACAAAGGCTAGCCACACTGAGCGAGAAAAAGAAAAAAACAAAGCTAAAAAATTAATTAGCAAAGACAACCACAGCCAAATAGATATTTTGAGTCTTTTTAAATTAAATTTTTTATTAGCTTCTAACAGTAAAAGGTAAATAGCTACTAAAATAGCCATAGCCATTAAAGCTGCTAAAATATTAGGATGATCAAGCCCTCCATAAGCTCTAAGCCACCTACCAGAAGCAGTTTCAATAACTACATCTCCTAATTTAGATGGGCTATGAGAGGCTAAACCTAAATATTTAAAGGCGAAAGTTTTTTGATAAATAAACTGATAAATAGCTAATACGGCTTGAGGTAAAACTCCTAACAAAAAAAGGTGTAAAATTAATTTAGGTTTCTTTTTATAAAAATAAGAAAATAAGCAAATAATTATCGCTAGAATTATAAACCAAAGATAATGCCACAGAGATAATTGTAAGTTATCAGCTTGAAAAATAGAAATTATTAAAAAAACTTCCCAAACACCTAGCCAATACCAAAAAATTGGTATTTTTTTTAAAGAAATCTTTCTAAAATTAGAAATAAAAGCTACTGCTAAAAACAAAGCACTTAGAACTATCACTAGATCAGAAAAATAAAGACTTAAAGTCCCATACTCAAAATACCAGTTATTTGTATATGAAGGCAAAAAAATTAATCTAGTTTGCCAAGTAAAAACTAATATAAAAGATAACCATAAAAACCAGCTTATTTTCTTAAAGAAAAGATTCATACTTTTTTATATTTCTTAAATACTTATTATAAAATTCTTGTCTTCTATCTAAAACATGCAACTTTAAAATCTGAGGCCCTAAAACTACTTCCGTACTTTTGTTGGCCTTGCTCTTTATTTCTTGAGGAAAAAGTTTCCATTGTAGTTTATATAGTTTTTTTTCCAAACCTTTTAGAACAAATTCTTCTTTGGCTTCGTTTGATTTTAAATCATCTTCTACTTTAAAAATTTTAAAATAATTAGGAAACTCATTTTTTAACCAATAATTGTTAGCTGTCAAAACCTTGTTAAAATATTTATCTTTCTTACCCGCCTCCCTTAAACCTAAAAGCCAAAAAGAAAAGTAGGGATCTGGATCTAAACGTAAATTACTGAAATCTAAAGCCTTTTGACTAGCAAAAAAACTTAAACAAAACTTGTCTTTCTCTTGACCCCGTGAAGGTCTAAGCCCGAAAAGCTTAGCTACAAGAGTTAAAATAAAGCGAGTGCGCCAAACCTGATTTTCCTTACAAATTACAAACAAGTCTATATCCCCCTCTCTTCTTAAATTGTTAGTACCTATAATATTACCAATAAAAATAGCTTTAGCGCCTGAGATAAATTTAAAAAAACCGCTCCATTTTTTAATTAATTTCAATTTTTGCTGAAAGTAATTATATCTTTTTTTTCTAATTTGGATGATTTCAGCTCTGTCAGGAAAAAAATAATAACCTGCTTGTTTAAAAACTACGGCTCTAAGTCTAAGCGAATTTAAAATAGACTGAAACTCTTTATAGTCTATATCTATAGATAAGTATTGCCAAATCTCTAAAGAAGTTAAAGGGTAAGAAAAAAGGTCAAAAAAAGCCATTGTTTTAACAATCGCTTTTTCCAGCTCTATATTGTCAGATTTAATTTTCATAGCTCATATTTAATCGTCTAGCTTAGGCTTGTCTAGCTCTAGAGCCTCCACTTTAGAATCCTTACCCGCAATTTTAGTAACATCTTTATCAATCTTTTTAAACTCCTTGTAAGCTGAGTTATAATGATTAACACTAGTTCCTAAAGTATTACCTAGTTTTTGCAAATAACCTTCATAGCTAATAATATGACGACTCAGTTTTTCTACATTTTTCTTTATCTCTAAAGCAGATTCTTCAATTTGCATAGCCCTGAGACCTTGTAAAACCGTTTGCAGATAAGCTAAAAATGAAGTGGGGGAAACTATAACTACTTTCTTTTCTTTAAAAGCATATTCTATTAAGTCTCTATGAACTATACCTACCTTACCTACTAATAGGTCATAATAAATTGCTTCTGAAGGAATAAACATAAAAGCAAAGTCTAAAGTTTTTTCGCCAGGCTTAACATATTTAGCAGTTTCGTCTATTCTAGCTTTTAAATCAGCTTTAAATTGTCTTTCTAATTTAACTCTTAAATCCTTATCTTTACAATTTAAAAGCTTTTCATAGTTTTCCAAACTAAACTTAGAATCAACTGGAATTATTTTATCTTTTACAAAAACCACAGCATCAACAATGGTGCCATCTTTAAAGCTATATTGCATTTGATAGGAATTGGGTGGCAAAACATTTTTTAAAGTTTCCTCTAAATAATATTCTCCCAAGACTCCGCGATGTTTAGGGTTCTTTAAAATATCTTGTAAATTTTGAAGCTGACTAGAAAAATTAACCACCTGTCTATTTGTCTCATCTAATTTAGTTAACTTTTCCGTAATATTACTAATTAACCTAGCGCTTTGACCAAATTGATCACGATTAGTCTGATGAACTTCGGAAAGCTTTGTATCTAATTCCTGGCGCAAGGATGAGTTAAGATCAAATAGGCTTTTAAGTTTTTCCTCCATTAAAACCAAAGTTTTATCTTCAGAAGTTCTCTTAAAGAAAAACAAAATACCCCCTAAAACAAAAAGTAATAAAATAATGATGATAATTTCTAATATCATAAATTATAGCCAAGTGACGCCAGCCACTTTGTCATTATCATTTTTAAAGCGCATTAATCTCACGCCTTGGGCGTCTCTGCCAGTCTTATTAATAGACTTAAAAGGTAATCTTATAACTTGCCCTTTCTCTGAAATAACAATGATATCTTTTTCCTTCATTCTTTCTGTGCTTACCAAATAAGCATTAACTAAA
The DNA here is from genome assembly GCA_021734405.1 of Minisyncoccota bacterium. Classification (GTDB taxonomy): domain Bacteria; phylum Patescibacteriota; class Patescibacteriia; order Patescibacteriales; family UBA12465; genus JAIPJA01. The sequence continues at coordinate 3,582 of JAIPJA010000026.1, forward strand.
GCTCCAGTCTTATCAGTAACCTTGGCAGTTCTAATACCAGAACCTCCTCTTTTTTGTAATTTATATAACTCAAATGGGCTTCTCTTGCCAAAACCATTGGCCATAATAGTCATAATCTGATAAAGCTTATTTTTCACATCCTCTTTTTCTGCCACACCCATACCCACTACCGTATCTTTATTTTTTAATTTAATACCAAAAACTCCAGCTGCACCCCGACCCATTTCTCTAACATCAGATTCTTTAAAACGTATAGCTTGACCCTGAGTAGTTAGAAGCACAATTTCGTCTGCTCCGCTAGTTGGTTTAGCCCAAATCAATCTATCCTCATCTTTTATTTTAATAGCAATTAAACCTGAGCGTCTAACATTTTGAAAAGATTCTAATTTAACCTTTTTCACTAAGCCCTTCTCAGTAGTGAAGAAAAGATATTTTGCTTGGGCAATTTTATCTAAAGGTAAAACTGAAGTTACTTGTTCCTTGCTAGTTAATTGTAAAAAGTTAACTATAGCGGCGCCTTTAGCGGTTCTGGAAGCTTGAGGAATTTCATGAGCTTTTAATTGAAAAACCCTACCTCTAGTGGTAAAAAACAACAAATCGCTATGAGTTTGAGTAATAAACATAAACTCAACTGAGTCTTCTTCTTTAGTGCTAAGACCAATAACACCCTTACCTCCCCTAGCTTGAACTTTAAAAGTATCCGGCTCTAATCTTTTAATATAGCCATCTTTGGTCATCATTACCATAGTTTCCTCATTAGGCACTAAATCTTCAATATTAAAATCTTTAACTCCACGAGCAATAATTTGAGTTCTTCTTTTATCTCCATATTTATCTTTTATTTCCTCTATTTCTTTTTTAATAATATTTTTCATTTTAGTGTCAGAACTTAAAATAGCTTCTAACTCTTGTATAAGTTTTTGTTTTTCTTTTAATTCATTCTCTATTTTTAATCTTTCCAGGTTAGCTAAATTCTGCAATCTCATTTCTAAAATGGCTACCGCTTGTCTTTCGCTAAGTTTAAACTTTTTAATTAAATTATTTTTAGCAACTTCCTTGTCCTTAGAAGCTTTAATGGTTTTTATAACCTCATCAATATTTTTTAAAGCTATCATTAAACCTTCTAAAATATGAGCTCTGTCTTTAGCTTTGTTTAGATCAAACTGAGCTCTTCTTCTTATCACCTCTAATCTATGTTTAATATATTCTGATAAAATCATTTTTAAGGTTAAAACCTTAGGCTGAATTCCATCAATTAAAGCTAACATGTTTACATGATAAGTGGTTTGCAAGCTAGTATTTTTATATAAAGCATTTAAAACTTTCTTAGGATAAGCATCTTTTTTAAGTTCAATAACAATGCGAACACCGTCTCTATCAGACTCATCCCGTAAGTTTTTTATACTCTCCAATTTCTTGTTTTTAACTAAATCAGCAATTTTTTCCACTAGCGTAGCCTTATTTAACTGATAAGGAATTTCTGTAATTTCAATATTAAAGGAACCGTTTTTTACTTCAATAATTTCAGCTCTACCTCGCAAGACAATACCCCCCTTACCGGTAGCATAAGTTTGGGCAATATCTTTTTGATTATAAATAATGCCTCCTGTAGGGAAATCTGGACCTTTAACAAATTTACATAAATCCTCTACACTAGCTTCAGGATTTTCTATTAAATGAGAAATAGCTTCACAAATTTCTGTTAAATTATGAGGAGGAATATTAGTAGCCATACCTACAGCAATGCCCATAGAGCCATTTAAGAGCAAATTAGGTAATTTAGCTGGTAAAACTACCGGCTCTTTATGAGAACCATCAAAATTAGGTCTAAAGTTAACAGTATCTTTTTCGATATCAGTTAAAAGCTCGTCGGAAATACTCTGTAGCTTGGCCTCAGTGTTATGATTAACAAAGCCATTAGCAATAAAGGAGTGACAGCTACTATCTACCCTCACTGAATAAACATTTTGTTTATCTTTTAAGTCTTTAATAGTTTTTATTTTATTAAAGAAAAATCTATTACTTAACAGCCAATCTACTATTTCTTTGTCAGCCGGTTTTAATATCTTCGCTAATTGTAAATAATTTTCTTGTAATTTAAAATAACGATCAAAATTATTTTTCTTCAAAAAAGAATTCTGATAATTTTTTCTTAAATACTCACTAAGATAAGGTATATAATCAATTTTACTTAAACGAGTATTATTAATATTTTTAATCTTAGATAAAACTTCTTGTTTGCGCTCTGAATAAAAGTTTATTTGACTATAGAAATTATTAATATTTTCAACTCCAGAAATTATCAGTTTATAACAAGAACTCCTTTTATCTTCATAAGGATTAGTAGTTATTATTTGAAAGTTTAATAAAATTGTTTTTAATTGCTCTATCAGTTTTTGACTTTTACTATTATAGTTAAGCTCAATGGACTCGCCACTATGACGCTTATCTTTTTTATAAATCACCGAACCATCACCTTCAAATAAAGCTTGTACAAAAGAGACTATAATTTCTTTTTTGGATTCAAGCACTGTAAAAGGAATTTCTTTTTTATCAGAACGTTTAAATGATAAACCTATAGCCTTTAAGAAATTAACTGCTTGTTGATGATACAAAGTTAATTCGCGACACCCACCCTTTACATCTCTTTCATATAATTTTACTCCCTTAAATTGCTGTAAAATTATTTTCTTAACTTTATTATAAAAAACTTCATCAGAATTATTAAATATAATTCTACCTTGATAATAAGAGCCTTCTGAAACCAAAGCTCCAAGTAAAAAGGCTAAATCCTTATTCATGGTCTTAGGCAAACCTACTTTTATTTGCCTCTTTTTTAAGGGTGTATAATATTTTGCTAAATTAGAATTAGTTTTAGAAAAAAGAGCTGATTTTCTATTTATTAACAAAACATCATCTACGTTTAAATCTGCTAAGGTTTTCCAGGCAATAGCAGGTCTTTCAAACTCATCTTTAGTCCAAACCATTAAAGGATGATTTAAAGATCCTTTAATTTGGTAACCTTGTTCAGTGACAATTTGTCTAATTTGATGCTTGCCAGAATTAAAAAATTTATCAGCCTTTTTAGTCTTGCCTTGATAATTTAAAATATCTAAATTAATTTTTTCTTCAGTTTTATTAGAAATTTTTTCAATAGGTAAAATTCCCTTACTACTTAAAATTAAAGTATCACCAGTCACACAATATCTCATAGCTGCCACGCTATCCCCATCCATAGAACCAAAGTTTCCCTGACCTTTCACTAGCATATAACGCATAGAGAAATCTTGAGCCAGTCTTACCATAGAATCATAAACAGCATTATCTCCATGTGGGTGGTATTTACCTAAAACTTCACCCACTACTGTGGCAGATTTTCTAAATTTAGCATTAGATTTCAAACCTATGCTCCACATAGCATAAAGAATACGACGATGAACTGGCTTTAAACCATCTCTAACATCAGGCAAGGCCCTACTTACAATCACGCTCATGGCATAGTCAAGATAAGATTTACTCATCTCATCTACTAGGGGTTGATTCTTTATGAAGCCAAATTTAGTTTTTTCTCCGGAGCTATTTTTAATTTCTCTTGGCTCCTGGTTGTCTGTATTTTTTGTAGTCATAGGTTTAATAAGCTATTTGTGTAATATCCTCACATCCTGGAGGTATAACACATTCTTTATTTTCATGAGGATTATCAGATAAGGTGGGCATACAATTTACCCACTCAGGACAATTGGAATTTTTAAGTTTATTATTTAAATTTTCAATCTCCTCTTTTAACTGCTCTAAATTAACTCCTGTATCATTATTTAAAGATGTTTCTGGGCTAGAGCTAGAATTATTATTTAAAGGTGTGCTAGTACTTTCTACAAATATCTCCTTACCCTCTTTTTCAGCTTTATCTTTTACTTCCTGCCAATCATCTCTAAAGTTAGACCACTTAGTTCTAAGTTTTTCCGAGAAATTCTGCCAGTCAATAGTATTTTTTGTCTCCTCCTCACTAATAGTTTTGGTAAAAGGTGAAAAACTAGCCAACCATAAAAAAATGATAACTGCCATAAAAAATACCACTAAAGACCAAAACAAAACTTGCTTTTCTTTTTTTTCTTTAAGATCTTTACTTTGATGATCCTCTGCCATAGGTGCTTATGATTTACTCTTTTAAGCCATCTAAATTAACATCGTATAGCATCTTTTCCACTATTAAACTATAGTTCATAATCTCTTCTGGTTTAAACCATAAAGATATTTCTCTTTGAGCTTCGTCTGGATGATCAGAGCAATGAATTAAATTTCTAATCGCACGAGAATCCATATTAGCTAGTTCATAAGAATCTAGAGTAAGGTCACCTCTAATAGTGCCAACATCTGAAGTTGTAGGCTCAGTTCCACCAACTATTTTTTTAACAATACTTACAGCTTGATTACCTTCAATTATCATAACTACTACTGGGCTACAGGACATAAAGTTTACTAAAGCCTCAATAATATCACGTCCATATTCTATAGCTTCTTTTTCTATAGGTAAATCTTTAGCTTTTCTATTTTCAACCAACTTTCCTCCTTTTTCTTGAAACCATTTTTCATCTTTATTATAGTGCTTCCAAAGCATATCCTCTTTGGCTACTACCATTTTTAAGGCAGTAATTTTAAGTCCGGTTCTCTCTATACGAGAAATAAGCTCGCCAATAAGAGATCTTTGAATAGTGTCAGGCTTTAAAATAACTAAGCTCTGTTCTTTTTTGGGGTGATTCATATTTTTCATATTTATTAACAGATTATTACTGTTGCAATTAATTTTAATATTTTTAAGCTTTATATTCTAAAATTATTAATTCCATATCTTCACTAGGTAAATCTTTTTTAGAAATTTTTAATTTTTCTTCCTTAGTGGGCTCTAGGCCTAATTCTTTAACAAATTTATCTACCTCATCAATATCTATTTTAAGTCCTGGTATCTTATAGTGCATAGGGATAATAATTCTTGGCTCTAACTGACTAATCACTTCTACCGCGCCTTTAGCATCTATAGTATATTTTCCTCCTACGGGAATAAGTAAAATATCAGTTCTCTCTAATTTTTCTAATTGCTTATTATCTAATTCAGTTCCTAAATCACCTAAATGAACTACACTAATATCATCAATTTCTATTCTGTAAATAATATTAGCTCCTCGCTCAGCTCCTTCTTTGTTATCATGAAAAGAATGAATGCCTTCTACCAAAACTCCTTTTACATCATACTCTCCGGCAGTATTTATGATAAAAGGCTGGCCTCGAAGAGCTGAAGCATTATTGTGATCAGCGTGGTCATGACTAATAGTTACAATATCTGACTCAAAATTAGGCACCTTAAGTCCAACTGATTTATCAAAAGGATCTGTAGTTACAGTAATGCCATCTGTACCAGTTTTATCTTGAATTTTAAAGCAGGAATGTCCTTGCCAACTTATAATCATATGTTTATTGCTAGATATAAAAATTAGCCTACAAAACAGGCTGTAAAAGCAGACATAATCTACTTTCTACTTATATAGTATAACAAAGAAAAATGGCTTGGTCAATTTTTTAAAATTAAAAAAGCGCTCACATTTGCAAGCGCTTTGAAAAGATCTATGAAAACAAAAAATTTTTACTCCAAAGAACTTTGGCCGAAAATCTGCAGGTCTTTTAAGTCCCAACTGTTAATTTCTGGGTACATATCAGTCCTATTATTTAAAATGGTTAAATAATAAAACTCATACATTTTCCCTTTTTCAATGATTGAAATGGGGATGTAATAAGCCCCTTCAGGCAGAAAAAACTTATCTGATAAAGACATTTTTCTGCCTTTTTTCGGCGGAATTACCAATTGTTCACCCGCCAGTTCAAAAATGAACTCGCGAGAAGTTTTGTTCTGTATTCTCCTTTTTTGAGGTTCTCCTCTGGGTCGATAAGCTTCTAAGTCATCAGCCGTGATGGTAATAACTGAAGTTTGCGGTGTTATCATTCTTTGCACCACAGCCAATAAATCAATTTTCACCATTTGCTCATCATCCAGAGAAACCTGATCAGGATAGCGCAAATTAAAATTTACTGCTTCATGTGGTAACCAAACGGTAACCATAGAAGTGGAAGCCATGCTGGAGTTCAAAATTCTACTTAAAAGCGTAGTGTCGGTTATTACTGTACCCGATCTGTCAGTAAATTGATCGAGTAAAGGGTTATATAATATCCCTAAATTACTGGAGACGATATAACTCCTAGAACCACCTGTTGTGTCACTAACCCCGCCAGGATCAAAGATATAGCCTTTAACATGATCCGTCATTCCGTAAAGCTTATAGCCGGTTAAGTTAAAGACTTTAACAAAATGCCCGGTTTTATGAGAAGCTACCCCAGTTCTTTCTTGGTGAGTAAAAGTAGCACTGTAGTTATTGCCCCCTGAACTGCCGGAACTTTCAGACCTCAACAAATCTCCAGTTATATCCACTCTTCCAGCATTGATACTGGCTTGAGTTTTTATAACCTTATTATCATAAGCCACCCTTAAAGTAACTTGGCTTAAATTCTCAGTTGAAAATATCTGCTGAGAAAAATTAGGCGCAGTAGTACTGCCCTGTGAGGCTAAATACATTTGCACCTGCGGTTCTTCTACTGTGACAGTCATGCCGTGATCAGTCAGGTTATAGACTTTAAAAAAAGTCTGCGCCTGGCTATTGTAGGTCAGAGCCATCAACAGAATGCTTAAAGAAATTACAAAATTTTTCATGATATCTCCTTTTTTTTATTTTTTATTATTAATGTTCGAATTTATGCTCAATATATTATATTAATCAAAAAACCAATTAATGTCAACCCTTTTTTATTAATAAACCAAAAAACTTTAATACTATATTAAAAACGCCCTTAAAGGCGTTTTTAATAACTAAATTAGACAAAATAATTATTACATATTACTCAACCACACTTTTCATGAAGTCACGCATAGCACTAGAGGCTTTCCTCTTACCCATACTACTAACTTCTTGTTTTTGAATATATTTTATAAGTCTTTCAAAAGCATTTTTTTGTTCTGTAGATAAATTTTCATAAAAGTCTTCTTTTCCTACAACTTTATTTAACTCTTCAGCAAAAGAAGTTCTTTGACCATCTAACATAAATTGTTTTTTAGAATCAGAAAATTTAATATTCTTTAAATAATTAATTTGTCCAGAAAAATTGTTTGATTTACTCAATATTTGAGCTACATTAAATTGTTCTTTTGCTGTATTATCCACCAATTCTTTAAAGCCTTGATAAAAACTTGCTTGTTCTTCTTGACTTAAATTACTATTATATTTTTTAAACAACTCCCATTTATCATCGAAGCTTAAATTATTTCTCTGTTCCTCTGTTAAATTAGCTAAGAAATTTTTAATAGTTGCTTTCCCTGACAACTGATCTAAAATTTCGTTATCGTTAGCTATGTTTAAATTATTTTCAACATTTTCAGTATTATTGTTTAAAGGTTCAACTTCAGTTCCGTCTCCATTATCAACACTAATTACTTCAACATCATTATCTAAATTTTCTACATTATGGACTTCAGCACCTTTAACGTTATCACTTAAAGGTTCAACTTCAGTTCCGTCTCCATTATCAACACTAATTACTTCAACATCATTATCTAAATCTTCTACATTATGGATTTCAGCACCTTCAACATTATCAACATTAATCACCTCAGCACCATCCTGATTTATTTTATTCACAACCGCTCCTTGTATATCTTGTTCAGGTATTTTTGTAGATGGCCTAGAAGGCATTTTTTCTATTTTTATCTCTTCTCTTACACTAGGGACATCTTCTGCCACATTTTTTAACTCTTCAGCTTTGGGAACAAAATCTGAATTGCCCTGAGTAATTTCCCATTGGCCAGTTTCTGAATTAACTTTTACTATATTTCCTTTATAAACTAAGTTAGTAACTCCTGAGTCAGGATTTGCTCCTTCTGTTGATAAACGATTTATAGCTTTTTCTAATAATTCAGCACGATTAGCATCAGTTAAAGTCTGTTCTTCTGCTAAAATATTGTAAGAATTATTTACTTTTTCTATAAAAGCATCTTGAGTATGCTCTGAAGAATTTTCCATAATATCTCTTAAAGCTGTAGTAAAATTTTCACCAGATTCAATAGTATGAGTAATAGCTCGTAATTCACCAATTTGTTCAATTAATTCTTCGTGAGAAACTTCTGGCATTTCTAAAAGAGTGCTTTGTTCTTCTGGGCTAAGGTTGTATTCCTGAGCTATATTATCAGTATCAATACTGTCCATGTTTGTCATTTCATTAAGCTCAGGCTCTGTGGGTAAGTCATGAGATCCAGAAATATCAGAGATAAAGTCACTAGCACCTTCATAAACAGCTGAAGCTCCATGCATTAGTCCATAACCACCAGCAGCAAAAGCTACACCCATAGTAGCTCCTTCAATAGCTTTTTTTACAAAAAAATTCCTTCTATTTTGAGATAGCTTTATATCACCTTTTTCTTCTAATATATCTAACCATTTATTAGCTCTTTCCTCTGCTTGTTTATAGGCCTCTTTAGAGGCATCATGATTATTTTCCAGTAAAAGAAATCGGGCCTTAGCCATTACTTCATAAAAGCTAGCTTGATTAAAAGCTCTTTCTTTTGTATCTCCAAAATTAATTAAATCCCTTTCAGCTTTGTCTTGGGAAAACTGTACCCTACGAGCCAGCATATCTAAATTCTTTTCATACTCAGCCTCGCCAGGTTTAGATGATTTTATTTTCATAATTAAACCATCTAATTTATCCGTCAAATCAGAACCCTTAGCAGTTTTTTTATCAATAGATTTTTCTTGACCTTCATTAATTTTATTATTCAATTCTTTTAAGTTAGAAACTTTATTAGCATAAGATAAAAGTAATTGAAATTCTTTTTCACTTAATTTATTTTGAGGTTTGTTTAAATTTTGATAAATCTCTAGCACATAATCTGCTTCTCTGCTGGGCACAAAGTTTTTTTTGTCTTTCTCACTTACTACTCCCTCTACTCTCATAGCCTCAGCTCTAAAATCAGAATCACTAACACATTTATTTACAATACTTTCTATAGCTGTTCTCTCGCCACTGGCATCTCTATTTTCTTTATTAAACTTAATGATTTCTTGAAAAACTTGATCTTTTTTAGCGAATAACTGAGTATCTTTTATATGTTGGCTCTTAGATTTTTTCTCATCTTTTTTTCTAACTGCTGTTTCTCCTCTTTTATAGCCCCTAATAGCACCTAAACTAGCAGTTACCAAAGGCAAGGCTGCAGCGCCCACTAAAGAACTAGTAATAGCTCTAGTAGCCATACCAATGCCCATAAATTTAACATTATCGCTTTTTGTAAAGTTAGAGAGGAGTTTTTGCCAACCTTCTTTATTCATATTCTTCCATTCCTGGTCCAAATCAGGGTTGCTAGCTAAAAATTGCATCATATTTACCTTATACTCAGCTTGATTTAAAAGTTGAGAGGTTCTAGTTAAAGATTCTATCTGTGATAGCGCCAAAGCTAACTCAGCTTTATTTTGTTTATATGTTTTTAAAGCTACTTCATATCTTTCTCTATCTTTTGGTTTAGCAGATTTATCTTGCCAATACTTAGGCATTTCTCCTAAACTATTAGCGCTCTTATTAAAATTATCAAAAGTTGTTTTAATTTTTTCTTGGTTTTCTGGATTTAAACCTTCTAAGTTATAGTCTGCTAAATTAGCAAAGCTTACCTCTACTTTATCTCCTTTAACTTCTCCTTCAAACTTAGCTTCGTTATAGAGGCCACTTAAATTACTTAACTCTTCTAAATGTTTATCTAGGCCAGCTTGTTTTTCTTCCACAGAAGAAGCTTTATCAATTTTAGCAGATTTAGTTAAACCAGCTTTCAGGCCTTGAAAAAATCTGACTACACTATTTTTAGAAGTTATATGCTTTTTCATCTCTTCGCCTGACCTAGCTTGAGCTCTTTCTAAAGCATTGGCCGAAAAGCTCCTAGCTAAAAGAATTTGTGCCACCTCACTTAAATTAGAAAAATTAGGCACAGTCTTTAACTCATCAGCACCAATATTAAACTCTGAAAAAATACTTAAAGCTTCTGGAGCAATTTTTATTTCTTCAGATTTTTCTCCCTCTTTAGATTCTTCTGTCTGAGGTTTTTCCTTATTTTCCCCCGTCTCGGTATTATTTTCCTCTTGTTCGGTTTTCTTTAATTTTAATTTTTCAACTTCTCTTAACTTTTCTTCTGGTTCTAACACTTTATCTTCATCTTGCTCTTTTTCAGCTTTTTTTATTTCTTCTCTGATTTCTTTAATTTTATTATTCAACTCTTCTATTTCCTCAACTTTTTCTTTTTTTTGCTGTAAATTTTGAATATTTTTTTCTGTTTCTCTAATTTCTGTCTCTATTACTTCAACCTGAGCATCATATTGTTTTTTTTCAGCAAGTTTTACTTCAGCTCTTAGCTCCATCAACTTATTTTTAAATTCTTCTAATTCTTTCTCTAAAGCTTCATGAGTTTTTTGTTTTACATTTTCTGCTTTTAAATCTGATTCTGCTACAGCTGATTCTACTTGCTTAATTCCAATCTTTTCATTTTTATTTAAATAATTATCTAAATCTTTAATTTCCAAATTAATATTTTCTGCTTCTTTACTTTTAGTTTCTAAAGCTGTTTTCTCTTTTCTTAAACTATCCTCTGTGGCTAAAACTTTTTTTTCATTGCCTTCACGCTCAAAAGTTTTAATCTCTTTTTTAAGGAGCTTAAGATTGCTTTTTAATTTTAAGATTTCACTATCTATTTCATTTTTTTTCTCAACCACAGAAACCAAACTTTCTATCTTTTTAAGCTCTGACTCTTTCTCTAAAACTAACCTCTCATTTTTATGTTTCTCAGCGTTTAATATCTCTTGTCTGATTTGGTTAAGTTTATCAGTTAAAATCTTGCTATAGGAATTATTTAATAATTCTTGACCACTTTTTTTAGACTCAGCCACAGCTGCGTCCATCCTATTTTCTCCACTTTCTAAAGCCATGTCCAAATTTTCTTTAACACCCTCTTTATTTTCTGGTTTTTTTAATTGCTCTTTCTTTCCTCCCTCTTTTTCTAATCCTTGATTAGCAATAGCCTCACTTTTATTCATATTTTTAAATTAATTTTATTTATATATAAAAAAGAATAATATTAAGTATATTATTCCATGCTTTTAATATCGTTTAAAACGCTAATAATACTATGGCTATCTAAAGCTTTCAGTATTTTAGCTACTTCTTCATCTCTTTCAACTTTAATTTTCTCTATGGTAAGCAAAGATTTTTGATAAATCTTTTTTATAGCTAAAATTCTTTCTTGTTTTTCACTGTTTAAATCTTTGGTCATAACTTTAAGTATTAAAAGTATAACATATAGTATAGAAAAAGGAAAATACTTCGAATTAAATGATGCAAAATGTAACTATACTCCTATACGATAAATGATTGTAAAATGTAACCATAAACGATTAATAATTAAGGCTTTAAGTTATGGTTATAGAAAAAATGAGTATAAACAC
>JAIPJA010000001.1 GCA_021734405.1 Minisyncoccota bacterium
CCAAAAACTTAAAAAACTAAACCAAATAAATCAAATAACAATTAACAAAACCATGAACTTAAAACCACTCGCTAAAGTTACATTTTCAAATCGTTTAACGAAGTAAGTTATGGTTACATTTTTGGATCATTTGACACGACTAATCGAATTGAACGAATTTAATAAAAATTAAACTTAAAAAATATTTTAAAAGCTAAGTAACACTTAAAAGAGTCATTAAAGCTCCGGGGCCAGCTATAAGCTTCATTAAAAATACAGTGATAGGGAAAATAATATTAAAACCTATAAGAATAAATAAAATTACTAATATCATACCGTAACGCTCTAATTGCATAAATTTTAATTGCCAAGAAGTTGGTAAAAAAGCCATTAAAACTTTAGAGCCATCTAAAGGAGGTATGGGTAGTAAATTAAAGACCATTAAAATTAGGTTAATAAATATAGCTAAAACCAAAAGCCCTGACAGCATAGGATTAGCAAATTCCACAAATCTAATCACCAAACCCAAAACTAAAGCTATAATTAAATTACCCAAAGGACCAGCTATGGCTACTTTAGCTGAACCCCATTTTTTATCTCGTAAATTATTAGGGTTAAAAGGCACTGGCTTAGCCCAGCCAAAAATAATATTAGTGCCTGACAAAACTAATAGTAAAGGCAAGATAATGGAACCAAAAAAATCAATATGAGCAATTGGATTTAAAGTTAAGCGACCAGCATCTTTAGCAGTATTATCACCTAGCCTTTCTGCCATCCAGCCATGCATATATTCATGGATAATAGCGGAAAATATTAAAACTATTATAGAAAAAATTTGTATCATACAAAAGCCATTTTATCACGGCTTGCTTTTTTTGGCAATGCGTGATAGTATAGCTTTATCTTTCATTTATTTAATTTAAAAATATGGGTAAAAGATGTGATATCTGCTATCGTAAAGCAACTAAGGGAGCTTCTAGGTCCCACTCAAAAACAAAAACTTTAAAACGCCAAAATATTAACTTGCAAAGCAGAAAAGTAAGCGGAATAGCTTTAAAAATCTGTACTTCCTGCCTTAGAACTTTGGCTAAAAAAGATGCAGAAATTCAAGCCAAAGCTGAGACTAAAAAATAAACAAAAATACATACTTAAAATAAGCGCTTACAGCGCTTATTTTATTTATTTCACTTATTTTAAACCTTATAAACAAATTTAAATAATTATTTATTTTTTAAATATTTTTTTACTTTTTCTACTATTTGCTCAAGGTCACAATCACTTTTTACTAAATAGTGAAAAACATTAAAACTCAGCGCTTTGAAGACAATTTGCTCATCACTAAAATTAGTTAGAATAATAACATCAAGGTTAGCTCCCCAATCAAATTTCCTAATTCTTTTTATCATTTCAAAACCATCCATTTTTGGCATATTAATGTCACATAAAATTAAATCAGGCAACTTGTCTTCTGCTAGAGCCAAGCCCTCTTCTCCATTTTCAGCTAAAAAAACTTCGTAACCTTCTTTTTCTAAAGACATTTGTAAAGCTTGAGCTAAAGAAGTATTGTCTTCAGCAATTAATATTTTTTTACCCATATTATTTGTTTTAAATTTATAATTATAATTTAACCATTTTTTTAGATTTTTTTATTTTATAACTTTTAATATTATCTTTTGGTAAATAAAAATAAAAAATAGAACCCTTGTTTTTATCAGGTTTAAATTTTAAATCACCACTATGCGCTCGAGCAATTTCCCTAGCAATATAAAGACCTAGACCAGTGCCATCAACATGTTCTGAGGCTGCGTTTTTTGCTCTAAAAAATTTATTAAATAATTTTTTTCTCTCTTCTTTAGGAATGCCGATACCTTGATCCTTAACATAAAAAAATATTTTTTTAGCTTTAAGCTCTTCATATAAAATCACAGTAGTATTATCAGGAGAATACTTAATTGCATTACCTATTAAATTCTGCCAAATTTGTTTAAACTTACCTTCGTCAGCCATCACTTCCCTGTCTGGAGATAATCTATTAATTATTTTTATATTTTTTTTATTAATTAAATAAGAATTTTCACTAATAACTGAATTGATGATTTTATCTAACTTAAAGTTTTCTTTATTAATATTAAATTTTCTGCCCGTATCTATATGGGAAACATCTAATAAATCATCCACTAACTTAATCATACTTAAATTATTTTCCTCTACTTGTTTTAACATTTGTGACTGACGCTTATTTAATTTATTTTTTTTATCATTTAAAATAATACCCGTAAACCAACGAATACTGGTAAGAGGCGTTCTTAGCTGATGAGAGACGATACTAATAAATTCATCTTTTAATTTATCTAATTTTTTTAAATCCTTATTCTGTTCTTCTAGTTTTACAGTAGCTTTTTTGATTTCTTTTTTCAATTTTAAATTAAATTTTCTAACATTTTCGTAAAGTAAAATATTTTCTAAAGCCACTCTAACTTCAATTCCTACTAAACTTAAAAGTTTTAAATCTTTATTGTTATAAGCTTCTCCAGATTCTTTCTTATTAAAAACTAAAATTGTTATTTTTTTGACTTGTCGAATTTTTATTAATATAAACAATTCAGTTCCTAAATTATATAAGTACTGACAAGCCTCACAGTTTTTAACGAGTGAAGATTCTAAAAAATCATTTCTAACTAGCAAGGTGTTTTTAGAAACTAGCTTTTCTAAAGATTGACTATATTTCAATTTCTTAATATTTATTTTCTTAAAATTACTATTATAATCAGAGCTCCAGCTTTTAGTTTCATAATTATAACTTAAAGCTGCTATGGCCTGAACATGCATATTCCCTTGTAAAAGGGTAATTAGAGCTTTAAACATTTTTTTTATATCTAAAGTAGAATGCAAACGATTATTTATCTTATAAATCAAATCATCAAAGTCATAAAGGCCGGAAAAAAAATATTTATTAGAAACTCGATAATAGTACTTTTTCAATTTAGGAAAAGCTAAAAGAGCTAGCACAAATGCTATGGAAAAAACTATAAAAATTAATTGCGGATAAAATTTATATACTAAATATATAGCTAAATAAGAAGGCAAGAAAACTGAAACTAAAGAGGCTATATAAACTGAATAGCTTCTCATTATAACTTTAATGTTCATTAAACCAAAATATACAATCGCGTAAGTTATAACTACGGAAAATAAAAGCGGAGCTGCTAAAAACACTGGGTAAACAGAAACTTCATAAGCCGGTAAAAACCCTGTTATACCCAATAAGTTTAAACTGGCAAAGCCTAAAATATAATACAATAAACGCTTTTTTTCTAAAGCGCTTTGTTCGTCTTTGTATTTCTGTATTAAGGAAATAAAAAAAATCAAAGAATAAAAAACAAAAAAAACAACAAAAAAATGATGAAAAAATTGAGCCTTAGTATGCGCGCCCCAAGCATAATAAAAAACATCATTTAAAAAATAATTAGTTTGGCTGGCAAATAAAAACAACACCGAGAGTAAATAGCCTAAACCTAAAAGAATTTTTCTATAAATACTAGTTTTAGTAATAGCTAAACTAAAATGATATTGCAAGGCAGGCCAAAAAACTATACCTACATATATAATCCTATCCCAAAAAATTATTTGTTCTGCTCTATCAGCATTAAACATCATAATCGTGCCAAAAATCCAGACATCTAAAATTATAGTTAAAAGAAAAAAAAGCCTACTTATTAAGCTACGACTTCTTTTTAAAACAATATAGCCCAAAATAATAATAAAAATCAGGCTTAAAAAAGAAAATATTTGTGCAAATAGATAGTCAATCATGATAAATAAAGGTTATATAAGAAAATTTTAGCATTTTTTATAAAAATAAAAAAGAGGAACAACAAGCTCCTCTTAATTTAATTTCAGAAATCGATTACCTCCATACCCTTGTCTAGGCAGAAAAAATCCACTAAAGGAACTTTGGCTTGAATTTGCCTTAAATAATTTTGTAGTAAAGCTTGATTAGCATCATTAACGCTAAAAAAGTTAAACTTTTTTAAATTTCCATTTTTAGATTTACTACTTGCCAAGGCCAAGCACAGGGCCTCAGTAAAACATCCATAAAAGAAATTCTTATTTGGAAAACTTAAAATTTCCGGAGAAAAACTATAATCTATATTCTCTAAATAAAAATCTCCGGCGCTCCAACGTTTAGGTCTTGGTTTAAGCTCTTTAAAGACTGGCCAAGATATTCCCGGAGGCGCAGCTACATCAATAACAATAGCGTCTTTAGCTAAAATTTTTTGCAAAGTTTGCGCGTCTAAGTTATGTTTATGAGTGCAAACAATCAAAATTTTAGCCCCCTCCTCTAATTGCTTCACGCCTTGCAAAATCTCAATGTTTGCATGTAAATTTTGAGTATGTGCACTTAACAAACTTAAATTTTGTCGACCACCTCTTAACTTAGTTATAAACTTAACTGCCTCTAAACCAAGAAAGCCCCCGCCAATAACCACCACCTTTTCATGTTCAAAAGTAATTTTTAACCCTTGTTTAATAGTAGCTAAAAAAGAAAGAGTGGTAGCACTGTCACCTATAGAAAAAATAGTTTTTTTGTAATAGGGCTTTTCAAGCAGATAAACACCATTCTTGCCTGGTAATCTCTTAGTTGAAGCTGTAAAACATACAACTTTAGCGCCACTTTCAACTAACCTGTCAGTGGCTAAAAGACAGGCCTCTCTAGCTAAAGTCATTTTATGAGAGGAAAAAATATCCCCTGGCTGAATATCTAAAGGAATAATATGCCCCTTTAAATGACCAAAAGAAAATTTTAAAGGGGGAAAAAATCCCATTTGAGGCTCGCCAAGCTCAGCTTTAAGCGCTAAACGATTAGAAGGGG
The DNA here is from genome assembly GCA_021734405.1 of Minisyncoccota bacterium. GTDB lineage: Bacteria > Patescibacteriota > Patescibacteriia > Patescibacteriales > UBA12465 > JAIPJA01. The sequence continues at coordinate 4,853 of JAIPJA010000001.1, forward strand.
AAGTGCTGTTGGCAATAATACCAATATCAATTTCTGGTTTTAAAGAACTACTCATGATTCCTCCATTTTTTGATTAACAAATATTAACTTATTATCATAATAGCAAAAAATAACTACAAAAGAAAGTTTTTTTTAATTTTTAAAAATTTCTTTTTACTTATAAAATATATAACTATAAATAAACAATAATAAATAAGTAAAAAAGATTTTGAAATTTCAGTTTCAAAATACCCAGCTTTAAAACTAGAAATCACTTCTATATATTTGCCAATAACCAAAACTGGCATAAAACCCAGCAATGGCACCGGTAAAAGTAGGCCTAAAATACCAAAAATTAAAAATAAAGGTAAAACTGGTAAAACTAATAGGTTATACAACAAAAAAAGGTAATTGTAACTTTTAAAGTAATAAACTAAAAGTGGCCAAATTAAAATATTTACTGCTAAAGAAGCTAAAATAATTCTTATAACTTCTTTTTTAAAATAAGAACTTTCCAAAGAACTTAAAGTAAAACTAAGTTTTAATATTTTATTTCTCTTTAACTTAAAAATTAATTTATTTAAAAAATACCAAAAACTTCCTTCCAGCTTAGGTAAAATAAACACTATACCTGCCACAGCCATAAAACTTAATTGAAATCCAACTTCTCTAAGCCAGCTTGGTCTCATAGAAAGCATTAAAAATAAACACCGCCAGAATCTTCGCTTAAGGTTTTTTTCTTTAAATAAAAACAAAAAAGAAATCATAAAACCAGCCCTAATAGCAGAAATTGGGGCTCCTATTAAAAATATATAAAATATTAAAAAAAGTAAAAGTAAAAAATTTCTTACCTTTCTAAGTCTAAGCTTATTTAATAATTCTTTTAAACCGTAAACCAGTAAACCTAAGTGAAGACCAGAGACAGCTAATAAGTGAGCTAAACCTAACTTAGTTAAAGCTTCTTTTAAGCTTGGCTCTAACTCTGATTTCAAACCTAAAAGCATGGCTTTTAAAATTCCAGCCACTGGCTCTTCTAAATTCTTATCTATTTTTAAAACCAAGCCTTCCTTTATTTGCCACAGCTTAAAAGACCAATTTTTCCCAGTATAAGACTCTATTTTCTGTAACTGGGGATAAAAACATAATTTGCTTATTCCCTGTTTTTCTAAATACCCCTTATAGTCAAAATCAGAATAATTTTCTGGGTTTTTTAAATCACAACTTAAATACAGAGTATCAAATAAATTTAACCTAGGCCAAGTTTCCAGTCTAGCTAGAAATTTCTGCTTATTTTTTAAACAAAGCACTACTTCCTGACGATCAAAATAGCGCTCAGGCTCCTGACAAACCACAGCTTTAAAAGAATTAGACTTAATTATATCGTCAAAAATTAGAGTTTTATCCTCTAAATAAAAACCGATTAACCTAAATAAGGCGAGTAAAAATAAGAAAAATAAAAAATAACGACTTATCATATCGTTATCTTAATATCTTTTTACTTAAATTATTTTAAAGACTCTTTTTCTCTCTTTGCAAGCGTAAATAAGCTTCAATAAATGGCTCGATTTCTCCATCTAGAACTTTATCCACTTGATCCGTACTAAAATTAGTGCGATGATCCTTTACCATTTTATAAGGTTGCATAACATACGAACGAATTTGTTTGCCCCAAACAGCTACTTTAGCCTCTCCCTTCAATTTATTTTCTTTTTCACTTTGTTTATCTTCTTCTAGCTGATAAAGCTTGGCTTTTAAAATTTGTAAGGCAGTTTCTTTATTTTGGTGTTGTGATCTCTCTGACTGAGAAGTAGCTGACAGACCAGTAGACACATGAACAATTCTCACCGCTGAATCAGTCGTGTTAACACTTTGTCCTCCCTGACCAGAAGATCTAAAAACATCAATGCGTAAGTCCTTATCTTGCAACTCTACTTCTTTGGCCTCAGGTAAATCAGGCAAAACCTCTACCTTAGCAAAGGAAGTATGGCGCATACTCTCAGCGTCAAAAGGGGAAATTCTAACTAAGCGATGAACTCCATTTTCACTTTTTAAATAACCATAAGAAAAAGAGCCTGAAATTTGAAAAGTCTGACTTTTAATACCAGCTTCCTGCCCAGGGCTACTATCCACTAATCTAATCTGCCAGCCTTTCTTTTCACAAAATCTCATAAGCATACGTGAAAGCATCTGAGCAAAATCTTGAGCATCAACCCCGCCTGTGCCTGCGTGTATGGACAAAATAGCATTAAAGCGATCATATTTTTCTGAAAATAAAAGTAAAAACTCTAATTTAGAAAACTTATTCTCTAATATTTCCAGCTGAGCTTGAGCTTCCTGATACATAGAGGCGTCCCCCTCTTTTTGTCCTAAAGCTACTAATTTTTCTAATTCTAAAACTTCTTCTTCTAAATTTAACCATTTAGATATTTCTGCATCTAAATTTTCTGCTCTAGTGCTTATCTCCACAGCTTGTCTCTGATTCTGCCAAAAACCACTAGCTGTCATTTGTCTCTCCAGCTCTCTTTTTTCTGATTCTAAGCTAGCTATATCTAAAATTTTTTTAGCAGAAATAATTTTCTCTCTAAGCTCCTCTAATTGTTTTAATAAATTTTCCATAATACTCTGCTTATCACCTCTAATTATTTATTTTTAACATGTTTTTTTTGGGGGGGGTGATGGCATTAAAAATCCTTTATCTAGGTTTCATTTATAAACTCAACTATTCTTTCTCTTTTTTCATTTGCCTGATCCGCTTTAAAATAAATTTCTAAAAATACAATCCTTTGATCACTGCCTAGATAAGCATATATAACACGAATACCGCTTTTTGCTCCACGCCCTTTTAGACTTTTACATTGAAATTTTTTTACTTTATAAAACTTTAAATTATCAGCATTACTCGCGCCCTCAATTTCAAAAATACTATTACTATCAACCTCCTGACAATGAAATAACTCAATACGATATTGTTTGTTTGTTGCAAAATCATCTTTTAAAGTTGGAAATTTCTTCAAAAGCTTTTTGAAATCCCGTTTAAATTGAGCTGTTTCATCATAATTAATTTTCATCGTATTTTCGAACGGAAAATTCATCGACACGAGAAAAAACCGCTTCATAATTAATAGGTTGCAAATCTTCAGTGCCGATCCATGGTACGTCCTTATGGGAATAATCTCGCATTTTTGTTGCGTTAAAATCTTTAAATCTTTCAATTTCCCAATCAATCAGTTCTTTTTCTTGGGCAGAAAATTTCGACAATTCAGCGGACCTCAGAGGTAAATATTTTTTTTGATCGTGCTGAAAATATTTCTTAGTTACTCTAACTAATTCTCCGTCTTGTTCCATCTGTGCAACAATTTCCGGAAAAGCTACTGGTGTTGGTCCAAAATGATTCTTGATATACTTCGCTCCAATCAGCTGTTCTTCAAATTTTTCATAATAATCAAAGTCAATAAAGTACATAAGCTTGCACACTACGGCCTCTCCGATATTGGGGCGAGCGCCGATTCTTTCTAGAATATACAAGAGCGTTTCTTTAAATTTTTCAACTTTTTCCTGTGGCACAGAAATACGTACTTCTGGTTTTTGTGCTTTTGTTTTTTTAGCTTTTTTTAATTCAACTCTTGAAGAAGCTGGGTCTTGCCCGCTAATAAGCTCTTCAAAAGATAGTTTAAACAAATCACCAATTTTCTGAACTTCAGACAAATTAATCTCCCGCTCGCCTTTTTCTATTTGTATATAGGTCGGGCGCGACAAACCAAGCTTACCTGCCATAAATTCCTGTGACAAACCTTTTTGTTCTCTTAGGCTTTTTATTCTTTTATATAAATTTTTAATCATATATTTAAAATTTTACACATACTGAGTGTATATTTTTATTATACCTATGTAAAATATTTTTGTCAAATAAAATGATAATTATTATTGACATTAATATAATAGTCTAACTTCTCAAGCAAACTTTTTAAAAGCTCTTCGTCATTAACAAGCGCCAATTCTTGTGTCTTATTTTTAGTAACTCGCCATCAACAAACAGCCTTTTATCTTTTTTAAGAATGTTTATAGGATCGTTTAATAAATTTTGCCTATTATAATATACTAAAAGTAAAATAATCATATTTTTACCTTATAATAGCCATTTTTTATCAGATTTTCTTGATTTAAAATTTTATAACTCCAAAAACACCCAATTTCGGAGTTATAAAAATTCATAACTCCATTTTCTGTCGTTTTTGGACATTATGACTATATCCAATTACATCCAAAAGTATGCCATTGTGGAGCCAGCCAATCACCACTTTTCACTTATATCACTATAAGCGATTATGTGGGATTATTAGGTAAAAACAAAAAACCCGCTGTATTTAGCGGATTTTTTGGTATGTAATCTATAGAGATATATTGTCTTAACGTTTTGACCGTTAAGATGCGCGTCAGGCGTGCTTGAGTGAACGATAACTTCTAAAAAATGGGCGTCGTTCGTAATGGAAACGATCGCCCGTTTTGTGTGCGTTTAGATTTCGTCGTACTTCATTCCAGATAATTCCTCAAGTCGAACTTTTCTTCCTTCTTGGCTACGAGCATCTTTTGTGGCTTCAACCACTCTTTTGGCTCCTTGCCAGTCTTCAGCTTTGTAAAAAGCTTGAAAAAGCTCTCTCTGACGATGGTCAAGCCATCGCTCGTCATACTGCGGAAATTGATCAGGATTGGAAGCAACCTCGGTTAAGAAGCTTTCTGCTTCGAAAAGTTTTCCACTGTCCAGTGCATCTCGAAATTCTGTGGTGTTTTTCATCGGTGTCTCCTTTTTTTCTTGATTATCTGTTGGAAAATTTTCACTAAACATAAAATTTTTAACGTTTACTCCATTATGGTGCCTGACAGGCACGCTTGAATAGTGGGATCTAATTATCAATATATGTCATTTTTTATCTAACATTACTATACCATACTGGTTGTAAATGTCAAGGCTTTTTCGTTCTCTTAATTGAGTAGGCTCGATGTTCCAAGTTCACCACAATGGAACACCGAACTCACTCAAGAATTAAAACGCCATTTTTTGGCGATATACTTTCTCTAGCTCCGCATCCGCTACGCCCATATAAAACATAGTTGTGTTAAGTTTGGCGTGGCCAAGCATCTTCTGCAAATATCTTGGATGAACATCATGCTCCACTGCCCTCTTGCCAAATCCATGCCTAAATGAATGAGCTGTCACCTTTTTCTCAATCCCTGCAATTTTTCTCGCTTTCCTAAACATTTTCTGAACTGCATCTTTGCCAATACGAGATCCAAACTTTTGATTTGATAAATTAATAAATAATGCACTACTCTTATACAATGCTTTCTTTTCTAGTTTATTTCTTACTTCGAGCCACTTTTGAAGCAACTCATTGGTTTTCTCATCCCAATATATTTCCCTTTTATGATTTGATCTTTTAAACGTTTTGCATACCGCTTTCATCTCTTCAAAGTTTAAATCAGCGTAATCTATGCTGATCATCTCACTTAACCTGACACCTGTCGCATATAAAAATGTTAATATTGTTTTATCTCTTAATTGATCGGGATAAAATTCATCAAATACATCCTGCATCCTTTTAACTTCCTCTTTTAACACAAACGGATAATGCTCTTTATCATCCTGCTTTGGCATAGGAATAACATCATCGCCAAATTCAACCAATTTCTGCCTATGTAACCACCTCCAGAATGTTCGCAAGCTACAAAAATAACTTGCCTGCGTACTCTTTTTAACTTTCCTCATCTCTGTTAAATACAAACCGTATTCAACAAAGTCATGCTCTTTGATGTCTACAACATCCTTCTCGGTGCCATCGCACCAATCAATAAAGATTTTAAGCCCCCAACGATAAGATTGTACGGTCTCCGGGGAGTGACCGATTGCCAGCCAATCCAAAAATTGGCCGTACAGTTGTTCATTTTGATTCATAACACTTTTTGGTCGAAAGCCCTTAATTAATGGTTAATTAATGACTTTCGTGTTAAATTAATAATAGCCCCCTACATGGATATGCACATCCATGATTGGGTTAGAAAAGGCGGATTTTTGGCCGTCTTTTCGTTTTTTAAATATATTAAAACACCCTTTATGGGGGTGTATAATAACGTCGCTTAGCCATTTAAGTCAAGTTTTGAAGATAAAATAATTATAAAGAAAATATAAAGAAAAAATAAAGTTTTTTCACCCCTCAAAAAGCCAAAAGGCCCTCCGAAAAGGGCCTCGTTTTTATATAAATTGTAGAATATTAGCTTTTTCATATCATGATATGCGATTATACCACGATATTGCTCATCAGTCAACCTATTTCTTATTAAAACTCTTAACAATACTAGGTATCAAAATTGCATTTCTTTTCCAAATATGAGTTGATGAAAATTTCTTTTCATCTAACTTTATTATATCGACAAAACCACGATCAATAATAGCATCTAAGCAACTCCCCCATTCAATAAATGTTGTTCCAAATAAACTCTTTTTATAAATACCAGCCTGCGTTAATTTTAAATTATGGATACTGACCTCTGTCCCTGATTTGATATCATTGATAGTTTTTTGCACTAATGGAGATGTCGCTTTTGACAAAATATAATTAAAATTTTTAAATGACTCCTCACTAGTACTGCTAAAATTTAAATCAATCTTATTTTTTCTATTATCGACCAATATTATTCTATTAAAATTTCCATGAAAAGTTTTGGCTCCATAGTAACTGGCAAATTGTCGCCAAGACTTACATTTAATACTAACAATATCTTTGAAAAATATTCTGTTGCCTTTTTTTTCAATAAAAGTATTGGAAATTTTAACTTTGTACTTTAAATAATTTACAAGCTCAATTTCCTTTACATCCTCTTGCATATTTTTTATTTTAATAATTAATTTATCCTAGTCGTCCGTAAACAAATTGCTTAAGTAATTCATGTGCATCTTTGCCCTCTTGTGTTTCGTTGTACGGCTTCTCATCAGTAGACACCCAGTTATACTCATTTAAGATTTTTAATGCATTATTTATATCTTGATCACTAAACTGACTTTTAAGATCTTCTATTCTTTCATCTTTATTCTTATCATTTTCCCGATAAACAGCTAAAAAAAGCCTTCTTGCAGATTCATCAATTTTAGAAAAAATGATAAAAGGACTATTCTCAATTTCTTTAACCTTACCCTGAAGTTTTAAATAATTATTTTCATCTTTAAAGTCAGCGGGTCCATACAAATTATTTGATTTATTATATAAAATGATAAAAAATCCAATTATTGTAAAAAACGGTAACACAAGAAAAGCAATATAAAAAAAATTTGACAGTTTGTCTGACTCAACAAGTTTTGCCATAAAACCAAAACCAGTCTCTGATAACAAAAACATAAGTCCGATAATCTGTAATGGCTTATCAATTTTTAATGGGTTAATACTCATACTTATATTGCATTATATGATTGTTCAATTAAATTAAACACATAATTCAAATCACTTTCAGAAGCCAAGACTACTTCTGTAACTCCTCCTCCATAGTGACCGATTCTTGTGACATCTCTAGCAATTTTCTTTGGATCGTCTAGTTTGTTTATTGGAACTATCAAATGAAGTTTAATTTGAGATTGTTGAAGATGTAAATACAAGAAAGCTGAACTAGTCCTATATGAAATATAGTGTTTTTTTGCTCTTTCTTCGATATTATCATTAAGAGATAAAATTTTATCTCTCAAAGAATTAAACAACTCTACAACCCCTTTATTGATGCCATTTGTATGATCTTCAACAGTATAAACCTTAACCTCCTTGCTCACTTTTTCAATTGTTTTATTTTTTGAAATCTTATTTATTGACTCGCTCCTCTCCGATGATTTTAACTGTTTGTAAAGAATTGTATCATTGTCATATTTTTCTACTTCCCATAATTCAATTGGTAGATCTTTAAAATTAATTGCATTTTGTTGATATGTAGTAAATGATTGGGAAACAAAAACAACTCTTGATTGCGACCAATCAACATCACTCTTTTTTAAATTATTTCCAGTTTTTTCATTATACTCAAGGATAAAATCAGCCTTATTATTAAGCATCAATGACAAATAAGCAAAGCCTTGATCTACTACGCTGAAATTCTTGTCTCTTTTATACTCAATAATCACAAAAGATTTATTTTCTTCATCAAATGCCAATGAATCTATTCTAAAATTATGTAAACTGAATTCAGTGCAAACAAAATTGAGACCAAAAATACATTCCAAATTATCTTCAGTTAGTTTTTGCAAATCTTTTTCAAGTTTTATTGTAACTTCTTTTATTGGGTTAAGTTTCCCACTTTTGATATTAAATATTGGCATATAATTCCTTGATAATATCCTACAAACATTATCATTATTTTTTATTTCTTTTAAATATTTTTAAATCGCTTAAAGATACTTTCGTTGTTTTTATTTCGATTATTTCCATATTCCTCAAAATACCTACTACTCCTAGCAACCCATACACTGAACCAATAAAAATTGAAATACATATTGTTACAACTCCAAGCCAAGGAACTACATCAAACTTATACATAAAAAAAACCCATTGCAAAAAGTGCCGGGACTATTCCAACCGCTTTCATCCATCCAATTTTTAAATACTGTGCCATACTTATTGATAATATTTTTTAACAGTTTTTACATAGCTACAATAATCACAATCATCACCTGACTCTGGAATCTTATCATTTTGCAAACATTTATGAGCCTCGACTATTTTCCCTTCAACCCAACTATCGCTTCCTTCGTATGGAATTAATGTAATATCAAATTCGAGCTTTGCATCAAATGCTTTTCTGTCTGTTTGGCCATTACAATAAACGAAATATCCAGTATTAGAAACTTTGTAGCCATTCTTCCTGAGCAACCACTGATAAATTTCCATTTGTCTTTTATAGCCATCTTGCCAATCTTTATCAAGTGCCTCAATTTTTTCCGTCTTGCTGGTAGATTTATAATCAACTACGATATACTCCTCTTTTGAATTAATCCATAAATCATCAATCGCTCCAAACATTAAAAAATTTGTCGGTTCATGCAAGAACTGAACCCCTGTAAAGTTATGTCTCCAAACATCAAGATCTTCATGCTCAACTGGAATCGCATCAACTCCATATTTTTCTATCAAGGGGTGTTTTTCGTTCTTTAATCTTAAAATATCAAACTCTTTTTTCAATAAAGCATCAACCGCACTATTTAAAGCAAATGGAAATCCGGGCGGTCTCCCAACTCCCATTTTTCTATCCAAATAAAAACATCTTGGGCAATCAATAAAAAGCTCAAGTTTTGATCGACTTAATTTAAATGGATCCGATGATTTTGGATCGTAAAGCCCTTTTGTGCGTTGTGAATTATAGTATTGTGACATAGCTTATTTATTCTGAAGTTGAAGTTGATATATTGTTTATTTTTTGATTATCAGGAATATCATTATTTAAATTGTTGTTTTTATTAATCAATTCTTTCATTATCTCTTGGTAAACTCCGATTGTCTCTTCTGATTTATTGTTGTTAATATTTTGAACAACATCTTCCAATATTTCTTTTCTAATTTCACTGTCCTTATTTGAAATATCATCTCTTAATTTATCTATTTCATTATTGAGAGATCCTGAAGCAAAAAAATATCCAATAATCAATGAGACTATGGTAGTTAAAATAAAAGCAAAAGAGTCAAAAATTAAATCAATTAAGTTATCTGCCCATTTTCTATTCCATCTATTTTTAAATTCTTGCCATTTGGTTATTTTTTTAATCTTCTGTAAATCTTTTGTATCATAGCTTTCTTTTTCTTTTCCAGTTTTGTCTGTTCTATCTATCTCTTTGATTTTTTTATCACCAATAATCTCTATATCATCTATATCATCTCTTTCATCTTTCTTACTCACTGCATCTGATGTGCTCCTAATATAATTATCAGATCGTATAAAATCAAAATATTCTTTTTTTTCATCATCGCTTTTTCCTACATGTCGATCTCTAACATCCAAAGGAGTATTTCTAATTTTTTTAATTTTTTCCTTTCTCTTTTTCTTTTTTCTTTCAAGTTTTTTTTGTCTACTGCTTATCATATGAGCTTAACCACTTCGAATACGTTGTCTCTAATTCTGACAATGCTTTTTTAAGTTGATCGTCTATATTAGCCTTACTTAGTTTACTTAAAGCTGGTATAAAAAACTTCTGGTAATCAAAATTAAATTCTAATTTATCAACCTCTTTGTTTTTATTTAATCCATAAATAATATTTATATAGTCTTTTACACCCTTTTTTATTAAACCTTCTGTAGTCTGCTTCTTTTGTGAAAATGACATGCTAAAATTTTGTAGATTATCTACCGTTTTATTTGTTAACAAATCAATTGTTTTTTCAGATATATCAGTATTTTCAATATCGCAATAAAAAAGAACTCCTACCCTATTGATATTCTCTATTGAAAATAAATCAAATATAGAATAAAAATATTCAGTAACTTTTTTTGATAAAAAATTGAATTTTTCTTCAAAATTATTATCTACTTTAATCGAAACAATAAAATCATCAGAAGTTATCTTTAAATTCTCACCATTATTGTTGTATAGGGTTTTTTCTTTTGAGGAGGTCTCTGTTATTTTTGGAAAGAATTTATTGTCAAATGGTGAATTTGGATCGTTTAATATATTATCAATAATCTCACCAGACATGTCTGGGATTCTAAAAGATCTTGAAAATCTAATTCCAAGCGTTATACCAACTATACTTTTTTTAATTTCTTGCATATTTTTAAAATTATTTAATTTTTAGCTAACAGTTATTTGTCCATTCATAAGCATCGGCAAAAGCCAGTCGCGCAAAGAAGATAATCTTTGATTTTCCTCCAAATTTTTCTGTTTCTTCTCTTCTATTTTTTCCATAAATTCGAAAAAAACATCTAATATTTGATTATCAGGAACTACAATATAATTTTTATCTACAAAATTATCAAATAAAAAGTTTTTTATTCCTGAAGTTTTACCTTCGTAGCCAAAAAAAACTTTGCCATCATACATCCTGTTCCAAAAATAATAAAAACTATAAATTAACTTACTATTTTTAAGTGTTATTGCTTTACAAAAATTTGAACAAATTAATGGTTTTGAGAATCTGCCCATTTTCGAATTTGAGATATAAGCAATACGCCCTGTAGATTGAGTTGGACTCCCACCAGATATTTCAATAATCAAATCATAAGGATTTAATATTTTATGCGAATTTTTTTCAAGTATAAATCGCCTAGGAGGGTCGCATTGTTCTTTACCATTCAAGCCATTTATATCTGTTCCACGGATGCAAAATACATCTTGAGTATAATTTCCGGTCTTTTGATCTTTCCCCCAATCACCACTCTTGTCAGCCGATATTAAATCTTTAACCTTCTCAACACTCCATCCTTTGGGAACTTCGGCAACAAGCTTATTATTCCTATACATTTTACCTCCACTACTTTTATACGGCTTTCCTTGCTTGTTAGGAAACTCGAATTGCACAAACCAGTATTCATAAAATGTTTTTGCTATACTATCTAACTTGTCATTTATTTCGTTATTAAGTTTAATTTTGGAATCAATAAACGATAAAATTTCAGCAATTTTTTTTTGATCTTCCGCTCTTTCAGGCACTTCAAATTTTAAATTACCAATATCTTCTGGCTTAATCGACGGATAAGAAGATGTAGCGTTCATGCCTAGATTATGGAGATATTCAGTAATTTGCTTTTGTGTTAAAAGGTAATAAATAAATTTGGGATCGATATTTTCATCTACTATATCTATAGTCGTAAATCCAGTTGATACAATTAAATTTTCATCTGGATTTTCTAAGTAACCATAATGTTCTTGATTTGGTCTAACTGTCGAATAGATGATTGAGTTATTTTTAACTCGCCTCTTTGCTCTACTAGGTATTTTATCTTCCTTTGTATCAAGTATTTTCAAATTAACAATACTATTCTTTGTAATATTTCCAGTATCTAGATATTTAATAACATTAAAATTATCATCCTTCCCTAATGATTTTAAATTAAGATTTGATATTTTACTGATTTGTATAATTCTTCTATTCATACTTCAAATTATTCAATTTATGCTCAATTTGATCTTCCAATTGTTTAGATTTATGAAAACATTCTGATAATTCTTTTTTAAAATTATTAATTTTTTCTTCAAATTCTTTTATCGAAATATCAATATGCTCAATATTTATATTGAAATATTGACCAGTGCTAAAACTATAATTTTTCTCTTTCACCTCATCGAAGCCAACTACGACTGAAAAATTATCGACTTTTTCCTTATTAGTAAAGACTCTTACAATCTCTTGCTCTTCCTCTAAACTTAATACGGTTTTTTCATTTTTTCCATCAACTTTAATTTTTTCTCCCATTTTAGAAGCATCCATGAATACAACTTTTTCATCTATATTTTCCTTATCAATAAATATTACTGAAACATTTGTTCCAGTGGTGGCAAAAATATTACTGGGCATGCTTATCACACCTTTTAGCATTTTTCGATCAATTAATTCTTCCCTGATTTTCTTTTCAATTCCGTTTTGTGCTGTTATAAATCCCGTTGGAACAACAACAGCTGATTTACCTTTCTGTGATAACGAATAAATAATATGTTGAAGAAATAAAAGATATATTGCCATTGATTGTTTTTTCTTTTTAGGTACAGTTGGTATACCAGCAAAAAACCTCTCACCATTCTCCTTGGTATCAATATCCTCTCTCCAATTACTAAAATCCAACTTGAAAGGAGGATTTGAAACAATATAATCAAATTTCATCAATTCCTTTCCTTGCCTATGGTAGGGATCTTTTATTGTATTACCTTGGATAATGTTATGAATTGAATGAACTAAATTATTTAAAATAAGATTTAATCGCAAAAGATGTGATGATTTATCTGACAAATCCTGCGAATAAATAGTACATTTATCTTCACCAATCGCATGAGCGACGTTCATTAATAAGGTTCCCGAACCTGCTGATGGATCGTATACCGTAACATTACTCACTGGCTTATCAACCAAAATAGATGCCATAATTTTAGCTATGGCATGGGGTGTGTAATATTCAGCATAAACACCTCCCCCATCTTTATTATAATCTTTAATCAAATACTCAAATATCGTTGAAAAGAAATCAAACTTTTGTTCAAAAATATCTTCAAAGTTAACATCAACTAGCTGATTAATTATAGCTTTTGAAAAATTATCTTTTTGTTTTTCAGAAAAGTTTTTTAAATATTCATCGACGCCATAAAACAACTGAATTTTATTCCCCTCTTCAGTTTTAACCGAAAACACGTCATTATTGATTTTTGAAATATCTCTCAATGTATCACTGAAAAGCTTAGCAAACTGTTCACTGTTTTGCTGATTCCATAATGTCGAAATAAAATGATCAGGATATAATCTCGCACTATCAGGACTCATTTTTTTAAGCAAAAACTCATAATCACTCTTAGAGTATTTTTTTATTACTTCTTCCCAGTTATCCGCTTTTTTAAGTTTTGAATCAAGCTCTTTTACTTCATATCCAAATTTGTCATTCATGAACTTATACAAAAAAACTTGGGTGATAATTTTAAATTCATCCCCACTATTACCTAATCCATAATCACTACAAATTCCTTTCAGATTATCGATTAACTGTTTAGTTTTTTGAGTAAAATTTTGCTCTACCATACTTTTGTGTTATTAAAATCGTAAAGATATTCTTGAGTTGCACAATTATTAATTAAATCCGCTGACTTGTTGTCCAATTTAATGCCGTGATTTTCAAAGCTTCCAATCACAATAGGACTCATGAATTTTATAAAATAATCTTCATTTTGAATCATTCTTGCATTATCTAGGACTTTTTGATCAGCTTGTTTTTTGATATCTGTTAAAGTTTCAAAAATAGTTATTTCTCTAGCATCAACATTCCTCTCTTCTAAAATTCTTTTATGAATTCTTGCGTATTTTTCATCATTCTCATATTTCGCCTTTAGCTGATTATTTCTTCTATTTAGATCCGTAATCGCCTCATATATTTTCTCAAGCTCTTTGATATTAGCACTCATTTCTTCTTGGGTAATTTCATCAAGATTTTTCTTATCAAATAATCTTCTCAACTCTTCATATAAAGCCACGAATTCTTTGTCATTTTTATCAAAATTTTTACCCATTTCCTCTCTTGTCTTTTTGAGCGTATTCTTTAGTTTATCAGCTATAACCATTTCTTCCTCTGATACCTTACGGAAAGTAAATATAACGTCTTCTAACGCAACATTCAAGAGGTTGGTTGTTTCTGAATTATTCTCCAAAGAATCCTTTAAATTCACCAAGTTTAAATGATTTTCTGCCTCATTATAAAGCATAGCAAGTTTTTTGAAATCTATTTTATCCAAAAGTTCATAATGCCCCATCAAACGAATGATATTATAAAGATTTTTTGCACTCATTAAAGCTTTTTTAATCTCTAAAATTTCTTGCTTATCTTGAATGGCAGATATTTGTTTAGAAAAATTCTCGGCGTTGACTAAATCAAATCTAAAAAGCCTGTCTTTAATAATTTCAATTTCCGATTCTATTTCTTCTTTAGATAAGAAAATATTTGAATAAGTCTCCATCTCATCACCAAGTTCGTCTTGCAACTCATCAAAATATGCTTTATTTGTGGCATCAAATTCTTTTCGAATATCGGCAAAATCCACTACATATCCAAAATGAAAATCTTTATAAGGTCGGTTTACACGAGTTAATGTTTGTAATAAGTTATGTTTTTTTATAACTCTGCCTAGATATAACTTCTTTAACCGCTTAGCATCAAAACCTGTTAAAAGCATATTGTACACAAATAGAAAATCAATCTTACCTTCTTTGAATTGGTCAATTTCATCTTTTCTTTCATCTTTTGTGCCGATATCATGTAAAATCAAACTCGCTGTTAAATTCTCGCTGTGTTTCTTATTAAATACTTCAAACATTTTTTTTGCCTGATCTGAACTATCACAGACCACCAACGCACCAATACTATCATCACCGTACATAATTCTACTTTTATCAAAATCTGCAACAATATAGTCTAACATCGGTTCAACAAATTTTGGATGAGAATAAACTTTCCTTTTATCAGCATCACCTTTCAATATTTTTATATCTTTTAATGCTTCTTGTAATTTAATCTTGTAACTAGTTTCAATATCCTCTCTTATTAATTTTAGAGTATATCCATCAGCTATCGATGAATTATAATAATATTTGTGAATATAGTCACCAAAAATAGCTTTTGAGCTTTTATCTTTACCGATGAGCGGAGTTCCTGTTAGTCCGATAATTATCGCTTCTCTGTCTGAAGTCATTAAATTAGCAAGAAAGCTTCCTTTTGGATCATAACTTCGGTGTACTTCATCTAGGAAATAAATTCTTTGAATGTTTGTACTATAAAGTCCGCAGTTTAAAACAGCGGTATCTTCTTTGAATTTTTGGATGTTAACTACAGTAATCTCAAGTTGCCCCTTTAAATTATGTATATTTTTATTACTCTGAAAATCCTTTAATAACTCATCTTTTGAATTTACAGTATGTACTACCAATCCTCGACTTGAAAATTCTTTTTTAGCTTGAATCAAAAGATCCAAACGATCAACTATAAAATAAAACTTAGGTATGATTTGTTTTTTCTGAAAATAATCAGTTAAATACTTAACATTATAATAAGATAATGCAGTTTTTCCGCTTCCTTGGGTATGCCAAATAATCCCCTTTTTAATACCTTTATCAATTGACTGCTCGATTGCTTTGGTAGCAAAAAATTGAGGGTATCTCATTACATGCTTTTGAAGTCCATCATGCTCTTTTACGTATGCGATTGCATATCTCAATAACATTGATAATCTATCTCTGCTAAATAATGAACTTAAGATTCTGTTAGTTGGTGAATCTATATCCTTGTTAGTTATAAACTCTGGGCTATGTTTTATAACATTTAAATTATTATCTTTTAAAACATAATTCTCTACTTCTTCGTCTTCTGGTTTTATGATCGAATTAACATCGAGCTTCTCCACTGCCACATCCTCTTTAAAAGCGTTAAATATTGCTCTATTATGTGAAGTGCTTGAATAATAAGCACCCTCAACCTGACCAATTGATTCCGAATCATACTCCATGTTATTTGAGAAAACAAGGAGTTGAGTAATATTAATAAATTTTCTAAATTTTTTATTTTGAAAACGAGTATTTATTCTATTCCTTTCAGCGATTATCCCCTCTCTATTGTTTGGCTTTTTTACTTCTATAAATGCCAAAGGCATACCGTTTATTAAAAGCGTGATATCTGGTCGAAATTCCTCATCTCCGTTTTTACAAGTAAGTTCTGTAACGACATGGAGTGAATTGTTATCAAAATTATCAAAATCTATTAATTTTATTTCATTTGATAGCAACATCTCATAAAACTCCTTTCCTAAGTCCTCATTATCCAAAACCAAAGATATCTTTTCGTATAATTTTTTTATCTCATCATCTTCAACATCTTTATTTATTGCCTTGATGCTATCAAAAAAAATATCTGTAAAAATATTTGTTTCAACATCCCATTTAGATGTTTTTAGTGATAAGTATTTATACCCCAATCTACAAAGATGTAATATTGCTGGTATTTTTACCCTTGTATCTTCATTGTAAGCCATATTTATTATTTCTGTTTATTTGAATTATTTTATTCTTTTCAAATAAAATTGTTAATTATATAACTAAGCTTCCGATTCTAATCATCATTGCTTGTTGACTAACATTATATTTTTTAGCCAATTCAGCTATTGTTTTTAAATCATCATCATTATTCTTTATCTTATATTTACCTGATAAATCATTAATCATTTCATTTCTTGGCATCAATAATTCAGCTGCAAATTGATTTGCCTGAATTTCTTTTATATTATTTGTATTTGATGTTGCGTTTGCATCTCTAAAATAAACATCAGATGAATCTACATGCATACTGCTGATGTTGTGCAACATAAAATGCCCAATTTCATGGGCGATTGTAAACCTTTGCCTATGTTCACAATGATCTTCATTTACAACAATAACAGGTTGGCCATCTTTACCTTTCATCTTTATAGCACCAGAAATTTCATCTTTTGAGAACTTCATCTTAGCTACTTTTATTCCAAGTGATTTTGCCACATCTTCAATTTTTACCGGGTAACTATCAATCTCAAGCTTATTCGATATTTTTTCAGCTTCCTTGACGGCTAATTTAATTTTTTGATTAATAAAATTAGACATATGTTTATATATTATCTAAATTCTTAGTATCATCTTTATTTAATAATTTAACATTATTACTAGTATCAATTCCTTTCATTACTTCTGTAATTTTCAAATCTAAAGCCTCTGCAACCAAATAAAGCTGAAAAGCTGAGATTTGTTGTTTTCCATTTTCTATTGCAGACAATGTGCTTTTATTAATATTTAAACCAGATTCTTTGCTAAATTCATCCAAAGAATACCCCTTTTTGGTTCTTTCATCTTTGATTTTTTTCCCTAAATTTAAATAAAAACTTGCTTTATCAAGCATATATTTTTTTTATCGTAATAATATCTATTATTAGTATAGTTCAATCAAATATGTTTGTCAATAACAAACAGTGTTGACCTACACAAAACTCTTATGGTAAAATAGAATGTGAGCGGTAACTCACATCTATTTACAGACACGACTTTGACAAGTCAAAGGTCGAGTGCCTTATCAACATATCTAGATTATACCGCTTTTTAAGAAAAATAACAATCGGAAGATTATGTCCTGCAAAAAACAGCCAAGGCGAACAGCCTACAGGGATTCCGGCACTGGTCAATTCATAACAAAGCGTAAAGCTGAAAGAATGCCCCAGAGAGAAGTTGAAAAAGAGCGGATTAGAGTTGGAAAAAGATAAAGTCGTGCCTAATCGACAAAAAAACCTCACATTAATGTGAGGTTTTTTTATATTATTGGCTATGGCTTACTCAACCAATAATATTTTTGATAAATATTCCTTTATTTCACTACTTCTCCCTCCCAAGCTCCATTGCTTAATTTGCTCTAGGGGAAATCGACTTTTATAATCATAAATCGTAAAAACCAAATTCTTGTCATTATTTATTACAAAAGCCCATTCAACTCTTACCTTTTTATCACCTGACTCCCAGTCTCCCGACACAGTACAATCATGAGGATCTCCCAACTTTTCTTTTAACTCCTCAAAACTTGAATGAATTGTACCAATCCTACTTGTGCCATTAACCTGCTTGGGGGTTGCGTGTTTAATTTTAAAATCTGTTTTTATCATAATCTCTTTAACTCGTCATCTAAATCATCAATGACAATTTTTATTATTTCTTTTCTTGTTCTATTTTTATTCTTGTAATACAAACCATGATAAAGCTCAACATGAACATCTATATTCTCGCCAACAATTTCAAGCAAGCTAGAGCCATTCTTAATATCATCCTTCAAATTTCTCTTTGAGTTCACCATAATTTTTCATAATTACATGGATAGTCATGCGACCCAATTTTGACAATTGCGAAACCTTACGAGTGTCAAACATATTTGTAACACCCGATGCCCTGACTCTCTCATAAGCATTAAATTGTTCTTGGGTTATCTGATCCATAACATTAAACATAATTTTATTATTGAGGATAGTAACGTAACATCAAACTATTGGCAAGTCCCCAATTTGCCCCAGTTTTGCACGCTTTCTAAAGCCTTTTTATTAATTCAATTGCTTTGTTTAAAATATTAATCAATTCTTCTTTTATGTTTTCGTCATCATTTTGAGCCTCTGTCTGGCCATTTACCAAGCTCCGTATAAAAACAATATCCAAATTACTGCCTGGGCAACTTTTTGAAGCATAATCCCGATGAAAAATAATATTATCTTTTTTTATTTTGTATTTATCAACCAATTTTCTTAATAAATCCCGTAAAGCGAAAATTTGTGCTGGCTGTGGCTTTTCATTATCAAAATGACCATCCAAGCAAACATGAATACATCTGCCGTCATTCATATTTTGCTGATAGCAAGCCGCCGTTGTCTCGCCATCAGCTCTCGCCTGCCTGACCTTGCCATTTTTAGCAATCTCATAATTGTATCCCAAATAAAAACCAAGACTGCTTTTAAAATCCCATTGAGCCTTGTGATAATTATTATTTGCCTCAAATTGATCGGAATTTCTATCATAAGATACAGCACTATGATGAATCATTATATATTCTGGTTTTTTCATATTAATTTTTGAAAAACATGTAAATTAAATTCAAAACATTGCCAATTCCCAAAAGACCTATAAACCATTTTAAGTTTTTTATAGTTGTTGAAACCTCAATGCGAAACTGTGTGTTTTTCTTTACATTTCCATTGGTCAAATCAAGCCTTTTAATAATTCCGCCATGCTCGGTTGTGTTGTCGTTTTTTAGATCCTTGATTTTATCAAGTATCAAATCCAGCTTATCCATATTAATCGATATACTTTTTATAAAATCCCCTACCAATAAAGACAGCTACCCCGATTAAAAGTAAAATCGTGCCTTGCCAAATATTGCTTTGAATAACTGCCACGCCAGTGCTTACAAAAATTGTAGCCACTGACAATAATAATTCTTTTGTGTAATCCATATATTTATTGTTAAAAATAATTCCAATTTATCTCTTTTAATTTAATCTCATTTGTATTATTTGATCTGCCCTTTAATTTTACGCAACCGATAAGCCTAACTCCTGCATCTTGATTATTCATAGCTTTTACAGTCTTGCTATAAGATAAATACCAAATATTATCACCCAAATCTTCGACTGACTGCAACATCATGTCTTGTAAATTCTCGTCATCATCTACAGGCTCTAGACTTATTAATCCATATGCATCAATTCTTAATAATTGAGCTCCAGTATAATAAGTATTTTTCAAATCTTCAGTCATGGTCAATTTATTGGTAGATATGCTCTGAATTTCTACAATTTCCATTTTTTCATCTTCCAATAATATTGCTTTATCTCCAACTTCAAAATCACTAGCATCAATTAAATCAACATCTGCTTGCCCTAAATTTGCAATAGCCGATAAATTTATTTTTATTGTCACTTCTTGCTTAAAATAACCATTAACAGTAATCGTCTCATTTAAAGCTTTAATTTCTTTCGTAAAATACCAACCATACTTTGCATATCCTCCCAGATTTGTAATAAAACCACTTACAAGGGTTGGACTTGTGGATCCATCAATTTTGCCTGCCTCAATTCTAATTCGCCCCTTTCCACCATTTCCTCCATATCCCCAAATATCTCCGCTGGTATTTTTCCCACCGCTTCTTATTCCGCCGTTTGAATGAACTAGGTTAGTTCCCAGTGTCGCTTTATTTAAAACCTGAAGATAGATAGTTCCTCCAGCACCACCTCCACCACCTCCTGTGTAATAATTATACGGAGTACCAGCCTCTGTCGCATCTCCTCCATCACAATCAATCTCACCATTTACAATCAAGTTTTTGCAATGAATTCTTATAATACCTCCTCCATATCCACCCCTTGAATGTCCTGAACTCTCTGCTCCAGCACCGCCTCCACCGCCTGAACCTTTTAAATAGCTTTCTGAAAAATTTGATAATTCACTATCATTATAAGCAAGTCCACCCTGCGGTGTGTTATTCGGTGATGATCCATAAGTGTAGCCATTTCCACCATTCGTTCCATATCCACCACCTGCTCCACAACTTCTTGATATTGAAGATCCTGATGCATATCCACCGCCTCCACCTCCACCGTTTCTCTCCCATTGTTGAGTAGATCCTCCCAACTCACTTGCTCCGCAATTTCCATAATATCTTGCTCCGTAACCGCCAGCATGCCCCTTAGCTTTTGCACTTATTTTTCCACCTGCCTCAATCTCAAAAGTACCTTGGCACTTTATGGGAAAATTTCCATTAACAGTAATGGTGTGTCCGTCTTTTATAAGAACACTTGTAAAGTTTTTCTCACTTGACCACGTTTCGTTGCCTGTACTTTCAAAGGCTCCGTCACCCCCATCACCAAGATCGGGTGACTGCAATCTTAAATATTGATTATTCACCGTATCTAAAACACCTAAAAATTTTCCAATATACGAACCTTCAGGGTACGAATTAGATAAGTTTTCTGTCATTGTCAAAATATTTCCATTAATACTTTCTATAACTGCATTTTCAAACATCTCATAGCCATCATAAATAATAACCATCTCTCCTACGCTGAATTTTGAGCCATCACCTACAACCACATCTTTCTGCCCTGAATTAGCAACACTATCAATAAAATCTTTTGTTTCATTGATTTGATCATTTGACGTGAAATCATCTTGTAATATTCCTGTTAATTTTAATATCGGCATAAATTTATCTGTAATAATAAGCTGTTACGCTAAAATTTCTATAAGTGCTATTCCAGCTTGATCCGCAAGTTTGAGTGCATGTTAATACATCACCTGATATAGAACTTGCAACTTGACTCCAATAACTCTCACTATCAACACCAGGTTGCTGTTTTAATGTTTGACTCGTAATGCCTTCTCTTGCTAAAACAATTTGACCGCTCCAATTCCAGCCACTAACTGAATGGGATATTCTTAAAACAATAAAATTACAATCTGGCGGAATTGTTCCTGTGTCAGTGCATGGTGTTGAAGAATTTGACTGACTATTACTTATACCCTCTGAACTGATAAACTCCCAATGAGCCGATCTGTTCAAAGAAATAATGTTTTGAGCCAAAGCCCTCAAAGCCTTCATTATATTATTTATCTCAAAAGCAAATAGCTTATTTTGTCCCTGTTTTTTGTCTAAACTCATAACTTCTATATTTTGATATATTCGTTTTATTATTCTTTAAAAATAATGCTGGTTTATTTTTCTGATCAAAAACTTCTTTTTTACCGCTAAACTCCGCTTCCTTTATTTTATGTTGCAAGCCAAGCCTGCTAACAATATCATATGCTTCCAGTTTATTTTTAACTTCAATTTTTATATTTAAAATCATACGCTTACAAATGTATATTTTTGGCTTATCACTAAAACCGTATTGTTATCCTTAACCCAGTTAATGCCAGTAATATGCGACCACAAACTGCCAGTGTCGAGATTTTCGTTTCCGTCAATTACATTTCCAAATTCTGTAAATGTGCCAGCACATTCTGTCTCTGTAAAAAATGCAGTTAACAAAACAACATTTTCATCATCTGTTCCACTGGCCATATCATTCCTATAAACCTCATTTATCAAAGTCGTATCACCATCACTCGCACTGCCACTACCATCACCCAACAAGGCTTTATTGATATAGCCTGTATAAGTAGTGTCCCCGACCAATCTTTTTATAAGAGCATTGAAACCAGTTCTGCAAATCACATTAAACCGCCTATTTTCTTGCACTAAATCTCCCAAAATATAATACTTCATAATACTAGGAAATAACGGCCGTAAATTACGCAAAATCTTATTAAAAGCTATTTCTCGCTTATTCAGTCTTGATTGATCATAAAACTTAGCCGTAATATCTCCGACTGCATGGGCATTTTCTTTTGTGTGTTTTTTTATAATCATATTATTAACTTAACTCGCTTGTATCTAAACAAAATTCTCTCTCCGGGTCTGCATGTCCTACTGGAATATATGGTGCCAAAACAAATGTCGGTCTAACTCCTGCTCCAAACGGATCTTTTTCAATTGACTCTGCCACCTCAATTGTTTTGTAATCCTCCATTTCCTCAACCACACCGATCTCCTCATCGACCTGAACATCTTGATAATCAAGATAATATTTTTTTAAAACTGCGTTTTCATTCAATGTCACTTTTTTATTTTCTCCGACAAGTAAACTCTGCAAAAAGCTGATCATGCCTAAAGTCTTGAGTGTGGCTAGTTCAACCGTCCATTCTCCCTCGGTTGCAGTAAACATTTTTAAACTAACTCTCATTATCAAAAAGTTTTCATTTATGCTCCTTGTTGATAAATTAATACTTATTGTCTGTCCTGAACTTAATCCACTTAAATACGTCCTAAACCCTCCCTCTCTTATCGTATTTGCATAAGCTGACAATTGAGCCTCTCCGTATTGTTTAGCTTCATTTGTCGTTTTAATGCTTTTATCAATTTTCTTGAACTCAAATCTCCCATACCTTGAAATACTGGCATTATCTTCCACCTGAGCCATAATCGGAATAAGATAATATCCGCTAATCTCAATTAAATCTCCGCTTACTGGTGGAACTACAAACCTGACATATTTCTCGTTATAACTCCAAAGACAATCATAATCATCATCACTATTTAAAAACTCCGTTCCAACACTCACTTCAATGCTATTCACTTTCACAGTCGGCTTTTTAGAAAATTTATAATCAGTGGCAAAACTCTTTTGGTTTCCATCGCCTGTGTGCGGTTTTGTCCGCTCATTATCTGATGTAATCTCTCCGCCCTCAATTATTACTACATTTCTAAGCTGGCTTAAATCATTCTCTATACTCAAACTATCCCTGATGTAGTTATCACTACTGTCTGCAATATTAAACGGTGCAGGTTCATCATTTTTTGCAAAAAAATGAATATCACGCTCATAATCGATATACCAGCTATAATTGAATAGTTCGCAAAGCTCTGTTAAACACTTACTGACACTTAAATTATTAAAAGCCACTACCGTCACTTCTAAATTGCAATTTACATTGTTATAAGTAATTCCAGTACTAGCTAAATAATTTGTAACCAAAAATTCAATAATTTCATTAACTGTTTTATTTTCAAATCTTTCAATGACCAATATTCTGTCTAAATCCAAAGTATAATCCTTGGTTTCAATTTCATAATAAATAACATCGCCTTCCGCATAGTTTCCTACTCTAATAATTTTGCCTGCAAATATCTTTTCCGCTCCGTCAAATACCTCTACAATATCGCTAATCTCTGGCTTATAATTTTGCCCCTCAAAAACCTTAATTGTAAAATTACACAAATTAGGCTGTTCATTGATATTGTCTTCAATTCCAAAGCTTTCCCAATCAACCAAATTTGTCTTTTCCTCTCCCTCAATTTTTACAATAATATTCATACTAGCCTAACAAATTACTTGTTTTTAATTTTCTAATCATCAAGTCTCCAATTCTTTCCGCTCCCTTTCTATCCATTATGGTATTGCCTGAAATATTTACATTGATAATCATTCCTCTTGACCCTAGCTTGTTATTTGGGATAATATTGCCATTTGAGCTTGGCACAAATAACTCGGGTCCTTGCTCGCCGACAATATACGCCTTGCTAGGACTTACAAATCCACCGCCCGCTCTTGCACCGCCAAATCCCAATGCATTGCCAATTGCGTTTTTGGCACCTTGTACTACATTCAACTTTTTTATTCTCTCAATTAACTTATCAATCCAGCCAACAACTTTTGAAATTGTACTTGTGGTTGCATCCCAAATTCCTTTGAACTTTTCGATTCCTGCATTTGCCACTTCAACAATTTTTGTCAAAGTCTGAATCAACACTATTAAACTAACCTCCAATATTTTCACTACTGCAATTAAAGCTCCCAATAAAATAACGCCGATAATTTTGGCAAACAACTCTAAAAATGGTTTTAATGGCTCAAGTGCCTCCCAAAGTTTTTGCAATTCAGGAAGTAAATTCTCTTTAAATACAAGTGCAACATTTTCCCATGAAGTTCTAAATATTGTTAAAAGCCCTTTGTATTTATCAACCACCTCAATCCCAGCTTTAACTACGTTTATAAAACTTCTTGAAATATCAATAACCGATTTAATTACTATTTTTAAAGCCTCAAAGGCTTTTAATAACACCTGCCCGATTATATCGGCTGTCGCTTTCAATTGCGGATTAATTTCATTCTCCTCGGTAAACGCCCATGACCTAAAGCTTTTAATTGAGCTATAAACATATTCAATCATCGGTTTCATGGCATTATCAAGCATCTCTCCTAAAATAAGTTTTAAACTGACTATTCCATCCTTTACTGAATTAGACATTTTATACCAACTCCCCATCGCCTCTGTATAAGATCCTTCCATTCTGGTTGCCTCTCCAATTATTGCGTTATACATAGCTTGGGTTTTTTGAGCATATGTCATTTCGCTGGTTTTAATCCCCAGCTGTTCTGATGCATCTTTGTAAACTTTGACCAAATTCATCTCAATGCCATATTCACTTAAAAGCTCCGGGCGAAGTTTAACTACCGCCTGCATCATTGCCTTAATTGCCTCATTTGAATTTTTATTTGAAGCGGCTGCAACATCACGTCCTCTGGCTACAATCTCCAAGGCTTGAGATTCGCTCATATTTGTCATTATCGCCGTCTTTGTTAATTCAATTGCAGTGAGCATGTCCTTGTTCTCATCTCTAATGCTTTTTACCAGTCCGTCAATCTGCTTTTTGCTCCAATTATTATTTTCACCCAACTTATAAATAACTGCTTTTGACTGTCCTAGTTGACCTGTTAAAGTAATGCTTTCTTTGATCAATCCCGATAAACCGCTTGCTAGCCTGCTAACAGTACCCACTATCGCCCCATATGCTAAATTACCAACTGTCACAGCTTTGGCCATGGCACCAAAAGAACTTGATGTATTCTTTACATCATCTGTCATACCGTTCAATGCACTGCTGACCTTTTTCATTTCAGAACTTGCATTGTCTACGGCTTTTAAAATAATTTGTAGTTCTTTATTATTTGCCATTTTGCTTTTTATTTTTTTCTGCAATATAAATTAAAACTTCGTTTATAAACTCCCATCTCTGCATATTAAACTCATGTTCAGTCCAACCAAGCTCCGCACAAAAATACGCCCTAATTGCTCTAAAACTTCTGTCGCCAAATCTAACAAACCTTGCTATTTCATAGCTTGTTGACTGGCTCGGGCTAAAAAATCTTTTACAAAGCTCAAATTCTCTTGAATAAATTTAATATCATCAATGCTTAGTAAATTCACATTTTCAATATTTATCGGTATTTTTTGTTCACTCTCATCAGTTGCATCCCAGTCTTCAATGATTCTAGTTAATAAAACCAGAATTTGCTTAATGTCGCTTTTTTCTTTTTCTATTTCTTCAATGTCATTTGCTAAAATACCGTCACGCACTCTAACTGTTATTCCGCTTTTGGGAAGCTTGATATTTTTGACATCTCTCAAATCTTTAAGTATTGGCATATGTTTAATAATTACTTACTTCATTAGTTAGTGTAGCCACCATGCTTTTTGCATCGCTGGCAGAATAAAACGCTTTAAAGCCGACCGTTACTTTTGCGATTTCATTATTATCTCCAGCCACCAATGGCTCTTTAAATTTTATTTTTGCTAAATCAACCACCAGTTTTGGATTTGAGCTTGCACCAATGGTTATTCCACTATTTACTATCTCCAATCTCATTGCCTTTTTATTTCCGTTTAAAGCATAATCAAGCAAATCGGTATTTTTAAAAAGCATTTCAATATTACCCTCGATTGCCAGCTGTTTATTAAGAAAATCATTCGGCTCAACACTTCCCAACTTATCATCATCTTCAATATTTTTGTTTACGTTTATCTCAACGTTTTGCACGTCAATTGCACTGGCACCGCCTATACCTGACAAATCATCAGCTAGCTTAATGCTTATATCCTTACCAAGAAAATAATTCTCTGTGATATAAGCTGGAATACTCGTTGATGCGAAACCAGCCTTGCCTCTAATTACTGCCTCAAATTTTAAATAATCTTTAGCTACTGCATTGATTTTAAAATTCTCAATAACCGAATTGGCATATGCTTTTTGCTCATTATCTCCTCTTTTTACTTCCACTGTTAATGTCGGGTGTTTAGCTGACTGTAAAACTTCAAATACATGATCATAAACACCTGAATCGGCTGATTCCGTTGAAGTAACATTGCCCAATGTGGCCAGTAAAAATAAACCAAAGCTTTTATCAAAAACTTCGCCTGAAATTGTGCCTCCGCTTAATTTTTTACTTATCTCCTGATCTTCACTGTCTTCAATAACTCCAACAGCTCTCTCGCTGGCTATAACCTCTATTTTGTCGTTTATGTCTTCTGACAATGGTTTAAGCCAATAAGCTGGAGTAATAGCAGTTCCTCTGCTTGTTTCTTTGCCTATACCAATATTAAATTTTCTTTTTAATGTTTCCATATAATTATTTATTCTTTAATTTTTTAAATTTTTCGTCAGCCTCCTCCTTTGAACTGGCTTTTATAGTTACCTTGCCAGGATAATTATATTCTTCCTGACCGTCCGAATCCTTAGGACGCTTTTCTTCTAAACCGTCCGAATCTTTCAGACGGATACTTTTGTCCTCAATTTTTGATTTTTTTATAGACATAATGATTTATATTAATTGTTTTAATTTAATGCATGTTATTTCTATCTCCAACACCCTCATGAGTAGTTCCCTATCTTCCCAAACAAAACTGCTTGAAACTTGAACATCATCGCAAATACCGCCCAAGGTGTCATCATTATCGAAAACATCATCTATGGTGTCGGATAAGTTTACAAGCAAATTTTCACCGTCAACTTGACCTCGTGCTTTCTCGTTAACTTCCTGAAATATTTGAATCTTAAATTTATAAACTTTTTTAATGGTTTTTACGCTTTCTCTTATTTTTTCATTTTCACTGCCTAAAATTACAGCGACAGGAAAAGCACTGAAATAACCTTTGTTGTATTTGTAAACATCCTTAATATCCCCTATATTTTTTAATTTTAAATAGATTGCATTTAAAATATTATTTCTCATATTCTTTTGATTATTTTTTCTAAAACTTGAACAAATATCTTCCGTACCTTTGTATTGGTCATATCAACAGTCCTGTCTACAAATGGGTTCGCCTTTGTGCCTTTTCGCATAATTGATTTTTGCACTGCATAAGGATTTAAACCCTTCTTAATAGCCCAAATTCTAAGCGGTGCTCTTTTATTGTGAACTGGCACATAGTGCGGTCTTGTTCCTTCATGGACTGGAATAGCGTATTCTTTCTTAGGCACAATAACCACGCTATTTGCATTTAACCTCATACCAATGCTCTGTCTTAGATGATTTGTGACACCAATAGGTACTTCTCTTTTTTCTGTCCCGACAATCATTTTTCCAGCTTGCAAAAGCCCCTTACTGATCTCCTGATTAACAATCGTGGGATAAGCTTGAAAAAGCTCCCTGATTTCTTTTAAATTTTCTATTTCAATCTCAAATGGCATATTAATTATTTGGCTTAATAACTATGGCTTCAATTCTTGATAATGAACGATGCTCAAGTTTTCTTAAATTTTTTACTATATAAACCTCATTATCACATTCAATCTTGTCTGTTTCTTTAATATCCGAATAAATATCAGCATACAATTTATGCATTTCCGCTGGGTTCCCCTCGCTAATCATAAGATCTTCTGCTTTTACTGGCATTATTACTCCAAAAATATCATCTATTCGTTTATACTCTTCTGTTTTATTTATAGAATCGCTCAAGAGTCTATAAACCATTATTCTTTTTTCAAACACAAATCTCATACATTAATCTTTTTATACTTGGACAATAAGGCTGATATTTCAGGAGATAAATAATTTTCCCAAGCAACTCCAGCATCTCCCAAGTTCTCATTGCTAATTCCATCGCTTTTGCGTTTATTCCATAATCTGCCGACAATTTTTAGAATTGCCACTTTTATATCGCTTGGAATATTTTTGCTGGTAAATCCTGTCTTATAAGTTGCTCTATAATTCATTTCACCCATATTCACATAATTAAATTTAACTACTCCCTCATCATCATAAAAAACATAATTATCACTTGATACTTCCTGCCATGATCCATTTCTTTCATTTTCAATAACTAAATTTTGCAGATTTAAGTTATAAGTCAAAAACATTTCATTGTTAATTTCATCACCATCAAAATACTCCTCAATCTCAATTTCTTCAATTTTGTTATTAGTCATAGCCTCTGCCCATTTAACTGCCGACTTTATAAGCAAAGCAATAACATCATCAAAATCATTGGTGTTCAATGTTATATATGTTTTAAAATCTTCTGTGTTTATAATCATAAATTTAAAGCTGTAATTCCTGACCCTATAAAGGGTCAGACATCAAAGTTCTAAACCTTTTCACAAAACTTGCCTTTGATTAGCTTTTCAGCTTCTTCCGGTTCAAGCCCGGCAACATCTCCCTTAACATAAGGAGTATAACTTTTTGCAAATTTTACTCGAACAAGCTTTGTTTTCTTTTTCTTGTCCTTTTTTTCTTCTTCGGCTGAATTATTATTTTTGTTTTCATCAGCCTGATTGTTTTTGTTGTCGTTTGCCATAAAATTATCGCTTAATTATTAATAACTAACTGCTTTCTCCCTCCCTGCTAAAAATCCCCATGCAGGGAGGGAGTATAGCAATAAGCCAAACTCTATTTAACCGCTGTCAACTTTTTACCTGCATCAGGCAAGGTGTAAACACCATCTACTGCCTCTGCTACAACCAATTCGGTTTGAAGTTTACTAATAACCTTGTCGGTATCAACAAACATCTTCTCGCCATCTTTAATCCAGTAGTACCAAGGGTCGAAAAAGAAAATCTCGGTTTCATCAGTTCCTGCCCCCAAATTTGCTGGGATATCAGCACTTTCAAATACTGGTCTGTTAAAAATGGTTTGATCACGCACATCAAAAATCGGTAGTCCGTTATTATCTTTCAGTTTACGCAACAATTTCATACCAGCACTGGAAGTCATAAACACCGCATTTTGCCTATACTGCTCTGGCAACTCATAAAACAAATCAACCAAATCATCATAAGAAAATTCAGCACCTGCTTGAGCTAGTGTGCCTAAACTAGCCCCTCTAAGACCTGTCGGCTTTTCAGAACCGTCTCCTGCTACAAAAGCCACTTCCTCTGTATCTCTTAACTTCCTTGAACATAATTCGCCAATAAAATTGACTATGTTATAAGCGGAAGTGTTCAACAGTTTGCGTGGAATAAGAACCCTAGCGGCTAAATAATAGTCGTAAAGATTCTTTTTGCTTACAGTTGGGTTGCTTTCGGTGATTTCTTGATTTTCAGCCACCCAATAAGCAGTAACTCCAGCACCTTCTGTAGGCAACTGAAAATCTCCGCTTAACTGAAAAACAAATGCCAATTTTCTCATCTTGGAAATTTTATCCTTTTTAGTAAGAATAAAATCAGCCAATTCAGTCGGCACAGTGTGTCCAAAAGAAGTGTCGCTTGAATCTATAGCTTTCTCTTCAACCTGTCCTAAACAAACCTTTCTGATAAAATCTGCAGATTTATTTATTTTCTCCTCATCTGTGTCAGACTTTACGTCTTTCACATCCCTTTTAACTTCTTTCAAAATTTCGCTTTTCATATCAGGCAAAATTTCTTTTATACCATCAGTGATGATATTTTTTAACTCATCCATAGTCACTTCTTTGACTTGGGTTTGAGTGTTGTTTTTTTCTTTGTCCATATATTCGTTTAAATTAAATTATTTAGTTATTTTGAGTACAAATTCACATGCCTTGTCGGCTTGCTTTATTGCTTGTCTGATTCGGAGTATTTTTTTGTCCGTTTCAGGGTCGACCTTTGTCCCTTTTTGATCTGCCAGGGACTTTAAATGCAAAATATATTTATTGCTTAATTTTAGTCTGGCTATATTACCATCCTTATAATAAATTTTTGCTCTTTCTTTTTTATAATCAATATCAATAAAATTGATTTCCTTTTCCAGCTTCTCCTCTTTAATATCAACTAACTCCGTATCAGGATTTGCTCCAGCTAATACTGGTGACCATTCATACAATCTAACTTTTTTAATAATTCTATTGTCATTTTCGTCCCATTCATAATCAAGGACCCGAAATCCAATGCTAAACTCGTCAATAATTCCAAATTTAACATCACTGTATGCTTCCTTGCCTCTTTGTGTTTCCAGATTAAATTCCGCTTTTATAAACAAGCCTTTAGTATCTTCCCTTGCCTCAAGAGTCCTAGCAATCGGCAAATCCCAATTATGCATCCAAACACCCTTGGGTAGTTTCTTTTTTATGCTTTCGGCAAATGCACCCTGCTTGATAATATCGCCTACTAAATCAATATTATTGAAAATAGAAACATAAGCCTCAATTATTCCTTTTTGCTTATCGTCTTTCTCTTCAAGCAATTTAATGTCAGCCTTAACCTTAACCCTGATTAATTTATCAAAATTAAGCTTTTTATCATTTCTTTTTTCTTTTATTTCTTTTATAGTTTTTCCCATATATTTGATTGATTATTATTTAAAGTGGCGTAAAATCACATTTGCAATTTGGATGCACTGGAATTTCACCTTCTATCGATTTAACTGACCATTCTTCCTCTGATTTCGCTTGGCAAGTTGGGCATGCCTCAGGCGACAATAGCCATTCAACATCAGTAAATCCATAATGTTCATATGTTTTGCGATGAGCCTCAACCACTCCTCTCGCACTTTCAGTCCTTGCTATCATTTCCGCCCTGTAATCAACGGCAAACTTAAACACTTCCTCAACCCTCTTTTTTAAGCTTTCCAAATCTTCTCCTGCCTCTACACCCTCTTTCATTGTTTTTTCAAATGCCTCAATAGTTGTGTTGTTTATACTCTCGCCAATTTCCAGCTCAACTTTGGCTATCCATTCTTTTATAAAATCCATGTCTACAATCATATCTTCTCCAATAAGCTCGCTAGCTCCAGCAACACCAGTCATGACTGTCTCGTAAAGCAAGGGGTCTATAATTGCTATAGCTGCTCCCAACTCCTCGGTTTTACTAATCCCGTACTGGGTAGCTACATCTTTTTTATGATTTTCCTCGAGTGATTTTATAAACCTCTCAAGTTGTCCTTTAAAAAAATCCGCAAATTTCTTTTTCCACAATTTCTCTAGCTTAGCCTCATTATCCATTCTGATTTTATAAAATCTTTCTCGCTGTTCATTGTCTATCTTAAATTCTTTTTTCTCTACTATTTTTAAAACAACTCCCTTTTTATCAACTAAGCCATTTAATATTTTATTACCTGCCTTTTCACTGATTAACTTAAGTTTTAAATTCCTGTTTACGATCCTTTTTTTAATTTCTTTCTGCAATTTTAAATTTAATCTGCCAGTACCTCCTGCCTTTATTTTTATAAAATCCTTTTTCTCTCCACCGATAACTGGCATAGCTGATAAAGGCATATAAATATAATCTCCACCGTTTACTGGATCTAAGCCCTCACTTTCCCTGATTTCATTAGTTGTCCTCCATTTATTCCAGCTGATCTCTTTTTGCTTTAAATTCATCTCTTCATCTTCCTTGGCCAAGGGTTCAAATGACAGCCATAAGTCCGATCCGAACATTGGCACTAAAAACTCATTTAATTGTTCAACTAACTCTGTTGCCAAAGGTTCAAGTGTCCATTTATTAAAAACATATTCAGCTGCGATTGCACTGGCTCTATTAACATCCTCAAAAACTCCCAAAACTGGCTTTGGCACGCCAAATATTGAAAGTATTTCATCTCGGTTCATTTTTCTGCTTTCAATGAAATCCAAATCCTTTGGCGGTAAAGTTACGGGTTTAAATTTTATGCCCCCTTCAAGCAATTGCACATTATATGAATTCTCATAACCTTGATATTTTTTTCTAAACTCCTTCTTAAGCCTTTTAATCATTTTAGTGTCGGCATTCCCTTCCATTTCCAAAAATCCGCTTGGTCTGGCATTGTTTTTTAAAAGATTACTGTTTGACTGCAATATATAATCATCATTTTCAGCGGTCATTCTTACCGCTTCAATAATACCAATTCCCTTCTCGGGATTTTTTGGATTGTAATTTTTTAAAAAGATAACCTCATCCTTATCAAACTCCTTTTTATACATGCCTATCTCATAGGTGTATCCCACTATATTGCCGTCATCGTCTTTTTTTACTTTAAAAAACTCTGGTCTTGCAATAAAAATATTGCTCGGCAATTTATCTTCCTTGTTTGTTTTGCTTAATATCCATGGACTGGCACCAAGCAAATCCCTATAAATAACGCTCAACTGGATAAAATTATATTTAGTCATTTCAGGATTAACCCGATAAAGCAATTCCAATAATTCGTGCTCGATAATCTCTTCTACTTCGCCGTTTTTTTTAAGCCTATATAATTTAAATTCAATTTGAGCCAAGCCCATGCTTCGCCTAGCCACACATGCATAAACCCATGACTTGTAAAAATCCAATGCATCCGACTTGGTAACCACTGACGACATAACACCTGAATTCACAAAAAATGAATATGGCACCGCCTGTTTTTTAACTATTTGATTGTAAATTTTTTTTATAATATTCATACTGCTTTTGGTAAATCGCTTTTACAATTGATAACAATATCTCCATAAGTAACCAGTTGCCCATCTTCAAAAGTTGCTTCAATTTCTGCATAATATTTTCCTGCCTCATCAAAATCACCTTCCTGCACTGTATATTTAACTTCGCCTCCGGGGCTGTCTATGATATTCATTTCACCTGAAAACTTAAGCTCACTTTCCCCGGGGACTTGGGCTTTAAACAAAATACTGGAAACGCCGTTTAAATTAACCGCTTCTCCGTTGTAATCCGTTAAAGAAAAAAATAAGTCATATCCTTTGTCGTCTTTTGTTATATCAATTATTGTCCTCATGGTTTTGTCTTAAAATAAATTTTCTTGCTTTGGCTTTGATTGAATAAATCTTTTTCTTTACGCTCCTAAATTGCTTTGCAAAAGTATCCAGATTAACAATCAAAAATGTGTTTTTATTAAATATCACCTGCCTGACTCGAGCTAAAATAAAACTTAATCCTGTATTTACTGTTGCCTGAAATTGCCTTATATAATTTGCTGTTTTATTTAATCCAGCCATTCCTGTAGATATCGCATTAAACTGCTCGCTATAAATATTGATTGGTACAAACTCATCATCGTGCCAAATAATAAACATCGTATCTTTACCGTCTGTATATGGATTTTTGTTATAGGTCATTACTCCGTCTGGATAAGCATCTCCCGTTCTGTACGGTGCTCCTGACCAAAATCCTGATGTCACTTTAAAATCAACAAAATATTCTGCATTCAAATCGATTTGCAAGGGTTCTGGGAGCACAAATTCTTTCCAACCCACCCCATTATTTTGAGGTATTGTTCTTTGATCGGTATAAATCACATCGCCCCCAATACCCCGATAAATTTTCATCTCTATTCCATAGCTTCCTGTATAGTTGTTATTGACCTGATAAAATGAAACTTTCGATATATTATTCAAACTGCCTGAATTAAATGTCTGACCGATGCTGGAACCAGTGCTAACATTCCATTGACTACTCCTTAAATCTTGTTTTATCCCTTCAACTACTGCCATATTTATTGAATTTCAAGCTGGAATGTAAATTCAATCTTGTCTCCTGTTTCCAAGGTAATGCCTGAAAAATCCCCATGCATCAATAAACTGCCAGCTGTTATATTATTAAATAATCCTGCCTCTGTAATTGTTTTTGCCGATTCGGCTGTTAATGTACCAATCCATTCAATCACATCAGCACTAGCCTGACTCCTGCTTGCCTCAATTCTTGCTTCGCTTTCTTCATTAAATAAAGTAGTGTTGTTTTTTGATAACGATCCGCTTCCTGATCCCCATGCTATATGCTCAACGTTGGTCGTTACTTGATTATCAATTTTGTCCACTATCCATTCTTCACAATACTGCGTCATTACAACCGCCATATATAAAAATTTATTAATGGCTTTTTGAATTTCATTGTTTAATGCTAATATCATATTTTTACTTTTGGCTTATTGTTTAAAATTACTTTATTTGACCATTTTCCTTCTTTCGCCCTGTAAACCCTTGCCTGAATTGATGATCTGCCAAGAATAACAACTTTTAAACCGCCCTTTATTCCTCTAATAATTTTTAACAATAATTTTAATATTAAATTCTTCATAAACTTGTAATTTTTGGCGTTGGTTTTTTATCTATTTCAAAATACATTCTAAACATCAATGCATCTGCAATATCTGGCGACCTGCCAATATTCTCTTTTATCTTATCTTTATCCTCTAAAGTGATTTTGCTGTCCTTATCAATATTCTTCTGCTTTATCTGCTCCAACTCTTCAATAAGCAAATGTTTTATTTGGATGTCGTGCGGTTCATCTATTCCGATTTTTCCTTCTTCGGCAAGTTGTGCCATTTTGAAATAACACTGTGTTTTTAAATTGGCATAGTTTACATGCTTTGTTTTATCTCGCTTAGCTTCATCTGGCTGAATTGCTTGTGAATTATTTATAAAGCCTATACTGCCGTCAATCTGATCAACTACGCCACCTCCCACACCGTCTTCGTCTAAAATGATATGTGATCTTCTTACTTGTTTCTTTTGGGCATATTTTATAATCCACTCGGCTGAAAGGCTCGTATTTTTTTTAATGTCATAATCTAAAATTGTTATTTCCTTTACTTGCAATCCCTCCCAATAAACAATCACCATTTTATCTCTACCCTTTCTTGCAACATCTCCTGTAATAAACCTCTCTCTGCTTGGCTCTGCAATATTGGTAAACAAATCACTGATAACGTCATAATCGAACAAGCACGCTGGGTCATCATCATAATTCCAATTACCAAGCAAAAGCCTTTCTCTCGTTGCCTTATCTTTAATGCTCTTTAAATTATTGATGTAATGTTTTGAAATGTACGGATTGTCAACAGCCAATGCCTGTATAAACTTTTTTTCCAATTCAAGCTTCTTCTCCTCCCATGGCTTATAAAACTCCTGATATACCCACTGCTTGCTCGGGTTACATGTTCCCAATATTTTCGGTATCAATCCAAACTCATCTAGCTTATATCTGATTCTTGATCTAACAATGCTCCAAGCCTTAAAAGTTATCTGGTTAACCTCGTCAATAAACGCTCCTGATATTTCCAGACTTCCTAAACTGTCAAAATTGGGGTCACTCGGATATAAAAATAAATCTTTTAACAAAATTGAACTGCCATTGGTAA
Organism: Minisyncoccota bacterium; assembly: GCA_021734405.1. Classification (GTDB taxonomy): domain Bacteria; phylum Patescibacteriota; class Patescibacteriia; order Patescibacteriales; family UBA12465; genus JAIPJA01. Next base: position 40,965 of record JAIPJA010000001.1, read on the forward strand.
ATGTGATTACACCCTCAATTGAGTTATACTTAAAATCCTCTTCATTTTTTATTTCCCACATTTTGCAAAGATCGAAAAATGTCTGCAATGTTGTTTCTTTCAAACTTTTCAACTTTGACCTGCCCATTAACCACCTACTCCCGGGATACTGACCGCACATAATAATCAACCATGCACACCCGAGTAAACTCTTTCCTCCACCAGCTCCTCCGCCAAACAAAACTTCCAATGTGACTTGATCTATCAAATAGCCCCAAGCTTCATTTTGCTTTTTTGTTTGTTGCCAATTTATCTCCATCTTTTTTGTCTCCCACTGTTGATATGCTTATCTTGAACTCCCTGCCTTCCTCGTTTGACCACTCAACGCTTTCTTTGGCTTTACCTAACTGTCTGTCCAAATACTCTTTAATTGCGGTAATATTCCCCTTGGCACCTTCTCTAAAAAGAACTGTTAAAAGTATTGCTACTCTAGCCACCTTCTTGCCGTTTACTTCCTCTTCCTCAAGTCCATGACCTGCGATTATTTCTTTCATTTCCCTAACTTTTTCATTATCTTCTTTTGGCTTTCTACCTGCATTATTCCTTGCTCCGCCATGCTTTTTTTTGCAACTTGAATTCCGATTTTTTTTCAAGTTTTCAAGTTTGGCTGACTTTTTTTGCTTTTTGCCCTGTGTAGTTTTCATATCTTTTTATAATCACATCAACGTATTTGGGGTCTAATTCCATTGAATAACAAACTCTATCTAACTGTTGGCAAGCCATTAATGTCGAACCTGAACCGCCAAATAAATCAATAACAATATCATTTTTTTCACTATTCTTTTTTAATGCTCTTTCAGGTAATCTCAAGGGTTTTTGCGTTGGATGCACATAATTTTGCGTAACATCTCTTTTCTCAAACCAAACATCCAGCATCTCGTTATAATCATCAAAATCAAGATTAAACACGTCCTTTAAATTATTAATTTTCTTATTTTTATAATGTGTTTTCTTTTTCTTCCAACCAACCACACAAGGCTCATATTGCCTGTGATAATCCTGTCCTCGGCTAAACACCATTGAATTTTTAAGCCAAATGATAATTTGACTCATATGCCAACCTGCATTCTCAAATGCAAATCTGTTTAAATGATTATTTTTATTGGCAAACCACCAATAAATTGTCACATCATCTGTAGTAAAATGATAAAGATTAAACAAAATATCAGTGTAAAAATCTACGCAATCTTTATCGCTTTTATTATCATTAAAAATCTTGCCTCCAGTACCTCCGAATTTAGTTGAGCTATAATCCAATCCTCCGGGTGATTTATAATTTACGTTGTATGGCGGATCGGTAAAAATCATTCTCCCAAGATTGCCATCCATTAATTTCTCAACATCTTCTCTGCTTGCAGAATCACCGCACATTAATCTATGTCTACCCAGTTGATAAATATCTCCCACTTTTGCTTTTGGTTCTTTTATCTTTTCGTATTCTTTCCCTGCATCAAAATCATCTTCTTTGATTTCAATAATTAAATCCGTATCAAATCCTGTAATTTCAATTTTTTCTTTATCAAGCAATTTCAATTCTTCAATAACCAAGTCCATATCCCAATCACTCTCATTCAATTTATTATCCGCCAAGCGATAAGCTCTAGCCTGTTTCTCATCCAAATCAACCACTATGCAAGGTATCTCTTTTAAATTTAATATTTGAGCCGCCTCATATCTTCCATGACCGACTATAATCATTTTTTTCTTATCCAGTACTAATGGCTGATTAAAACCAAACTCTTTAATGCTTTCCGCAATTTTATTAATTTGTTTAACAGGATGCTTTTTTGCATTCTTTTCGTATGGTTTGATTTCTTCAATTTTTATCAATTGTTCTTTTTTCATGTTTTGTAAATTTTATAACCAAGAGCTTATCGATGTCTTTATTATTAAATTTTCCCTCTTTGATTATTTTTCTAAATACTTTCTCAAGTTCAACTATAATAGCTTTGACTTGTGGCTTATAAGGACCAATATTTTTGCTGTCTTTACCTTTAATCCCCTGCAAATTTCTTAAATATGGATCTTGTTTTACTGTGATGTGCCTGCTTAAACTGGCAGTTTCCTGTTCTCCGTTTTTATAAAATATCGCAATCGGCAATACTCCGATTAAGAAAAAATCTGTTGACTGGCTGACTCCCCCTTTTTTCTTCTTATATTTATTATCGAAATCAACTCTCAAATATAAATTATTTCTAATTAGTGATTTTAAATTCTTCATAGTCGGTCTTTGTTCGGTCTAAAAAATTTTTTATAACCTGCCTTTTTGGCAAGCCCCATTGCACATGCTCCTTTGTTTTTTGCATCCATGCTTTGTGATACATCTATTAAAATATTTATAACTGTTTGAAATCCGATCTGACCAACAACCTCTAACCAAGCTTTGACATTTCTTTGATCATTAATTTTTTCCAAATGATATTCCAACTGTCCCCTTTCAGTGTCTGATAAATTTGCCAATTTTTTGACAACGTTAACGTTCTTTTTAATATAATGATTATTAGTATTATGATTGTGTTCGTTTTGACGAACGCTAGAGGGGGTTGAGCGTTCGTTTTGACGAACGGTTGGGATTGTAAATTGGGACGGTGGGGATAAGTCGTTCGTTTTGACGAACACTTCGTCTATTTTTTCTGTTAATTCCACATAAAATTTATTGCCGTCCCTCATTGTTCTTAAAAACCCCTCCTTTGCTATTTTTCTAATTCTTTCAGAAATCCTGCTTTTTGACTTAATGCCAAGCATCGGCATCTCTTCCATTAAATAATTAAAATTCACCCAGGTATACCCATTTTTGCGTTTTTCTTCAACCCTTTTATTACGAGATGAGCATAGATAATATAAATAATCCAAAATAGCTCCATCTATGATATCGAGCCTAGTTTGCGAAAGCACTATTTGATTGATATTTATATTATATTTCATGTGACAAGCATGGATTATGAGACCGCTTATAGACTTATGAAACGAGAGGTAAGATCAGCAAAAACCGATCCCACGGACTGTCCCGACCTCTCGCATCACAAGGCTATAAGCCTTGTGTGTTCCATATGTTAAAAAAACAAAAATGATTTATATACTCTGGGCTTTCCAATGTTAAGTTTTTTCTCAATTTCAGCAATTCTCTGACTATCTCTTGCATTTTCCCTTTTTACAATCTGCCTAAATTCACCAAGCAAATAATTCCTTGATTGAATTCTTGATTTAAGCCTTATCTTCTCAGAAATTAAATGCGGAACGCTTGGTGATTTACTTAACATCCTTGCCCTCCTTTCTAGTCTTTACTGTCTTCTTAGTTGCTGTTTTTTTCTCTTCTGCCTTATCAGGAAACTGCTCGGCAAAATAATCCTGAATAGCTATTTTTAAAGCTTCCAGACCAGCCTCAAGCTCATCAAGTCCTTTTCTTTTGATTTCCTCCCAACTATTGGTATTAAATATTTTTTCTGATATTTCTATTCTTGATTTTTTATCAGCTGCTCCTGTGCTTGGCCATGCCTTAACCAATTCGTTGGAAATTTTCTCAAGTACAATTTCTTTGTTTCTAATGTACTCCCTCTTGTCTTCTTCAGTTTTAAAAAGACCACTTGAATCGGTTTCCTGCATTTCTCTTGCATCAGGATCTGCCAACATATCATCAATTGCCGGTTCAAAATTCTCAAAACTAGGATTGATAAATGTCATACCATCAATTTGAGTTGATCTATCTTTAACAACCGTAGCCTGACGATAAACCTTTTTATCTTTGCCCAAAATTTCCTCAAACCTTTCCATGAGGACCAAAATGTCTGGTTCATAAGCTGTTTCACCCTCGACTTTCATTTTGACTCCCGATTTATAAATTTCCCTTTTTCCAGTGTCAGAATTTATCTCATTTTCATACTCATATCCTGCTCTACCGCACATAATGATATGATATGGGTCTCTAACCAATGGATCAGAAAATTCAGACTTCCACATTGGCTTCAAAACTCCCCAATCCTGAAATTGAAGATGGTTGCGGTTCATTTTACGCTTATAAGCCTCGACTGTGTCCTCCCAAACGTGGGAGATAGAATCAATAATGAAAATATCAGAGATTTGTTGTTCTCTCATAATTCTCATTGATTCTTTCAAATCAGCTAAAGTTCTAGATTCTTTAACTAGCAACTCAATCCCAGCCTCTTTGAATACACGCTTCAAAAATTTAGCTGCTTTTTCAGTGTCGAACATAACAATCGGTTTCTTTGATTTAATCTTTTGATGAAGCCCGATTGCTACAAGTGCTGAAGTGTAAGTTTTACCTGATCCAGCGAAACCCTCAAAAGCCGCCTTAAAATAAGGCTTAGTGTTGGAAACCTCCATAAAAAAGTTCCCAAAATTACCAGTTTTCTGCTTAATAGCAGTCTTTGTCATAGTTTTAGTTTGCATATTTTTTCCTCATTAACCCCGTGCATAAAGGTTAATATTATTGTTTATTAGATTGACTAATCAGCTTTTTGCTGATATAGTTGATTTGAGCCTTTTAATCGGAATGCACTCTGATTAAAAGTGATTCATAACACTTAAGACATCTACCCTGCGAATTCATGGGTAGGTGTCTTATTTTATTTGACCTAATCTGTGTCTGGCATTTTCCAGCATTTGCAAATCACGCCAAATATCATAAGGTTCAAGAGATCCTCCTAATGGATAATCGTCACTACAATCAACCACTTCGGTGACCTCTTGGGGTTCTTGATCCATAAAATCACCCCCTTTCTAGTTATCCCGGACTCTGCCGGAATAAATTATTTTATTAAATTGTTAAATTAAACAAAAAAATCCACAGATAAAATGACATTTATCTGTGGATTTCCACATGAATAATACAAACCAAAAAGGATTGTAATATCGATAATTACAATCCCTTTTAAATATATAATGGTTTGAGTTTTTCTGCTAAGGTTACAAGACCTTTTCCATTGTGATACTGAAACCTATCTCTTTGACCACTGTGGTCTTTTTCTAGCTTTTTTAAGTCCTGGTTTCTTTCTCTCTTTCTTTCTAGCATCTCTAGTTAGCCAACCATGAATTTTTAAAGTCTCTCTTAATTTTTCATCATTTATGAGTAAAGCTCGGCTAACACCATGCCTAATAGCTTCGGCTTGAGCTTTAATACCTCCGCCTTTTACCAACACAGATAGGTCAAAGTCCTTAGATACTCCTAATTCTTTAAGTGGTTGCAAAGCAATATTATGATTCTCTAATTGAAAAAAATCTTTAATCTTTTTATCATTAACCAAAGTCTGACCCTTACCTTTTAAATAAAGTCTTACTTGAGCTACAGCTGTTTTTCTTCTGCCTACAGCTCTGATATATTTGCCGGAAAACTTAATTTCTTCTTTAGTCTCTTTAACTTTAGCTTCCTTTTTTTCAGCAACTTTTTTGGTTTTAGTTTCAGTGGCCATAATAAGCTAAATTATTTTATAATTAATCTTTTTAACATATTGTCTCTAAATTTTACTGGAGGTAACATTTCTCTAACTGCTCTTTTTAAAACTTCTCCAGGGTTTTGACTATAAACGTCTTTCATTTTCTTTTCTTTTAATCCACCTGGATAACCTGAGTAACTAAAATATTTTTTTTGTTCCATTTTTTTTCCGGTAAACTTAGCTTCTGAAATATTTACAACCTCAACTATATCACCACCATCTAAATGTGGTTGAAATTCAGGCTTATTCTTCCCTCTTAAAATTAAAGCTATCTCTGAAGCTAATCTGCCAATAGCTTTATCAGTGGCATCAAATTTATGTATTTGTCTTGTTATTTCCTTCATAATTTTAATATCTATACTAATTGAATTTGTACAGTTTTAGCTCCGTCTCCTTGACGATTGCCCAACTTAATTAAGCGAGTATAGCCACCTTCTCTATCTTTATATCTTTCACCTAAAACTTCCATGGCTTTTTTTACTGCTAATTTTTGTGGTAAAAAACTTATTAACTCTCTCCTGGCACTAAGATCTCCTTTTTTAGATAAAGTAATTAGCTTCTCTACTAAAGGTTTAACCGCCTTAGCTTTAGCTTCAGTAGTAGTAACCTTTTCATACATCAAAACACTAGCTGCTAAATTTCTTAACATCATTTCACGAGGGGCTTTTTTTCTATCTAAAATTGTGCCTTTTTGTCTGTGTCTCATGTTCGTAAATTATTATTTTTCTTTTTTATCTTTGGTTTCTTTTTTTGAATCTTTTTTATCTTCATCTTTTTCATCCTTTTTGTCTTTAGCCACTTTTTTTTCTTTAGTGCCTTCAGCAAAAGTTAAAACTGAGAATTGCTCCACTAAAATCTGCACTGCCTTATTAAAAGCATCTTTAGGAGAAATTGTGCCATCAGTAGCAATATTTAAAATCAACTTATCCCAATTAGTCATTTTACCTACACGAGCATTTTCCACTTTCAAGCTTACAGCTGTAATAGGAGAAAAAACAGAATCAATTTCTAAATAGCCTATATCTTTATTTTCTTTCTTATCTGAATCACTCATTTTATAGCCTAAACCTTTAGCTACAAAAATCTCCATATCTAAAGAACCTTTATCATCAGTTATAGTAGCTATTTCTAAATCATTGTTTATAATCTCCACATCTGAATTAGCTTCTATATCTTTAGCAGTAACTTTCTTTTTGCCAGTTACATGAAGTTCTAACTTTACCTCTTCATCAGTAAATACTTTTAGTCTTAATTCTTTCAAATTTAAAAGAAGTTCTAAAACATCTTCCTTAATATGGTCTAGAGCCATAAACTCATGATTAGCTCCTTTTATTTTAACACCGGTAACAGCCGCTCCTTCTAAAGAAGATAATAAAACTCTGCGCAAAGAATTACCTAAGGTCATACCATAGCCTATATATAAAGGTTCTATAGTAACAATACCTGAATTAGGCTCGTCTCCTTGGCTAAATTCTATTTTATTAGGTAAAGCGACGTTGTCCATAAATTTAAAATTAATTTTAATTATTTGGAATAAAACTCTACAATTGCCTGACTATCAATACTTTGATCTAAATCTTCTAGTTTAGGTTCATGTAAAATTTTACCTGTAAAAGTTTTAATATCAAAATTTAACCAACTAGGTAAATCTTTTAAATCAAAAGATTGCTTTATGTTTTCAAAATATTTACTTTTCTGACTTTTAGGTCTAACCTGAATTTCATCGCCTAGCTTTACTTTAAATGAAGGAATATTAACTTTCTGACCATTAACTAAAATATGAACATGATTTACCACCTGTCTAGCTCCAGGACGACTATTGGCTAAGCCTAAACGATAAACTACATTATCAAGTCTCATTTCTAAAAGCTTTAGGAAATTAAATCCAGCATCACCTTTTAGCTTCTTGGCTTTATCAAAAGTAAGTCTAAATTGTTTTTCACGTAGGTTATAAATAACTTTAGCCTTTTGTTTTTCAGCTAACTGCTGACCAAAAGAACTTAATCTACCCCTACCTTTAGGACCGTGAAATCCAGGAGGGTAATTTCTTCTTACTAAAGGTGATTTTTTATTGTCTGAAATTTTAATGCCGTAACGGCGACAAATTTTATTGTTATAGAAATTCATAACTGTATATATTATTAAACTCTACGTGGTTTTTTAGGTCGACAGCCATTATGAGGGACTGGCGTAATATCTTTTATAGAAGTAACTTCTAATCCATTAGCATTTAAAGCTCTAACAGCTGATTCCCTGCCTGTGCCAACTCCTGAGACGAAAACAGAAACTTCTTGTAAGCCAAATTCTTCCTTAGCTTTCATGGCTGCAATTTTTACAATAATAGAAGCTGCATAGGGAGTAGCCTTTTTAGCCCCTTTAAACCCAGCCACACCAGCACTGGCCCAAGAAATAACATTACCTTGCAAATCAGTTAAACTAACAATGGTATTGTTGTAAGTAGCTTGAATAAAAGCCTTGCCTACTTTAACCTTTACAGCTGTAGTTTTCTTTTTTCTCTTCTTTACTATTTTCTTCTTAGCTCTAGCAGCCTTATTTTGTTCTAATTTTTTCTTAATTTCCTCAGGTAAATCTTCATCGTCAGAAGTTAGAGAAATTTGAGTTTCTTCCTCTTCGTCTAACTCATTTTTTAAATCTTCTTTTTTAACGCTAGATTTAACCTTCTTTTTATCATCTAAAACTTTAGTTTTGCTTTTTTTGTCAGCAGAATCTTTAACTGTTTCAGCCTCTTTCGCTAATTCAGTCTTTTGACCAGCTTCCTCTAAGGAAGTAGTTTTCATTTCTTCTTCCTTAACTTCTTTTTTTGTATCTTTAGCTTTATTATCACTCATAAATAATGCCTTAATAATGCTTTCTTATTTAAACTATTAATTAATATCTTAAGTTTTTTGAGCAGCTGCCTTATTCTTTCCTGATCCCATAGTAAGACGCTTATTACCTCTAACTGTACGACTATTAGTTTTAGTTCTCTGACCTCTAGCCGGTAAACGTTTAGTATGTCTTGAGCCTCTATATGAATTTATTTCTTTTAGTCTTTTAATATTACCACTAATTTGTCTACGCAAATCTCCTTCAACTATGTAATTTTTATCAATATATTCTCTAATTTTATTAGCATCATCTTCTTTCACATCTTTAACCCTAGTACTAGGGTCAATTTTTAAAGAAGATAAAATGCCTTGAGACTGCTTTAAACCAATGCCATAAACGTAAGTTAAGGCAATTTCAATTCTTTTTTCATTAGGGATGTTTACCCCAGCAATTCTTATAGCCATAAATAATAATTAACCTTGTCTTTGTTTATGTTTAGGATTTTTGCAAATAACATAAACTCTGCCCTTTCTGCGGACAACTTGACAATCTTTACATATTTTTTTTGCACTTGCTCTAACTTTCATAGTTAAAAATTAAAAGACAAACAGCTGAAACTTCCAGCTTTTAATTATTCTTCACCTCAAGATCTAAAAAATTAGAGCCTGTAGGTAATCCTGCCCTTGCTTAAATCGTAAGGACTAATTTGCAATTTCACTCTGTCGCCAGGCAATAATCTAATTTTGTTCATTCTCATCTTACCTGATAAGTGCGCTAAAATTTCATGCCCATTATCTAAAGCTACCTTAAAAGTAGTAGCAGGCATTAATTCTAGAACTTCACCTTCTGTTTCAATAAAGTCTTTGGAGTTTTGCGCTTGCGACTGATTGTTTTGCATTTCTTGTTTATTGTTTTTTTCCATTAACACAAAAAAATTTGATAAAGAAAATAACGCTTTATCAAAATATATTTAGCAAAATTTTTACCTTGCTTATAAATATAAGGCTATTATATACACTTAAAGTTTCCTTGTCAAGAGCAAAGAGGATAATAAAAAATTACTCTAAAATCGCCTTAATTCTTCTCACTCCCGCACTGCTACTTTCTTCTTTTTTTATTTTAAATTTACCTAACTCTCCAGTTCTCTCTACATGAGGACCACCACAAATTTCTTTAGAAAAATAATTTTCTTTCTGACCCACACTATAGACTTTAACCATTTCTCCATACTTAGAAGCAAAAACTCCCATAGCTTTTTCTGCTCTAGCTTGTTCTAGGCTAACCTCTCTACAAGTAACTGGCAAATCTTGAGCAATTGCTTCATTAACTAATTGTTCTACTTCTTGCTTTTGATCTTCAGTCATTTTTTCTCCATGAGAAAAATCAAAACGCAATCTTTCTGTGGTAATATTGCTGCCTTTTTGTTCAACATGATCACCTAAAACCTGTCTTAGTGCTGCTAAAAGTAAATGAGCCGCTGTATGAAGCCTGACTGTCTCCTTATCATCACCTGACAAGCCACCTTTAAATTTACCAGCTGAAGCAGTACGAGAAAGCTCTTGGTGCTTTTCCAGGGCTACAAGATATTCTTTATTAAAATCCTTACTCAATTTTATTCCTTTTTCTTTAGCTATTTCTTTAGTCATCTCTACTGGGTAACCAAAGCTTTGAAAAAGATTAAAAGCAGTTGCACCATCTATCTCACCCTTTATTTGCTCTATTTTCTTCTCCCCCACTACTAAGGTTTTTTCAAACTTCTCCTCTTCTTTTTTAAGTTCTTCCAGTATAAAGTTTTGATTTGAAGAAAGTTCCAAATATGTATCTTTATATATTTCTATGGTTTTTTTAGCTAAATTAGGCAATAAATTATTATCTTCAATTTCTAAACGACTTTTTAGACCTAAGGCCCTTCTAATTAGTCGTCTTAAAACATAGCCTTGATCAGTATTGGAAGGAGAAACTCCTTTATGATCTCCCATGATAAAGACAGAGGCACGAATATGATCAGCTATAATTCTCATCTCTCGTGTGTAGTTATCATAACTTTTATTACTAGCTAACTCTATTATTTCTATAAGTGGCCACAACAGTTCAGTTCTATAAACATCATCTAAACCATTTACTACTGCCAAGACTCTTTCCAGGCCTAAACCAGTATCAATATTTTTTTGCTCTAACTCAACATAAGTATGTTCAGTTTTTTTATATTCCATAAACACATCGTTCCAAATCTCTACCCAATTTTTATCCTCTGGATTAAAAACTTCTGGCACTGGGTTTGTGCCTGTCCAATAAAACATTTCTGAATCTGGTCCAGCTGGAGTATTTAAAGAGCCCAGTTCCCACCAATTATCTTTTCTATCTAATTTAGCAATTCTTTTCTCAGAAATCCCTAAATCAAGCCAAGCTCTATAGGCCTCATCATCAAAAGGCACCTTATCATCGCCTTTAAAAACAGTAAAAGCTAATTTGTTCACATCTAAACCTAAATACTCTTTGGCAGTTAAAAACTGATAACTCAAAGAAATAGCTTCTTTTTTAAAGTAATCACCTAAGGACCAATTACCACACATCTCAAAGAAAGTATTATGACTAGTATCTCCTACCTCATCTATATCTCCAGTACGAATACATTTTTGCACATTAGCTAATTTTTTGCCTCCAGCATGCTTCTGTCCTAACAAGTAAGGCACTAAAGGGTGCATGCCAGCGGTAGTAAAAAGTACGGAAGGGTCATTTTCAGGAATTAAAGAAGCGCTGGATATAATAGCATGTCCATGTTTTTTAAAAAAATTTAAATATTTATCTCTAAGTTCTTGAGCTGTTAACATAAATAATCTATTTAATTACAATATTTTTTTATTAAATTAATAATCTTTAATTATTTGTTCAAGTTCTCTTTTACGGCTTTTATAAGCTCCTCCTTATTTTGCAAGCCTTTAAGCCTAAACATTTCTTCGCCTTCTTTATCTAGAAAAATAAAGACAGGAATTTCTTTAACATCATATTTTTTTAAAAGCTCTTCATTTTCATCAGCATCAAAGTATTCACTTTGCAGTTCTGGAACCTCTTTGGCTATTTCTTCCCACATTGGTTTCATAGTTAGACACTCTGCGCACCAAATAGCGCCAATTTTTAATACTTTCATATATTTATATTAATTATTAATACTATTAGATTAGTCTATTATCAATTAAAGCCCTAAAACTTAAATTAAAACAAAATTTTTCTTTATAGATTATTCAATTATATTTACTTCCGGAGTTAGCTCAATGCCAAACTTATCTTTTACTTCACAAATAATAGTCTTAGTTAAAAATTTAATATCATTAAAACTAGCTCCACCCTTATTTACAACTATTAAAGCTTGTTGATGCCAAACTCCAGCTAATCCTAAATCTTTGCCTTTCCAGCCAGCCCTTTCTATTAACCAACCAGCTGGCACTTTAACTAAACCTGAAGGTAAATCATAATACTTTATATCTGGAAATTTTTCCTTTAATTTTTCAAATTCTTCCTGACTTATTTCAGGATTTTTAAAAAAGGAACCAGCATTACCAAATTCTTTCGGCTCTGGTAGTTTTGACTTTCTAATTTTCTCCACTGCTAACCTCACATCTTCAGCATTAATATTTACCACTTCTTTGTTTATTTCTTCTTGCAAACTACCATAGTCTAAAGCTGGAGCAGGTAAAAGAGATAATTTAAAAGTAACTGAAACAATAATATATTTTCCTTTTAAACCTTCCTTAAAAATACTGGATCTGTAGCCAAAATTACAATCTTTTAAATAAAAAGTTCGAAGGGTTAAATCTTCAATATTTAAAGCCTCTAAAGATACAAAAGTATCTTTAATTTCCCTGCCATAAGCGCCAATATTTTGTACTGGGCAAGCTCCAACTGTTCCTGGGATATAAGCTAAGTTCTCTAAGCCCCAATAATTTCTTTTAGTAGTATACTTTACTAAATCATCCCAAACCTCTCCAGCTTTAGCTGTAACTAAAACCTCATTAGAATTTCTCTCTCTGATCTCTTTAATGCCTTTTAGCTTATTAACAATAACTAAGCCCTCAAAATCTCTATCAGAAATTAAAAGGTTAGAACCCCCGCCAATTATTAAAAGTGGAACTTCTTTGTCCTTAGCAATCTCTACAGCTTGTCTGATATCAGCTAAATTTTCAGCTTCAACCAAGTATTTAGCTTTACCACCTATACTAAAAGTGGTGTATGTAGCTAATTTAACATTATTTTGAATATTTAACATAAAAACTAAACAATTTTAAGATATAATAATTATAATAAGGATTAGATATTAAAGCAAACTAATAAATTAAAAAACAAGATCTGGGACAATCACCGCAAACAATTAACTTAGCCCTTAATGCTATTAAATTTCTATATTTAAAAATATTAAAAGATACCAAGAAAATTGATATAAAATTTACTAAAAGAAGTCAAAAGCTCCCTATAGTTCTCTCCCGTTTAGAGATTAAAAAAATTATTTCAGCTACCACTAACTCTAAATACCGCCTTATTATTTCCCTAGCTTATGGTTCTGGGTTGAGGGTTGGTGAAGTTGCTAAATTAAAAGCCAAAGATTTGGATATAGAAGAGTTAGTTATATATATTAAAGAAGGTAAAGGAAGAAAAGATAGAATTAGTATACTACCAGAAACGTTAATAAAGGAGTTGCAAACCCTGTTAATTTCTAAAGATGGGGACGATTTTCTCTTTGAGTCTAATAGGGGAGCTAAGTTGACCACTGCTTCAATGCAAAAAATGTTTTATAAAAGTCTAAAGCTAGCTGAAATAAATAAAAAAGCCAGTTTCCATTCTTTAAGGCACTCTTTTGCTACGCACTTATTAGAAAATGGAACTGATTTGCGTTATGTTCAAAAATTACTAGGACATAGAAATATTCGCACTACTCAAGGTTATACCCAGGTTACCAACCCTACCTTAAAAAATATTAAAAGCCCGTTATAGGTTTTTAAGTCATTTATTAATAAACTTATTTTAATTTTAAATATAAAAATATTAACTTTAAGTATTTAAAACAATTTTTATTATTTATTTCTTAAAAAATAATTCTGAATTCCAATAGAAAAATCTTCACCGACATCCTCAGAAACAACATCACCGCAAAGACCTTTAATTGGGTCCAAAACCTTACAAATCTGTATCTTTATCTTATAATTCCCTGGAATTTCATAAATAGGAATTTTTGAAATAACAGGCCATTCATAAAAATTTTCCTTTGAGATAATCAGTGATTCAGCAAAAATTTTATTATTATCACCTAAAAGCACTAAATTAACAGCTTCTTCTCTATTTAAATTTTCCGTCTTCCAACTTACAGGAATCTTCGTATCTCGACCTAAATTAAAACTTTCTCCACCAGTAGGCGATAGTAACTTAAGAAATGGCTTAGAAAAAGGATTGTACCAGCTCTTCCAATTTTCTTTGTTGCCAAAATTATCCAATAAAGTAATATAAATCTGCTCCCATACAGGCAAGTCTTCGTTTTCAGTAAATAAAACAAAATCAACCAAAAAACTAATTAAAGCAAAATTATTATCATTAATATCTTTTATTTTTTCTTCAGGCATTTTTGCTATAATTTCCTTATTCTCCTTAGCACTTAAAGTAAAATATTTCTTATTTTTATAATAATATTCAATGCAATCGCCTGGGCATCCCCCTGTATTATTTACTGAATCTTGCAAACTTAAATCTAAAGCAATTGTATGGTCCTGATCACTGCTATTATTAATTATAACCTTATAAGCTTTAGAAATAGTAGTATTTTCAAATAAATCAGCACTGGCATAAACTTCTATAGTAACGCCATAGTCATTAATCACTCTTTCATCTATTTGCTTAAATTCAAATTGCTCACCTAAATCCTGTAATTTTTGTTCAGGCTCACCAGTATCAATTCCTTCAGCAACAAATTCTATTTGCTCTAAATCAATTTGTCTTTCCTTAACTTTTTTTAATGTTTCTTGAGAAAGATATATTCCTATAGCCAACACAAACAAAATAAATAGGAACATCAAGAATTTAACTTCTTTTTTAATTTGCATAATTATAATTAGTTAATAAAGATTTAAACTAATATTTATCTAATTCGTTAATCTGCTCTCTTATTTTATTAACTCTATCAAGCTCATGACCATATTTTTTAATTATAGATAAAGTATTGTTGTTTATATAATAATCAAGTGCTTCACTATTTAAATCTCTTTGTATATCCAAAGCCTTGTTGTAAAAAGTATAATTTTTACCAACATTAATTTTCATTAAAAAACCACCCAGCGTACCAATTAAAGACTCTCCTATACTAGGTTTAAACTCACCAAAATCATTATCTATAAAACTGTAATATATGTAATATATAATTGGTAAATCCATAGAATAAAAAGTATACTCAATTATTGGTTTAGGAAAAATTATCCCCTTGTAATTATCATAAAGTTTAAAATAACTTGCTGAATTTTTATTTTTAAAAAATTCATTATTAACGCTATATTCTAGATTTATTAACTTGCTAAGATTATCTTTAGCCTCTTCAAACTCATCAACATATTTTATTAAACCTTCATTAGAGTAATTTAACTCATTCATTTTATCAATACTCAATCTCATTATTGATATCCCCACCAATCTAAAAATATCTTCGTCATCTTTGTCACGAGCTAATTGGTCACCAAATAAAAATAATTGCTCAAGATTTTCTCTGGCTAAATCACCTTCACCTTGAGAGGCCTGCTTGTCTGCTAAAACAACTAAACCTCTGCTCCAAGCTCGCAACCTATCAAGTCTTATTAACAAGCAATCTTTGCATAATATAATATCATCTGGAATATATTGTTCTGATAAACTGAAATGTTTAAATTGATTAATCTCATATAATAAATTTAAATCTTTTTCCGTCACTTCAATATAATCCTTACTATATCCTTGTATTTTTTTATCAGATTCTAAAAGCTGTCTGTTTGCCAATGAATTACTTAATTTCACTACCTTCTTAGCTGAATTACCCTCTCTAGTGTGATTATCTGGAAATTGTTCCCAAATATTTGTATTTGGATACAGATAAAAATCACTCGCTATCCTTGCTTCATCATAGTTCTTATTAAAACTAAAGACATAAACCGAAAAATTGACAGCGTATAAAGCAACTAACAATAACACAATGGCCCAAAATAGCTTAACATGATTTTTTAAAACAAAAACTGAATAAATAATATTTAAATATATATACATAAACAGGCAGGCTAACAGTGCGCATATAAAAAACGAGCTATATAAATCATTAATATTAATATTATTAATATAAGAATATAAAAATAAAATAACATGGTCTAATATAAACTTTAAAACTACAGTGACTAATATTAGCTTAGAAATATTTTTTTGAATAAACTCTTTATTTTTATCTAATATCTTTACAACAAAAAGGAAAACAATAGCTGACAGAATAAGTGTCACTACTTCATGAATTAATAAAATAGAAAACCACCTAGTTACTGAGTAATTAAATAATCTAAAAAAACCATCATAAAGCTCAGATAATCCTAAATTAATAAGAATTATTAAAAAGGAAAATTTAAGATATAAAATTATAATTTTTTTCATAATTAATTATTAAGGCTCTAAACTGGCAGGCCAACCTATTAGCAGTATTTTTTAATATTTATATTTATAAATTTAGTCTTATTCTTTATTAAGTAAAGCCTCCCCCACCCTAAACACATCCCCTGCTCCCATAAGCACTGCTACTTCTTGAGGCTCTAAGTTGTTGGCTAAATACTTAGTGGTTTCTTTTAAATTCCCTGAAGCTAAGACCTCCTGTTTAATTTTAGCTTTTTTATTATATGCTTGTATTTTTTTAACTAAATCATAACTACTAATTCCTCCCTGCTCTTCCCTGGCAGAGCCATAAATATCTACTACTAATACTTTATCAGCCAAATAAAAACTACGACTAAACTCACTTAAAAGCGCTTTAGTCCTAGTGTAGGTATGAGGGTGAAATACTACAGTCAAATTATTATCCTCATATTTCTGCCTTAAGCCCTCTAAGGTGCTTTTTATTTCAGTAGGATGATGACCATAATCATCAATTAAAAGAGCTTTCCTGTAGCGTCCCATAATCTCCTGTCTTCTGGCTGTACCTTTAAAATTAAAAACTCCCTTTTTTAAAAGCTCTTCCTTAGCTCCCAACTGAAAGCCGGTGGCTATGGCAGAAATAGCATTAGCGAGGTTGTGTCTACCTAAAAGCTTAATTTTAAAATTTTTGTAAATTTCGTCATTATACTGTAGTGAGAAAATTTGATCACCTTTTTCAAAATCATGTTTTCTAAGTTGCCAAACATTTTTCTTAGTTTTTAATTTTTGATTAATAGAAAAACCTATTACTTCCCCCTGGCATTGTTTGGCTATCTTTCTGCAATTTAAATCATCATAGTTATATATTAAAAAGCCTGAAGCTGGGATTTTTTTTACAAAATCAGAAAAAGCCTTTAAATATTTGTTAAAGGTAGTAAAATAGTCATGATGGTCCCAGTCGATATTGGTTAATATAACTGCCTTTGGCTGAAAATGTTGTAGTTTATTTTGATATTCATCAGCTTCAATAATTAAAAGCTCTGATTTACCAACTAAACTACTACCTTTAAGTTGAGGCACCCTAGCCCCTATCAAAGCCTGAGGTGAAAGTTTAGCTTGTTTAAGGGCAAAAGCTGTCCAAGCTGAGACAGTAGTTTTGCCATGACTGCCACAAACTGCTAAACCTTTGTGGTTATTAAAAATTTCCGCCAACGCTTGAGCATAACTTTTTACAGGAATTTCTTTTTGCTCTAAAACTTGTTTAAGTTCAATATTATTTTTTTCAGTATAAGCGCTGGAGTAAACAATTAAATCACAATCTTTTAAAGATTTTATATGTTCTCTGTTAAAACCCTCTAAGACCTTAATTTTACTAGCTTGTAAAACCTCATCCGTCATAAAAGTTTCCTTTATGTCAGAGCCTTGCACTTTAACACCGTGCTGGCTCATAAACTGAGCTAACATAGTCATACCCACACCTTTTATGCCTATAAAGTAAACTGATTTATAGTTATTTAACATATTTTTCTATTACCTCTGTTATTTTTTCTTCTGCCTGCTTAGGAATTAAATTAAATAAATTATTAGCTAAATCCTGTCTTTTGTTATCATCTTGCAGTAACTGTAATATATTATTTGTAAAACTAGTTATTGTTAATTGATTTTGATCTAATACTTTACCAGCTTGGTTTTTTTTAATAATCTCAGCATTATCTTCCTGATGACTAAAGGGCATAGGGATAAAGATTACTGGCTTTTTTAAAAAGGAAAGTTCTGTAATAGAACCCAAGCCACAACGAGAGATAATTAAATCTGAAGCTATAAAAATACGATTTAGTTTTTCAGCTGACACAAAATTAAAAGCCAAATAACTATCTTGGCTATTTAAAGTTTTAGCTAAAGAACCAGCAATATGAATAATTTGTATTTCCTTAGTTAAACTATCTAAAGATTCTTTAACTAGATCATTAATAGCTTTAGCTCCTTGACCTCCGCCCACCACAGCGATAGTTGGTCTATCGGTTTTTAAACCTAAAGACTCTAAACACTCTCTTTTAGAAAAATTTTGTTTAAAAGCTTGTCTAACTGGATTGCCAGTTAAAACAGCTTTATTTCCATAATCTTCCAAGGACTTAGAAAAAGTCACTGTAATTTTTTTAGAGGCTTTAGCCATTAACTTATTAGCCAAACCAGGCCTCACATCTTGTTGATGAACTATTACAGGAATATTTAATATTTTAGCAGCCCAAACTAAAGGCACACTCACAAAAGCACCTGCACTCATCACTAAATCAGGGGAGAGTTTTTTTAAATAAATAAGGCTTTGAAAAAAAGCTAGTATTATTTTAAAAATATCAAGAAAATTTTTAAAAGAAAAATAGCGCCTCAGCTTACCACTGGATATAGCTATATACTTTAAACCTGCTTCAGCAATCATTTTCCTTTCTAAGCCTGTTTTGGTGCCAAACCAAACAAATTGCCAATTGTCATGTTTTTTAGCTAGAAACTGCTTTAAACCTAAAAGAGGAGCAACTGATCCACCAGTGCCTCCACCTGAGAGAACTATTAATTTCTTATTACCTGTCTCTGGCATATTTACTAATATTTATTAAAATCCCCATAGCCATAAGTAAAGCTATTATCGAAGAGCCTCCAGCGCTAACAAAAGGTAAAGGCACTCCTGTCATAGGCACTAAAGCTATCATTCCGCCTATATTTAAAAACACTTGTATTATTATCCAGGTTACTATCCCTAAAGATAGCAAGCTACCAAAGTTATCGTCAATTTTTTTAGAGATAATAATACCTCGATAAAAAATAAAAATAAACAAGGAGATAAATAATAAGGAGAAAATAAAGCCTATCTCTTCAGAAATAATAGGAAAAATGGCATCAGCGCTAACTTCTGGCAAGTATAGAAACTTCTGACGACTCTCCCCTAAACCTCTACCTTCTAAACCCCCTGAACCAACAGCAATTAAAGATTGATTAATTTGATAACAAATGTATCGAGGGCTAAAACTTGGATCTTGCATGCATTTAAAACGATTAGCCTGATATTCATTAGTACTAACAATGCCATAACCCAACAAAGCAATAACGATTACAAAACCTATTAAAAGTCGTTTTTTCACCCCACTGACAAAAATAACCACCAAAGAACTAAAAGCAATTATAGATAAAGTCCCTAAATCTGGTTGCTTATACATTAAAAAAGCGATAACACCTAAAATAATTAAAAAAGGCCAAAAAACTTGATGAGCATCTTTAACTTGCGACTGCTTAGCCTCTAACCAAGCCGCTAAGTAAATTAAAAAAGATAATTTAACAAATTCTGAAGGTTGTAAAGAAAAACCAAAGATCTCTATCCAGCTACTGGCACTGCCATAATTAGCTCTCAGTCCTGGAATAAAAACCAAAATTAAAAAAACAATTGAACCTAGAAGAAAATATAAAGCATTTTTCCTCCAAAAACGATAATTAATCTTAGAAAAAATAAATAAAAAAAACAAACCCACAAGAGTAAAAAGTAGTTGCTTCTCTAAATAATAATAACTATTTTCAAATTTAATATAAGCAACTACAGCTGAGGCTGAAGCTAACATTAAAAGACCAAAGACCAGAGCTATAATAACAGCTATAATTAGAGGCTTGTCCGGTTTATGCGCGCCTTTTCCTTCTTTAGTGATTTTTTTAAAAAAATTTTTAAGTCCTAGCATAAATTAAAGTCCGCGATCAAGAAAAAATAATACTAAACCAATACTAGCTGAAACCAAGGCAATTAGCCAAAAACGCATAACTATTTTGGGCTCAGTCCAGCCAATAGCTTGAAAATGGTGATGTATGGGAGTAGATAAAAATATTTTCTTTTTTCTAATCTTTTTAGAGCTAAGTTGTAAAATTACAGATAAAGACTCAACTACAAAGATTAAACCTATTACTGGCAAAAGTAAAGCATAGTTTGTAAGCATGGCAATGACAGCCAAGGTGACCCCCAAACTCATGGAACCAGTATCACCTAAATAAAACCGAGCGGGGTTTATATTAAACCATAAAAATGCTAATAAAGCACCGATAATAACTGCACAGAAAACCGCTAAGTCATAACGTCCCAGAGAAAAAGCAATTACACCATAAACAGCATAAGCTATAAGCATGGTGCCTCCAGCTAAGCCATCTAAACCGTCGGTTTCATTAACTGAAAAAGCTGTAGCTACAATCACAAAAATAAAAACCGGTATATACCACCACCCGATCTCAAAACTTCCTAAAAAAGGCACATGTAAAACTGTCCAATCTAACTTAAAATAAAACCATAAAGCTCCAACTAAAGCTATAAAAGCAAAGATTGCCAATCTATGAGAAAGACTAAGACCACCACCGCCAAAAATTCCTTTACCTCTCACATCAAGCCAATCGTCAACTAATCCTATCAAAGCTGTAGCTATTAAAGCGCCTAGAGGTAAAAGAGTTTCTTGTCGAGACAAAAAATTTAAAGAGCCTAAAAGGGTTCCAGGAAAAATATCACTTAAAAAAGCAAACACAATGATAAACAATAAGACGGTTAACCAAATTAAAATACCTCCCATGGTTGGAGTACCGGCTTTATGAGCGTGTAATTTAGAAAAAATTGGTGTCTTGCCACTACTTCTAATGGACTTACCTAACTTATATTTATACAAAAAATGAGTTAAAAGTGGGGTCCATAAAATAGCAAAAATAAAAGCTAGAGTGGAGAATAAAAGAATTCTTGTAATTTGAAATTCAGGCATATTATCTAAAGTTTATAAAATAAAGGCTTAACATAGCCATAAGTAAAAATATATTAACAAGTAAAGCGGTTAGGGGTAAAAAATGAGCTAAAAGCGCATAAGCCTTACGTCGATAAGAACTTAAAACTAATATTAAATTAAGGAGAAAAACCACCAGACCTACTAAGGGTAAAAGGAAAATTTCTTTAGGGTCTCCCACTAAGTCAATACCAAAATCTATATTATAATGTAAAATTAAAAGAGCTCCGCTGGTATTTTTAAAGATAAAATAGGCTGATAAAAACAGCCCTACATTTAAAAATAAAGTCAGAAGAAAATAAATACGTAAATAAACAGGTCTAAAAACCTGCTTAAAAAGCCACAGCCTCCTTCTTAGAAATACTGATATTTTAAGCATAAATTAAAAGATAAGCTAAATTAACCAATACTTAACTAATTAAATCTTATCATATTTTTTAATAATAGAAAAATAATGTTATAATTATAATAGCTTAAAGTTAAAACAAACTATGAAAAACTCTATCTTCAATAAAATCATAAACTTATGTCTGTGGGAAAGCTCTGACAAGCTCTTTTTAGAACTTAACCCCAATGGTTTAAGTGTAGACTATAACCAGGATCAAAGCCAGGACCTATACCTCTCTGAGCTTAGCCGAGATAAACTGGAAAAAGAAATATTAAATCTTAACCATGGTTACTCATTAAATTCAGGAGAAAGTCTTACTTTTATAGAAACCACTTCTTTTGGTCCTAAAGAAATTACCTTAACTCGATTAGCTGGAGAATCTAAAAAATATTCTTTAGCTATAAAAAAACCTCTTAAAACTAATTATCGTTTATCAGAATTAGGTTTGCATCATTTCCTACTCAAAAAATTAAAAAATCATTTAATTAATAAAGCTCCTAAAGGATTAATAATAGTAGCTGGTGAAAAAGCTACTGACAGAGATAAAACTATTGTGGCTCTAGCCAATCTTTTTAAAGATAAGCCCTACTCACTTCTAAACCTTAATAGTCAACTTCCCTTACAAGATGTTCTGTCTTTAGATTTAAGTTGGGGACAATCTTTGGGTTTGAGTGCTCCAGAAATTAGTAGCTTAATACGTAAACATCAGCCTGATGTGGTAATAAGCAACTTAGATAAAAAAGAATTGAAAACAGCCTTATTAGATTTAGCTCAAGAAGACCGCCTAATTATTGCTGGCATTAACTCTCCTAGCTTACAACAAGCTCTAAGTTCTTTAGCTGAGATTTGCCCTACTTCTTACCTGCAAGAAAATATTAATTTAGCTATATATCAAAAATTTCTGCCTAGACTCTGTCCTTTTTGCCAAGCAAAACAATCATTAAATAAATATGAAAAAAATCTTTTAGATGATTTGCAGTATAGATATAATTGGAAAGAACTAGACAAAAAATCAAGACAAGCCTTAGGTTGCAAAGAATGTCTTTACAGTGGCAGTCCTGGAGAAATTGGTCTCTTTGAGTTTTTGTCTTTTCGTGATAGAAACTTAAGTACTGCTAATTTAATAGATGATGCTAGAAAAAAATATGAGCTAGGATTAATTGATACAACTAGCCTACTTAGCCTTAATTAAAATGACTAAAATTTTTTGCATAATTCCCGCCTACAACGAAGAAAAAAATATTTATCAAACTGTTAAAAAAGCTCAAAAATACCTAGAAAATATAGTAGTGGTAAATGATGGCTCTAAAGATCAAACCGCTATTAAAGCTAAAGAAGCCGGAGCTAAGGTGTTAACTCACCCTATAAACAGAGGGCAAGGAGCAGCTCTGCAAACTGGCAACGACTATGCTTTAAAGAGGCAAGCTGATATAGTTGTTCATTTTGATGGAGACGGGCAATTTCTAGGGTCTGAAATTTTTGACTTAATAAACCCTATACAAGAAGAGGGTTATGAAGCAGTTTTTGGCTCTAGATTTTTAGAAAAAAAATCAGCTATACCTAAATTTAAAACTTATATTATTTACCCTTTAGCTAGAACTATTAACCGAATATTTTTAAATGTTAAAACTACTGATCCGCAAAATGGTTTTAGAGCTTTAAGTAAAACCGCTTTACAAAAGATTAGAATTGACAATGACGGTATGGCTCATTGCAGTGAAATCCTTTACAAAACTAAAAAAGCTGGGTTAAAATTCAAAGAGGTGCCAGTAACAGTTATATATAATCATTTTGGACAAAAGCTTTCCTCTGGTATTAAAATATTGAAAGATCTTTTTGTTAATAAATTAAATCAATAATATGTGGCAACAAATTATCGCTCTAATAGTTATCTTATTTTTTTTAACTCGCCTATTTTCTCAAAAGAATAAAAAAAATATTAGTCAAGCTGAATTCGCTCTTTGGTTAGTTTTTTGGGCACTGGCAGCAGTAGCCATTATATTTCTAAAACAAATTGATGCCTTCTTGTATGAATTAGGATTTTCTGGTGGAGGTATTAATTTTCTTCTTTACTTAGCGGTAATGATATTATTTTTCCTAATTTTCCGTTTGCGCTTAAAATATCAACAGCTAAATCAAAAATTAACTGAAGTTGTGAGAAAAATAACTTTAGAAACCGCTAATAAAGAGGATAGACAAAAGTAATTATGAAAATTGCACAAATAGTCTGCTCATTTCCTCCCTATAAGGGTGGTATAGGTAATTCTGCTTGGCGCTTAAAAAAACTCATAGAACCAGAAATAGACTTAGAAACCTTTACTTTTAAACAAAGCGACTTAGGTGAAAATGAATTAACAGATAAAAACACTTATTACTTAAAACCTTTAATAAAAATGGGGCAAGCAGCTTTTTTGCCTCAGATTTTTTTTAAATTAAACAAATTTGATAGTATTATACTTCACTATCCTTTTTTTGGTGTTATGGAAGTAGTTTGGCTACAACGCCTTTTAAGTCGAAAAAAGTCCAAGCTAATAATTTTCTATCACATGGATGTGCCTCGACTGTCTTACTTAAATCAAATACTGAGCTTACCTGGTCGCTTGTTAGGCAGGCAACTTATAAAACAAGCTGATAAAGTTGTTGTCTCTAGTTATGACTACCTAGAAAATAGTGCTATAAAAAATATATACAAAAAATATCCTGAAAAATTTACTGCCATTCCCTTTGCTATAGATACTGAAAAATTTAGACCTGAAAAAATTGACTACGCCCAAGAAAAAAACTCCCAGGTTCGCTTATTATTCGTGGGGGGATTGGATAAAGCCCACTACTTCAAAGGCGTAGACAAGTTAATAAAAGCTGTTTCTAATCTAAGAAACAGTAATTGGCACTTAGATATTATTGGTTCAGGCTCTTTAGTGCCTGAGCTAAAAAACTTAAGTCAAAAATTAAATTTAGAAGCTAAGATAAACTTTGGACAAAAACTTTCTGATAAGGCTTTTCTAGAAAAATATAGACAAGCTGATATATTAATATTACCTTCAATAAATAAACACGAAGCCTTTGGCTTGGTAATTATAGAAGCCATGGCTTCAGGCACGGCTATTATTGCCAGTTCTCTACCTGGGGTGCGAACGGTTTTTTCTGAAGGTAGTGGCTTAAAAGTTAAGCCTGGAGATATAAAAGATTTAGCTAAAAAAATTGATTATCTTATAGACAGACCTAGACTTTTAGTGGCCATGAAAAAAAAAGCCCGCCAAGAAGCTAAAGATAAATATAATCTAAATAAAGCTAAGGAGTCTTGGCTAAAATTACTTACATGAAGATTGGGATTATAAACAATTTATACAAACCTTATGAGCGAGGTGGAGCTGAGACTGTAATAGAGACTATTAAATTAGGTTTAGAAAAAAAGGGTCATCAAGTTTTTGTTATTAGCTCTTATCCTAGTTTTTTTGCTTTTAAGCAGATTAAGATTATTTCTAAAAATTATTTTCTGCCTTCTGCTTATTATTTTTTAAATAGAATGCCCTGGTTATTACGTTTTCTTTGGCACTTTTTTAAATTATTTGACCCTATAAACCTATTTAAAACTAGAAAAATATTAAAAAAAGAAGAGCCTGACTTAATTTTAACTCATAATTTAACTGCTTTTAGTGGCTTTACTTCCCTGCTGATTAAATGTTTAAAAATAAAACAAGCCCATTATCTTCATGACACCCAATTACTTCACCCCAAGGGACGTATAACCTTAGGACAGGAAAAACTCATAGGTTCTAGTCTGGCTAAAATGTGGCAAAATTTGAAAAAACAACAGCTAAAAAATATTAAATATATAATTTCTCCCTCCAATTGGCTTTTACAAAAACATCTAGACAAAGGCTTTTTCCCTCAAGCCCAAACTTTAGTGCTTTTAAACCCAGTTATTGGTGAAAAGTTAAAAAGGGAAAAATTTTCTTTATACACTTTTGTTTATTTAGGCTCAATCGACCAAGACAAAGGCGTACCCTTCCTGCTAACTACTTTTAATAATTTAAGTCTAAAAGCTCAGCTTATAGTAATAGGCAAAGGTCCTCTTTTGAAAAATCTACAAGCTAAGTATAAAGATACAGCTGAAATAAGTTTTCTATCAAACTTATCTCATAAAGAAGCCATGGAGACTATTAGCCAATGCCATTGCTTAATATCTCCTTCTTTTATATACGAAAATTCTCCTACAGTTATCTTAGAGGGACTGTTAGCTGGTCTTGATATTATTACTTCTGATATTGGTGGTGGACCAGAGATTATAAAAAAGTTTTGGGGCAAACAATTTAAACCTGGAGATAGAAATAGTTTAAGTAAAAAACTATTAGAATGCTTAGAAGGTGAGAAGCAGAAAAAAAATAAAGAAGAGCTTAAAATTTTAAGCCCTTCAGTCTATATAGAAAAAATAAGTGAATTTTTAGAAATTTCTTAAACGTTTTTTAGATTGCAGATCAAAAATAGTTTTCTTTAAACCCTCATCAATACCAACCACAGGCATCCAGCCTAAATCATTTCTAGCTTTATGTATATCAGGTAAAAGCAAAGGAGTCATAAATAATCTAGGTTCTTGATAGCTTATAGTGGAACTAGAATCAAGCATGGAAATTACTTTCTTAGCCACCTCAGTTAAATTAATATCTATATCTGAACCAATGTTTATAGGCTCAGATAAATCAGAGGACATAACCTTAACTATAGCGTCAATTACATCGCTCACATAACAAAAAGAGGAAGAAAATTTCTCATCACCATAAATAATTAATTCCTTGTTTTCCATGGCATGACTAATAAAGTCAGGTATCATCTGATCATCATTTAAACGCATTCTAGGTCCATAAGTTCTAAATAATCTAATAATCTTAGCTCCTAAATTAAATTTTTGGTTATAGGTAGAAATAATGGCTTCAGCAAAACGCTTGCCTTCATCATAACAACTTCTGTCCGAATTAACACTTACTTGTCCCATATCATCTTCGCGTACTAAATAATCCTGAACTTCATCTCTTCTTAGTCCATAAATAACGGATGAAGATAAATGTAAGAATTTAGCCTTATACTGCAAAGCTAAGTCTAATAGGTTTTTTATCACTAAAGAATTAGATTCGACAATTTTAACTTTATTCTCATCAAAGTTTTTAGGAGAAATAGGGCAAGCTAGGTTATAAATTTCCTGAATACCTTGAAACTTAATCTTAAAGCTTTCCAAACTAGGAACCTTTTCTAAATTTAAAGGCTGAGACAGGTCATAATTTATAAACACAAAATTAGGATTGGAAAGTAAATGATCAATATTTCTTTCATCTCCACTAGAAAAATTATCAATACAGATAACCTTAGCTTCTTTTATAAGTTCATCACATAAATGAGAACCAATAAAGCCGGCTCCGCCAGCGACCAATACGTTTTTTTTGTCGAAAATAATCTTTTTAGGCATATAATATTTATTTATTGAAAAATAATCATCTAACAATTAACGTCTAAGTGATAAATAAGACACCTCTATTCCCTGCTCTAAATCAGCACTTCCAGCATAAAAACTTTCCAGTAACTGAGCCTGACCGCTAAAAACTCTCACATGAGGAGATCCTCCAGGTCCAGCACCCACAATAATATCATCAAAGCCATTATTATTAATGTCACCAGTTGCCAGCGAAACTCCACCTTGAAACTTCTCTGCATAGGCTAAGAATTTTTTCTGCAATTCTCCCTGGCTATTAAATATTTTAACATAAGGAGCCTGGTTCTTACCAGGGGCAGTAATAATTTTAGCACCTAAACTTCTAAGTCCATCTAAATTAGCTACAGCCACTCTAACCCCTTGACGACTATTTTTATCATAAGCGAAGAATTGACCTAAAAGTTTACCCTGGTTATTAAAAATTCTTACCTGAGGACCGCCACCAGCTCCAGCCCCAACTATAATTTCAGAAATACCATCACCATCTATATCACCTACAGCTAAATTAACTCCGCCTGTAAAGCTAGCCGGAAAAGCTAAAAAACTACTAAGTAACTCTCCTTGATAGTTATAAATTCTAAGCTCCGCCCTATAATTAGAGTCAGGAGAAACTACTATCTCTTCTAGGCCATCACCGTTTACATCTCCACCGCTAACTTCTACTCCAAACCTTTGCCAACTATCAAAGGCAAAAAATTGTCGAAGTAGTTGACCCTGACCATTAAAAATCCTCACCTGAGGGCCACCACCAGCTTTTGCACCTGTAATGATCTCTGAGCTACCATTATTGTTTAAATCAGCCGAAGCTAAATTAACTCCTTTTAAAAAATTTGGCTGATAAGCTAAAAAAGAAACTTCCTCTTTCCCTGATTTAGAGTAAAGTTTAACCTTAGGCTCTAAAGATGAAAAAGGTGTTGTTATAATTTTAGGCACAAAAGAATTCAATTTTAAATGCGCAATATTAACTGCTCTATCAACATTTACTCTACCCGCGCCTAATTGTCCAATATAATCTGGATTTAGCTTTTTAATATCATCAGCACTACTAAGTAAAATATCAATAGCTTCCTTCCTGTCTATATTAGGATTAGCCGCTAAAATTAAAGCTAAAGAACCACTAACTACTGGTGCCGCCATAGAAGTACCAGACCAATACCCATCCCACT
The DNA here is from genome assembly GCA_021734405.1 of Minisyncoccota bacterium. GTDB lineage: Bacteria > Patescibacteriota > Patescibacteriia > Patescibacteriales > UBA12465 > JAIPJA01. The sequence goes on from JAIPJA010000001.1 coordinate 68,726, forward strand.
GCTTATTAAATCTACCTTGAGCAAAAGAGTTGTTATAAGCAACCGTACTAAAAAAACTCACTCCTGGAGCTGAAATATCAACACAATTAGAGCCATAACTGGAGAAAGGGGTTTTCTGATCTAAGGTATCAGTAGCAGCTACACCTATAATCATATTCTGCCCAAAACTACCATCATTACAAACTGGATAAAGCGGATTCTCGTTTACATTATAACCTTCTCCAGCTGAGTTCTCATTACCCGCTGCCGCTACAATTAACACTCCCTGCTTATAGGCTCTTTCAATAGCTGCTTGCAAGGCTGAATTATAGTCTAAACCAACAAAACTTAAATTAATAATATTAGCTCCATTTTTAACAGCATAGTCCATAGCTCTAACCACGTCTTTTATATTACCAGCCCCGACTTCATTTAAAACCTTAAGTGGCATTAACTGAGTTTCCCAAGCAATTCCGCTCACACCTTCTTTATTATTCCCTTTAGCGGCAATAATACCAGCTATTACGGTTCCATGAGAAATACCCCCTTCTGTCCAGGCAATATCATCTTTAAAATCAGGACTAGGATCACCATCATCAGAGACAAAATCCCAACCATTAATATCGTCTATAAAGCCATTTTTATCATCATCAATGCCATTGTTAGGAATCTCTCCTTGATTATTCCAAATATTATCCTTTAAATCAGCATGATTAATTTGTACTCCAGAATCTATAATTGCCACCACAACATTAGTAGCGCTAGAAGTTCTCTCCCAAGCTCCTGGAGCTTTTATTTTTTCTAAATACCATTGTCTTTTATAAAAAACATCGTTGGGCTCCAAAGCTGAAGCTAACTGCGAAACGCTGAAAGCGAAAAATATAAGGAAGAATATATAAAAAAATATTTTTTTCATAAGATAAAATCATCGTATAATAACTACAGTTTAACATTTTAAATTTAAAAAATAAAGGTTATTGAGAAAAAAATAGTTTAAAAGAAAAGGAGCTAGTAAAAGCTCCTGTTTTTAGTGTCTAGACTAATTAACCCTCTATAACCGAAGATAATAAAGTCATTTGCTTTAACTTTTTTAAAACCATGGCATAAACATCTTCAATTAGGTTTTCATATCTCCTAAAACTAAAGTCCTTTAAAGGAGGGTCTAAAATTAACTTGGTAACTAAAGCATCTTTAGAAGCTACAGCTAAAACAGCTCCTTGTTTTTTCTCGGCTTGAACAGCAATTTCATAACCTAAACCAATAGAGGCATGATCACAAATAGCTACTACTAAACCAGCCTCTTCAACGCAAGCCCTGATGTCATGTAAATAAACCTCACGTGGAGAGTTTTTATCAGAAATTCCTTTAAAATAAAGCATATGACAAATTTTGCTTAATTTTTCTTTGAATTTTTCTACTTCTAATTTAAAACTCTCAGGCGCATGAGTAAGGGCGCAAGCAACATAAACTTTTATATCATACATTTTTACTCCTTTTTTTGTTAAAAAAACTATTTAACTAAATTAATATTCTTATACTTAAATCTTTTCTATCTCTCTTAAAGTCTCTTCAGCACACTTCCTCCAGGAAAAATCTTGAGCTCTTAAAAGACCTTTAGTTTTTAATTCCTCTCTTAAACTTTGATTCTTTATAATATTATACATAGCACAGGCAATAGCGTCTTTATCATAAGGATTAAAATAAACCACACTGTCTTTACCTATTTCCCTCATCACCTTAATATCACTAACAGCTGTTGGTAGTCCACAACCTAAAGCTTGAACTACGGGGATACCAAAACCTTCGTAAAGAGTCGGAAAGATAAAAGCATCAGCTCCGTTGTGAATGTAAGGTAAATCTGTCTCTTTTACCCAACCTAACATAATTACTTGATTCTCTAGGCCGTATTCATCTATTAAGTATTTAACTTCATCATAACCATAACTAGCATCACCAATTAAAATCAATTTATGAGTTATTTCAGGATAAGTTTCTTTTAAAATAGCAAAAGCTTCTACTAGCCTAGCCGTATTTTTCTTCTTTTCTAAACGACCAACATAAAGAAAATATTTTCCACCAATTCCATATTTAGATAAAATCTCAGAAATTTTTTCTTTATCAGTAATGGGACGATAAAGATTTTCGCTATAGCCGTTATAAACAACCGTCAGCTTTTCTGGTTTCGTATTATAAACATCGATAATCTCTTCTTTAGTAAAATTAGAAACTGTAATTATTTTTTTAGCTGTCTGCAGGGCAAAAGTAGTTGACCATTTAAGATAATCTAAATTATTTAAACTATATTTTCCTAAAGTTATCACTTTTATTAAAAAGCCTACAAGCTTTTTAAAAATAGCTGGTTTTTGTTGTAAAGAAACTTGCTTTTGATAAATATTTTTAGCTCTCATAAAAGCAATGTCATGTATGGTAGTAATAGTTCTTTTGGGGTGAAATAAGGGGATGGTGTGAGCTGGTACAAAAAGTACATCAGGTTTACGCAATATCATTTCCAAAGAAAATCTACCCAAGGTCCAAATATAAGAAAAAGGCCAACGTAAAATTTTGGCCTTGAAATTATTATGAGGACTTTTTATTACTTGATAACCGTATTTATCAAATTTTGGTTCAAGTAAATTATCGTCTGGTTCGGAGCTTAAAAGATCTGAAAGCCCTTTATTTAAAGGTTTGTCAGAGTAGAGAATATATTGATTTTTACTGTCAATCTGAGCCAAATGCTTTATCAAGTAATAAGAATACCATTCTGTGCCGGTTTTGTGTTCTCTATTGGCTCGACTGGCATCTATGCCTATAACCATATTTATTTAGTTGCTAAAATCGATCTTTTATATGAATCTAAATTTTCTAAAGCTATGCCTGTGCCTTTAGCCACGCATAAAGGAGCGTCATCAGCTATATAACAAGGAACTCCGGTGGCTCTAGCAAAGAGCTGGTCAATATTTCTCAGCAGAGCGCTACCACCAGAAAGCACTATACCCTTGTCCATAATATCAGCAGCTAATTCTGGAGGTGTTTCGTTTAAAACTCTTTTAACTGCGGCTACTATTAACTCTAATTCTCCTTGAATAGCTTCAGTAACATCATCACTATTTACCATAATAGAACGAGGCAGACCGGAAACAATGTCTCTACCTCTTATTTCCATACTCAATTTCTCTTGAATAAACAAGGCGCTACCAATGTTTATTTTTATCTCTTCAGCTGTTCTCTCGCCAATGGCTAAGCTGTATTTTTTCTTTACAAAATCTAAAATAGCGTTATCAAATTTAGCTCCCCCTACTCTAACTGAAGTAGAAGAAACTACTCCACCTAAAGAAATCACTGCCATTTCAGCTGTACCTCCACCAATATCTACAATCATATGACCCGTAGCTGAACCAATTGGTATGTCAGCCCCAATAGCAGCAGCTACTGGCTCTTTGATAATATAAGCGGCCTTAGCTCCAGCAGCTATAGTAGCCTCTATCACTGCTCTTCTTTCAGTTGAGGAAATCCCTGCTGGCACTGCCACCATTACCTCTGGGCGGAAAAAACGTACATTACCCAAAGTTTTATTAATAAAATATCTAATCATAGCCTCAGTAGTTCTGTAATCAGCTATCACTCCCTCTTTTAGAGGTTTAACCGCAATAATAGAGTCAGGAGTTCTGCCTAACATGTCTTTAGCTTCATTACCAACTGCCAAAATCTTTCTGTCCTCCATGGCTACTGCCACTACTGAAGGCTCATTAATAACAATACCTCTCTTTGGTAAATAAACTAAAGTATAAGTTGTTCCTAGGTCAATGCCTATTCTTTTAGCAAACATAAAATACTGGGATAATAATATATATTAGCTTTATTTATAGGTAAAAGTCAAGCTTACTCCATTTCTTCCATCTTCTCCTTATTACTTATAATCCTAACAACTTTATCAGCAAATTCATTAACATCGAAATCGCTTTTCACAAAATAATAATTTATACCCAATTCCTCGCTTCTGGCTTTGCCGTCAGCTTCACTTAAATCAGTAAAAATAAAAATTGGCGTATCAGCAATAGTTTCATCAGATCTTATCTCTTCAATTAAATTGAAGCCATCGTGTTTAGGTAAGATAACGTCTAAAACTAAATAATCAAATTTCCCTCTCTTTATTAAACTTAAAAGCTCTGGCCCATCTTCTTCCCCCATAGAAGTTTCTACTTCATAACCCTCAGAACTAAATCTAGATTGAAGCCCATAAAGAAGGTTAGCATCATCTTCGATGATAAAAATTCTTTCAGACATAATTTTAAAATTAAAAGTTATTTATTTAAATTTTTTATTATTTTAATTTTTGCCACCAAAGAACGTTATTTCTATACCAATTAATGGTTGCTTGTAGGCCTTGTTCAAACTCTATTTTTGGCTCCCAGCCCAATTCTTTTTGAGCTTTTTCAAAAGAAATAGCATAACGCAAATCATGACCTGGGCGGTCATCTACATAGTCAATATAATCTTCACTCTTATCCATTAATCTTAATATATCTTTAGTAATTTCTAAATTAGTTTTTTCCTGGTTACCTCCCAAACAATAGGTCTGACCTAAACGCCCTTTTTGCAAAATTGCTTCAATACCTTTTACATGGTCTTCTACATGCAACCAATCTCGTATATTTTTTCCTTGACCATAAACTGGTATTTTTTTATCTTGAAGTAAGTTGGTAATAAAGCGAGGAATTAATTTTTCTACGTGTTGATAAGGACCAAAGTTATTAGAACAATTAGAAATAGTTACAGACAGTTTATGGGTGTGGAAATAAGCTCTAACTAAATGATCTGAACCAGCCTTAGAAGCACTATATGGGCTCCTAGGGTCATAGGGAGTTGTTTCTGAGAAAGGCTCACTATCTAAATCAAGACTACCAAAAACCTCGTCAGTGGAGACATGATGGAATCTTCCTATTTTATGCTTTAGCGCTATGTCTAAAAGAACTCTGGTGCCTTCTATATTCGTCTTTACAAAATCAGCGCTACTTAGAATTGATCTATCCACATGACTTTCAGCGGCAAAATGAACAATTGTATCAACTTGATAAGCTAACTTATCTAAAAGTGATAAGTCACAAATATCTCCTTGGATAAATTTATAATTAGATAAATTTTCAACTTCTTTTAAATTCTCTAGATTACCAGCGTAAGTCAATTTATCTAAGTTTATAATACTGTCATTACTGTATTTTTTTACCCAATAGCGAATAAAGTTAGAACCAATAAAGCCAGCCCCGCCAGTTACAAGTAGTTTCATATTATTATCTTATTAATTTATTTTGAATTTCCTGCAAGTCTTCTTCCTTAACTTCTTGACCAGAAGGAAAAGTTAAGCCATCATCACTTTTTCTAGGAAGAACATGAAAATGCAAATGATCAATTATTTGTCCAGCCTCTTTTCCATTATTTTGTATAACATTATAGGCGGGATAATTTAATTTTTCCTTAACTTTCTGACCCATTATTTTAACCACTTTTACTACTTCAGCTAAAAAATTTTCACTTATCTCCTCTAAATTTTCATAATGATCTTTAGGTATTACTAGCAAATGACCTGGGCTGGTAGGATTTTTATCTAAAAAAGCTAAAACCTTATCATTCTCATAAATACGATAACTGGAAACCTCTCCTTTAACAATTTTACAAAAAATACAATCAGACATATATTTAAGTTAATTTTACTCAATTCTATAGGGAGAATTTTTATCTTGTTCCCAACGAATTTCATCAACTTCTTCTTTTTTGTCTTTGCCTTTATAAAGCTTATCTGGCAAATTAATACTTAAAGCTGGCTCTTTAGAAACACATTTATAACCATGAACCACGCCCGGAGGCACCACTACTAAAAGTGGCTCACTCTCACCAGCTCTTATTTTTTCATACTGTTTAAAAGTAGAAGATTCTTCTCTTCTGTCCCATAAATGAAGATCAAAATCACCTGGTCCAATAAAAATAAAACAATCAGCTTGATAACGGTGTTCATGAGGGCCTCTGACTACGCCTGGCAAGGTTAAACTAATATAACTCATCTCTGGTTTATGTTCCAACTCATCACTTCTCCAAATTTCAGTTAAATAGCCTCTATTATCATTATATTTTTTTAAAGATTTTATGACTACTCCTTCTATCATAAATTTTTCCTAGTTAGAAGCCCGTTTTGTGCTCCAGGCTTAGAAATAACAGAACTGGCATTTTTAGCAGCTAAAAGTAAAGCTTTAGAAATATCTTGGTTATATATTTCTAACCCAGCTATAAAGGCTGAATTAAAAGCATCGCCTACTCCAGTAGTGTCAGCTAATTTTTTTTCTTCAATAATACCTTGAGAATATATTTTTTCACCATTATAGACTTTAGCTCCTTCGCGCCCACTGGTTATAACCACTATATTTGGACCTAAATCATAAACTGCCTTTAACAAATTATCTAAATTATTTAAAAATACTCTACTCTTGTTTTTACCTTCTTTGGAGCTTAAAACTAATTCAATAGCTTCATCCTTATTCAAACACAAAACTGTAGTTTGTTTTAAAAATTTTTTTAATTTCTCAGCCCCTAATCGCAACTGCAAAGCACCTGGATTCCAAGCCACGTTTTTAACCTCTTTTAAAGCCTGGCTCAAAATCTTTTTCCAATTTCCAGATAAAGAAGTAATATAGAGCCAGTCAACTTTAGCTATAGCTTTTTTATCTTTTTCAGATAAAGATAACTTATCCTTACAACCACGATAAACAAAAGCTACATGCTCTTTTTTTGGTCCTATAACTATAATAGAAAAAGGCGTGCCAATCTTTAAACATTTTTTAACTAAAGAGGTATTAACTTTATGAGTCTTAAAATTGTTTAATATTCTCTTAGCTCTTTCATCCGTGCCCAGCACGCCTAGAAAACTGGACTCAAAACCTAAGTTGGCAAAATTAACCGCAGCATTAGCAGCCCCACCACCAAAAGTAGCAACTGAAGTATCAATACTAATTTTAGCTCCATACTCAAAAGCTAACAGTTTCTGCCTTAAAATATCTTTAGAATTGTTAATTACAATAGCTTCGCTAGGATAAATATTTATATCCTCAGTGGCTCCACCTAAAGTAATGATAGTCTTTTTTCTCATATTTAAAACTTAATATTATTGTAGCATAAATTAAGTTCTTTCCAAAAAATCAGACCTTAAACCGCGACTTTTTAAACTAATGGCATAGAAAAAAATAACCTCTAAAATAAAAGCGAAAAATAGTTGATAAGCTAAATCTTGCCAAAAAGTAGCCTGAAAAAGAAAAAAGTTAATTTCCGCGCTAGTTAAATTAAGTATAAAATAGAATAAATTAAAAACTAGATTAAAAACAAGTATAAAAAACAAGCTTAAAGCTAAAACTGAATAAAAAGATCTATTAGTTAAAAAGTTTACTTGTAGAAATTTTAAAATTCCAAAACATACAACCAGGCTTAAAGTGAATAAGGCAAAGGGATAAAAGAAAAAAATGTCAAAAATAAAACCCACTAAAAATACCAGCCAAATAGCTTGGTTATCTTTTTTAAAAATAATTAAAAAGCTTAAAGCTGAAAGCAATAAAGGTAGATTGTAGAAAGGAAAATTAAGACTAGAAATAAAGCTAATTTGAAAAATTACTAAAAAAAACCAAAGTAATAATTGGGCTATAATTTTAAAATATTTACTCATATTTTAAGGCTTAACAACTGACACAATTCTTAATTTATCAATATCATAAAGAGGTTCTAATATAGCTTGTTGCCAAATTTCATTATTTTGTTTATTTATTCTAGAAACTGTGCCTATTAAAAGCCCTGGAGGGATATTTTCTTCTAAGCCAGAGCTAATAACTAAATCCCCTTCTTTTAACTCATGATTTTGAGGAATAAAATCCATAGAAATAGTTAGTCCTAAATTACCAGAGACTATACCCAGAGTTTGACTTTCCGAGATAATACTTGCTGCCAACTTACAATCCTCATCAATACTTAAACAAGCTTGAGAATTATCAACACTTACTTTAATAATTTTACCTACCACCACGCCATCGCTATTTATAACCGCCATATCTTTTTCTATACCATCAGATTCGCCTTTGTTTAAAAAAATACTAGACTCTCTGCTGCCAGCGGTTAATAAATTTTCTTTAGACGTTATTTCAGCCATAACATAGGTGTATTCATGTTCTAAATAAAAATTTAAATAGTCTTGCAACTCTTCATTTTCTCTATAAACTTCTTCACACTTAGCCTGATCGGTTAAGGCTTGAGTATATTTTGACTTCATTTCTTGAAGCTCTTCTTCTAAAGTTTTTTTATCTGGCAAAGGTTTAAAGCTTTCATTTACTTTAATACTTAAAGAGTGAAAAAAAGAGCCTAAACTATTAACAGATCTAACTACCAGCCTTTCTGCTGGAGATAAATAACCTAAGAGATGTAAAAAAATCAGCAGCATAATCGCTGCTAATATAATCAAACTTTTCTTGTTTAAAAATCTTGATTTCATATTTTTACCTAAGCTTCTAAATTATTAGGAGAAACTACTTTTTCTAAAAGCTCTGGATTATCTAACAAAGCTCCAGCTCCTCTGGCCACACAAGATAAAGGGTCTTCAACTATTTTAACTGGAATTTTAGTAGCTTGAGAAATAGCTCTGTCTAAACCTCTAAGTAGTGAGCCCCCGCCAGCCAAAAAAATACCTCTTTCATAAATATCAGAAACTAGCTCTGGTGGTGTATTCTCTAAAGTAATCTTTATATTATCAATCATTTTAGCAATAGTTTTAGAAATAGCCTCTCTAACTTGCTCATCATTAACTTTAATAGCCCTAGGTAAGCCATTTAAAAGATCTCTACCCCTAACTTCCATTTCTTTGGGCTCTTTTAGAGGTAAAGCACTGCCAATACTAATTTTAACATTTTCTGCTAATTGTTCGCCAATAAGAAGATTGAATTCTTCTCTAATATAGTCAACAATGTTAGTGTCAAACTCATTGCCAGCTAAACGTAAAGACTTCCAGGTTACTACTCCGCCTAAAGAAATTACCGCAATTTCTGTAGTGCCACCACCAATATCTACCATCATAGTGGCAGTAGCCTCAGTTACCGGCAAGCCGGCTCCAATAGCCGCTGCCATAGCCTCATCTATTAAATAGACTTTTCGGGCGCCAGCAGACTTAGCGGCGTCTTCAACTGCTTTTTTTTCTACTTCAGTCAAATCTAAAGGTATGCCAATAACTACTCTGGGTCTAGAAATTAAAGTAAAATTTTCTTTATGCACTTTGTTAATAAAGTACTTCATCATTTTCTCAGCAATTTCAAAATCAGAAATAACCCCGTCTACTAAAGGTCTGACTGCATTAATATGGCCAGGGGTTTTGCCTAACATTTTTTTAGCAGCTAAACCTACTTCTAAGATTTCAGCCGTACGATTGTTTATAGCCACCACTGAAGGTTCATTTACAATCACGCCCTTATCTTTTAAATACACTAAAGTATTCTTAGTGCCAAGATCAATGCCTAAATCATTGCTTAATTTTCCAAACAGTTTAGAAAACATATATAAAAATTAACTTAGTTTTTCTATAAGCTCTTTCTCGCTTAACATTTGCACTTCATTAGAATCTCTTAATTTAAGTTCTAGCTTGCCAGCACTCTTAGTTTTAGCGCTAATCAGCACTCTAAAAGGACAGCCAAGCAGATCTGAATCAGCCATTTTTTCACCAGCAGAAACTTCTCTATCATCATATAAGACTTCAACACCTAAATCTTTTAAGACCTCGTAAAGCTTATCCGCCTCTTCATTTTGATTTAATGACAGTAAATGGACCTTAAAAGGAGCAATGTTTTCTGGCCAAATCATACCTTTATCATCAGCAAATTTCTCCACTATTACTCCCATTAAACGGCTAGGGCCAATTCCGTAAGAGGCCATATAAACGATTTGTTTGTTACCCTCTTTATCTGTAAAATAATAGTCAAAAGCTTTGGAGAATTTAGTATTTAAAGGAAAAATATTACCTACTTCAGAGGCTTTAGCCAGACGCAAATCTTTATTTTCACATTCAGGGCAAATACTTTGACGCTCTAAGACCTCTTTATTTAAAGCAATTTTACACTTATCACAAACATGGATTTCATCTTCTCCAGTTTGACATTCAGTTTGAAACTCATGAGAAAAATCCGTGGTAAAATCTCCACCAGAAGCTAAAGTGATATAAGTGTCAGCGCCAATACCTAAACGTTTAAATATTTTTAAATAAGCCTGCTTAACTTCTTCATAATATCTTTTCATATCTTCTTGGCTAACATGGAAACTGTATAAGTCCTTCATTCTAAATTCCCTGCCTCTAAGTAGCCCTGACTTGGGTCTAGCCTCATTTCTAAACTTAGTTTGTATTTGATAAATAGAAAAAGGTAAATCCCTATAACTTAAGGCAAATTTTTTAGCTATAGGAGTAATAACCTCTTCATGGGTAGAATTTAAAATATATTCAGCGTCATTTATTTCACGTGACTCCTTATTAGCTCCTAAAGCTTTCATTAATACATTCATAGTTTCTAATCTCCCAGTTTTTTCCCAATTTTCTTTAGGTGACAGCGCTGACATAAACATTTCCTGTCCGCCTACAGCATCCATTTCTTCTCTAATAATATTTTCAATTTTATTTAAAACTCTCCAACCTAAAGGCAAAAACTCATAAACACCAGCCATAATTTTATCCACAAAACCAGCCCGAATAAGCAGCTGAGCATTTAAACTAGCTTCATCTTTAGGTAATTCTTTAGTTGTTTTAGTAAAAAGTTGTGATTGTCTCATTTTGTTCAAATTTTGTATACAAATTAAAAAATACACTAGTTTTCAATTTAATCTTATCTAAAAAATACAGGCTTGTAAAGAGTCTAAAAAAGAAAAAAGGCACCAGATTATCTGATGCCTAAGAAAATGAGCGAAAGGGAAAAAAATATTTTACTTGAAATACCCCACTCCTTTTTCATGGCCACCTTTACAGGTTAAATCGCCAGGAAAAAAATCTCTTCCGCAGATATTGCACTTTCCGCCAACATTTTGACAAATAACATAGCCGGCTTTTTCTGCAGATCTGCCGAAATCCTCTTCTTTAATAGTTCTGTTTGCCATTATTACTCCTTTCTTTTTTTTTGTTTAAAAAACTATTTAATTATGTACTTATTTATGTGCTTATTATAGATTATAAAAATAGATTTTGTCAAGCTATTTGTAATAGTTAAATGTTTAAAAATAATTGAATTAAAAGATATAAATCTAATTTCTAATATTAATATTAATTAAAAAAAAAGAAAAAACCCCGCCAATTTGTTGGTGGGGCTTTTGAAAGATCGATTAGGAGTTAGGAGTCTAAGCTCCTTAAAATTTCTTTAGCCAATTCCTTGTAGGTTTCAACTAATTCATCGCCTCCTTCAGCGCGACGCCTTTCTAAAAATTTTGCTACATATTTGTAGCCCGTAGCACAGGCTTGGTAATTTTCTGTAGAGCAGTTGAAATCTTCTTTTGAGGGTCTTTCAGAATTGACGACTTCCTCCAGAAGTTGAATAATCGCAGCTTGCGTTTCTGGGGATGATTCCTGAAATCTTTTTTTAATTATGAAAATCTTCGACTCAACAAAATTTGTAAGATTCTCTGGATCAGCAAAGTAAGCTTTACAGGCGTCCATCATATGGAGCCATGCATTGACCATGGGCTTATAAATGCTCTTTGGAGCATTATTGGTATATTCTGCCCAAAAATAGTTAGGTCCGCCAGTACACGAAGCGTATGCAACGCCATCATATTTTTCACGACTCCCTTTGAAACCAGGCTTCAGGTTTTGAAACATCACTTCTTTCCTGACTATCCAGCCAACACAACTTGGCTCCAAAAACAAACGATGAACATCATCACCCCCTCTTCCCACTTCCCTATCTTTGATAAAGTCAAAGACTTTATCGATAGCTTTGTCGGCACCTTTGTCCAAGATTTTTTCAGCACTATAACGTGCTACAGCTTTTACCTTGAAAACAAAGTAATCAACCGAGGTTAAAGTCCAAATAGCCGATGCTAACACGAGCACAATTGCTACTAAAATCCAATGTTTTTCTTCATTTTGTAATAACTCCTTTTTATTATGTAAAGATCTTTTGCCTATACTTCCCGATAGGCTTGGGTTAGATGGATACTTCTTTACGCAATTTCCGTTTTGAATTGCAACTTTTATTCGCTAGAATAAAAGCATATGAAAAAAGAAGAAAACAAACACAAAGTAAAGAGTAAAGGTCGAAAATATAAACATATAGATCAGTTTGAAAGAGATAGAATTGA
>JAIPJA010000027.1 GCA_021734405.1 Minisyncoccota bacterium
TTTGTTTAGCAGTTTAAAAAAACCAGGCTGTTTATTTTAAACTGCTACTAATTAATTGTTAATCAATTAGTCAGTGTTGTTTACTAACTATGTCTAATTTTAACACTAAGTATATTTAATTTATAGCATTATGAAAAAATCAAAAATATTAACATTTTTAACTTGGTCAGTGTTTGGCGTGTTAATTGCTGTCTCAATTTTAGTTGTTACAGATAAGTCTTTAGCAACTGAGGTGAGTAATTCTTGTGATGCTAGTTCTTGCAGAGTATCACCAGGTAATTCTATAGTAGTAGATATGCATGGCACAGCCAAGCTAATTGAAAACAATACTTCTAAAGAAATTTTTATTCCAGTTTCTACTGCGACTGAATGGGCACAGTTTCGCACCTATTACCCGGTTAATATAACCATGCTTGACCCAACTTGTGATTTGCCTTGGGGTGGTACTATTAATCATGGTGAAAGTGTTACGGCTTATAGTGAGCCTAATAATTATGGTTGTATTAAGGAGCCAATTACAAGAATCTGCGAGGCGGGTGTTTTAAGTGGTGATAGTAATTATGATAGTGCGACTGAATATGTAGGTGATACAATCACTTATAATTATAATGGATCTGTTTTGTCAGCTAAATGCGTGGAGAAGAATGGGTTAAGTTGGTTAGATAGAAATTTAGGAGCATCTAGAGTAGCTACAAGTTATGATGACGACCAAGCTTATGGTGGTTATTTTCAATGGGGCAGAGATGACGATGGTCATCAGGTTTCAACATCTGGCACCACCTCAACTGTAAGTTCAAGTGATGATCCGGGACATGATGATTTTATTAAAGGTTATAGTCCCAACATATACGATTGGCGAGATCCTCAAAATGACAATTTATGGCAAGGAGAAAATGGCATTAACAATCCTTGTCCAGCGGGTTGGCGCTTGCCAGTTAGCAGTGAACTTGACACTGAAAGATTAACTTGGAACACAAATAATAGGGCCGGAGCTTACGATTCTATTTTAAAATGGACTACACCTGGTTTACGTATGTTCCCCTTTGGCGATGTTAATTTTATTGGTTCCACTGGCTACATTTGGAGCTCCTCAATTGATAATTTAAATGTCTTAACGCTAATAACATCTTCAAGTAATGTTCAAATGCTCTCTAGATATAGAGCTTACGGGGCATCTGTTCGTTGTGTGCGTGACGATTCTCATGTTGTCTTAAATTATTCTGCTACGACTGGAGGCTCTATAAGTGGTGATAGTGAGCAGATTATAACTTCTGGTGGAAATGGTACTACTGTTGAAGCTATTGCTGATTCAGGTTATACTTTTATTCAATGGTCTGACGGTTCAACTGATAATCCAAGGACTGATATGAATGTTTTAGAGGATATAGATTTAATAGCCGAATTTGTTGCTTGTGGCGATTCAGTAACCTTTATTTATAACGGATCCCCAGTTGTTTATGGAACTGTGTTCAAAAATGGTAAATGTTGGCTAGATAGAAATTTAGGGGCATCTCAGGTGTGCGTTTCAAAAAGTGATAGTTCTTGCTATGGTGATCTTTTTCAATGGGGAAGAGATGATGACGGTCATCAACTGAGAACTTCAAATACTACTTCAAATTTAAGTTCATCTGATAATCCTGGGCATGATGATTTTATTGTAAGTGGAAGTTATCCATATGATTGGCGTAATCCTAAAAATGATAATCTGTGGCAGGGAGTAATAGGGACAAATAATCCCTGTCCATCTGAATGGAGATTGCCTACGACAAATGAATTAAATACTGAAAGATTGAGTTGGGCCACAAATGATGCTACCGGTGCTTATAGTTCATCTTTAAAATGGCCATCAAGCGGCTTACGTCATTCTGAAACAGGTTCTTTTTATTACAATGGTTCTTGGGGGCATGCTTTAAGTTCTTCTGTATATTTAGATGAAATTTACTTTTTGGTCTTTTATTCTGATTATGGCGGAGGCGCTTCGGTCAGCAACACTAGTCGTGCTGGGGGTTATTCTGTTCGTTGTATTCAGGATTTATAATCTTTACAATAATCAATAATTACATGCAAAAAAATAAAATACTCACAATTATTTTGGTTATCACTCTAGTTATACTAGTGGCGTGGTACTTAGCTTCCAGTTTTACTAACAATAACGAGTCTAATAAAACCACTAAAAATAATTTAATTTCTCAAGAAATGGATATTTTAAAGCTTCAGCAAAGTAAGTGTCAGGAAGATGGTGGCACTTGGGTAAAAGATCGTCAGTTTTGTCATGTGTATAATGAGGAAAAAGCAGAAATTTTAAAGAAAAGTTGTGAAGATTTAAACGGAACATGGTTTTCTGATTCAAGGTATTATGAGTGTGAAATTGATGGTGATTTGTGGCAATATGGAGATTGGGAAATGGTTAATTGGGAGACTTTTAAAGATAATAAAGAGTCTTGTTTAGAAAGTGAAGGTAAGTGGTTCGGGGGCGTAGATGAAGCTTGTGAAATTGATGATGATGTTTTCTATAGAGGCAAGTGGATGGTTTTAGATGAAATGGAAGACTCTTGTATTAATGAGTTTGGAGGTGAGTGGCTGGGTGGTGAAAATACTGAATGTAAAATTGAAGGAGTGGTTTATCCTGGTAATTGGGTACAAATTTTTACTTTAAAAGAAAGTTGTCAAGACAGCGGTGGAACTTGGTTAGGTGGAGAAGGTAATCAATGTAGAATTGGCTCTGAAATTTATAATAATCAAGCTTGGGAAAGACTAGGGGAAATGAAAACTAGCTGTGAAGAGTCAGGTGGTGTTTTTAAAGGAGGAGAAAAGTTTAGATGCGATATAGATAATGTTGTTTATTACAACAAAAACTGGGAAAGGTTATCTAAGGCTGATTCTATGGGTCAAAGCTGTGAGGCGAGTGGAGGTAGCTGGGAAGCAGAGACAAGAACTTGTAGTGGTCTGTCATTAGAGTGGTGTGGCAGTATTAATGAAGAATTAGAGTTAGGCGGTTTAGGTTGGAGAGAAGCTTCTTTGTCTTGTTATATATATTAAAATAATTATTAATTAAATCGTTTCTATATTAATTGACTGTATTTTTTCATTGTTAAAAAATTATTTCACTCTTTATTTTAGCTCTTAACATAATTTTTAAACTTTGCTATAATACAAATATAAATATTAATATTTAATTAACACTATGAAGAAAGAATCATCTTACATGCTGGTAGTGGGAATAGTAGTGGGTATCTTAGCCATGCTATTTATTTCTTTCCAGCTTCAGTTGTCAAACGTGCAAAGAAGAACTGCTCAATTAGAGCAAGCTGTAGGTTCTAACACCCAGGCTGTTCAACAAATTGTAAACTTTATTAATCAAAGCACTGGCGCAACTCAAAACGGAGAAAACGCTCAACAGACACCAGCTACAGAATAATATAATTTTTGAGAAATATAGAAAAACCGCTTCTCTTTTAGAAGTGGTTTTTTCTTTTTATTTAAAATGATATAATTATAATGTGTTAAGGATTAAAATATTTAAGCTTAAGTAGTAAAAGCAATTTTTTGTTTTGTTTTAAAATATTAAGGACTTGTTTTTAAAAGCTTTTGAGTTTTAATAAATTAAAAAATGGATAAGGCTGAAGCTAAAAAAAGAATAGATAAGTTAAGACAAGAGATAGATCATCATCGCTATCTTTATCATGTTTTAGATAAAGAGGAGATCAGTGAAGGAGCTTTAGATGCTTTAAAAAATGAGCTATTTAAACTTGAACAAGCTTATCCTGAGTTTGTAAGTCCTAATTCACCAACTCAAAGAGTGGCAGGCAAGCCTTTAGATAAATTTAAAAAAGCTGTACACAAAGAAAGACTCTTGTCTTTGTTTGATGCTTTTTCAAAGGATGATATGAAAGATTGGGAAGATAGGATTATGAAAGTATATAGGGAAAATACTGGTAAGGCTGAAGCTTTTGACTATTATTGCGAATTAAAACTAGATGGTTTGGCTATTTCTTTAACATATAATAAAGGAGTGCTTTTAAGAGGGGCTACTAGAGGCAATGGACAAGTTGGAGAAGATGTAACTTTAAATGTAAAAACTATCTCTAGCATACCTTTGACTTTAAGAAATTTAAGTGATAAAGACTGGCAAAGCTTAGGTTTAAATTCAGAGGAAATAAGTGAGGCTAAGAAAATAGTTTTTAACTTGGAAATAGATATTAGAGGCGAAGCTGTAATGCTAAAATCAGTGTTTGAGAGTTTGAATAAAGAATACAAGAAGCAGGGCTTAAATGTAATGGCTAATCCTAGAAATGCTGTAGCTGGTTCTATTCGTCAATTAGATCCTAAAATAGCCGCTAAGAGAAAAATGACTTTTTTTGTCTATGGCTTAGCTGGTTCTTCTACTTTAAAGAGTATTTTAAAAACTAGAGAAATTGAAGACAAGTTTTTAGGCTTATTAGGCTTTAAAACTTTAAAGCACAATAAACTATGTTCTAATTTAGATGAGGTTTTTGACTTATATAGAAACTTGGAGAAAAAAAGAGATACTTTAAGTTTTCTAATAGACGGAATGGTGGTAAAGGTAAATGATTTAAGAATTTGGCCAGTTTTAGGTGTGGTAGGTAAAGCCCCACGCTATATGATGGCCTACAAGTTTTCTGCTGAACAAGCTACAACTAAGCTAAAAGCAGTTATTTGGCAGGTAGGAAGAACTGGAGCCTTAACTCCTACCGCTATATTAGAACCAGTTAATGTAGGCGGAGCTACAGTTTCTAGAGCTACTTTACACAATATTGATGAAATAGGGCGTTTAGGTATAAAAATCAATGACACTATTATAGTAGAAAGAGCTGGTGATGTTATACCTAAGGTAGTTAAAGTTTTAAGTAATTTAAGAATTGGTGAAGAGAAAAATATAAAAATACCTAGCACTTGCCCGGTTTGTCACAGCCCTTTAATTAGACCAGAAGGTGAGGCAGTTTTACGTTGTCCTAATTCTAAATGTGGGGCTATTAACTTTCAAAATATTGTCCACTTTGCCTCTAAAGGAGCTATGAATATTGATGGTTTAGGGGATAAGCTCATAGCTCAACTTTTAGAGGCTGGATTAATTTCAGATAGTGCTGACCTTTATTCTTTAAAAGTAGATGATCTATTACCTTTAGAAAGATTTGCCAAAAAATCAGCTGAGAACTTGATTACTTCTATTTCTGAAAGCCTAAGCAGAGATCTATATCGCCTTATTTACGCTCTAGGCATAAGACAGGTAGGAGAAGAGTCTTCTCAAGTTTTAGCTAAAGCTTTTACTAACTCTAAATTTAATAGCCAGAAAAAGGTAGTCAAACCACTTGAGCTAATTGAATTTTTTAAGTCATATAGCCAAGAAGACTGGCAAGTATTTGAAGATTTTGGTCCAGCTATAGCTTCTAGTTTGTTTAATTTTTTTCATGATAAAGATAGCTTAGCTTTTGTAGCTAAACTATTTAAATATGAGTTTGAGTTGATTTTACCTAAAAAAACCGTCTATTCCCAGATCTTTAAAGATAAGAGTTTTGTTTTAACTGGTTCTTTAAATAGTTTGACAAGAGCAGAGGCTAAAGATAGAATTAAAGCATTAGGAGGAAAAGTTGTCTCTAGTGTTAGTAAAAATACTGACTATGTAATAGCTGGTAGCGAGCCGGGCAGTAAATATGAGAAAGCTAAAAAGTTAGAGGTTAGAATACTTAATGAGACTGAGTTTTTAAATATGCTTGAAAATAAATAATTCAAGTAAATAATTAGAAAGTATTATTTATGAAGTTATCTAAAGAAGAAATTTTAAAAATAGCTAATTTAGCTAATTTAAGCTTAACCGAGAAAGAAGTGGTTAATTTTCAAGGTGAGTTAGCCGATATTTTAGAGTTTGTAAGTCAACTTCAAGAAGCCGAGACTAAAGTGAGAAGTAGTTTGAGTAAAGATGATTTAAAAAATGTTTTAAGAAAAGATGAGATAAAGGAGTGTGATAAGGATATAAGGGATAAGACCTTAGCTCAAAGCCCTTATTACAAGGATGGTGATATAAAAGTTAAAAGAATATTAAATTAATGCAGTTAAACAAATTAACCATAGCTCAGGCTAGGGAACAATTAGATAAAAAAGAAATTAGTAGCCAGCACTTAACCCAGGCTTGTTTAAAGCAAATAGAAAAGCATAATAGCCAGCTAAAGGCTTGTTTAACAGTTTCTTCTGATTTAGCTATGTCTCAGGCTAAAGAAGCTGATAAAAGGCTTAAGATGGGTGAAACAGGCCCGCTTCTAGGTATTCCTTACTTGGCTAAAGATAATTTACTTACTAAAGATATTAAAACTACAGCTGGCTCTAAAATGCTAGAAAATTATATTGCCCCCTACAGTGCTACTGTTGTAGATAAGTTGGAAAAAGCCGGGGCAGTGCTACTGGGAAAAACTAATTTAGATGAATTTGCTCATGGCTCATCTACAGAAAATAGTTATTTTGGACCTAGTATAAATCCTTGGGATACAAATAGGGTGCCGGGAGGTTCTTCAGGGGGTTCAGCCTCAGCTGTAGCTTCAGATATGTGTTTATTTGCCCTAGGCTCAGATACAGGAGGCTCTATACGTCAACCAGCTAGTTTTTGTGGTATTACTGGTTTAAAGCCTAGTTATGGTCGAGTTTCTCGTTTTGGCTTAATTGCTATGACTTCTTCTACTGATGTTATTGGACCTTTAACTAAAAGCGCTTTAGATGCAGAAATGGTTTTTTCTGTGATTTCTGGTAAAGATGAAAAAGACTCTACTAGTTATGATAACCTACATTCAAGCAGGGAATTTGTCTCAGATATTTCTAAGGTTTCTAAAATTGGTTGGGTAAAAGAGCATGAAAAAGATTTAAGCCCAGAGGTGAAAGAAGCACTACTGAAAACTAGAAAAAAGTTAGAGAGTTTAGGCGCTACTTTTATTGATATTTCTTTGCCTAATATTAAATATGCAGTTCCAGTCTATTATATTATCACTCCAGCTGAAGTTAGTTCTAATTTAGCTCGTTTTGATGGTCTGCGCTTTGGTTTTAGTAAAAGTGAAGCTTCTAATTTAAAAGACTATTATTTACAAACTAGAGGCGAAGGTTTTGGCCCTGAGGCTAAAAGAAGAATAATGCTAGGTACTTATGTTTTAAGCGCTGGCTATTTTGACGCCTATTATTTGCAAGCGCAAAGAGTTCGAGAAAATATTATTTCTGATTTTGATAAGGTGTTTTCTGAAGTTGATTTAATCTTAACCCCCAGCGCTACTGGTCCAGCTTTTAGGTTCGGTGAAAAAACTAATCCACTGGATATGTATATTGAGGATAAGTTTTTAGCCGGTCCTTCTTTAGCTGGATTGCCTTCAATTTCTCTACCGACAGAGACTGTTAAGGACTTACCTTTTGGTTTTCAGTTAGTGGGTTCTAAGTCAGGAGAGGACATGATTTTAAAGGTGGCTAAAAGTTTTCAAGAAAATACTAATTATCATTTAGAAAAACCAAGCTTACCTTAAACGCGAGTGGGTTAAAATAAATAATTAAGTCAAATAATAATTAATTCTAATAATATGGGTGAAAATAAAAAAAATAATTTTTTTTGGATGATTGTAATAGCTGTAATAGCTGTAGCGGTAATTTTAAGAATTTCTATTTTATTTAAAAATGAAGATAAGCAAGTAGCTAATAATAATCAAGTGGAAGTTGAAAGCTTGAAAGATACTAATAGGGAAGCGGTGACTATAGCTTCTAGTTATAGGGCGCAAAAGCTTAGAGGTATTGATGAGTCTGATATTTATTTAGGTTCACTTCAGGCCCCAGTGCAGATTATAGTTTATGAAGATTATAGTGATAAGATAAATGCTGGCTATAGGGTAAATATTGATAAATTAAAAGCAGAGTTTTCCGATGATGTTGCGATTGCTTTTAGACCTTTTTATATAAATAGTCGAGGAGAAGTAACTGATATGAGTGAAGCGCTATGGTGCGCCAACGATCAAGGTAAATTTTTTCAAGTAAGAGAAGCTATGTATACAAAAGTTGAACAGGATAATTTTTCTTTAGCTAATATGGAGGCTTTAGTTTCTGATTTATCCATGGATGTAGAGGAGTTTGATTTGTGTGTTAATTCTTTAAATCACAGAGATAGGCTAGAATCTTTAGTAGCTGAAGCTAAGACTTTTGGAGTAGTCGGAGCTCCTACTACGTTTATAAACAACTCCCTTATAATCGGAGCTAGGCAGTGGGAAGATGTGGTTGATTCCAATGATGAACTAGTAGAAGGCTTAAAAACAGTGGTTGAAAAATATTTAAATTAGTATATAATTTCTATATAAATTTAATATTAGGAAGGATGGCTGAGTGGTCGAAAGCGCTTGCTTGGAGTGCAAGTGTACCAGAAATGGTACCCTGGGTTCGAATCCCAGTCCTTCCGCATATTTAAATAGTCCTAAAATTAGGGCTATTTTTTGAGAATTTAGGTTTAATGGTCAAAAAAGTTCGAATAGCTTTCCTAACACCCCGCGTCATCGTGCTAGCAAGAGAGGTTTATATTTAAGCTTTATTT
Source organism: Minisyncoccota bacterium (assembly GCA_021734405.1). Taxonomy (GTDB): domain Bacteria; phylum Patescibacteriota; class Patescibacteriia; order Patescibacteriales; family UBA12465; genus JAIPJA01. Next base: position 8,564 of record JAIPJA010000027.1, read on the forward strand.
TTTTATTTTGGATTTTTAAAAAAGATAAGTGTTGCTCTTCGGGGTAGAATTTAGGGTGGGGCTATAAATAAACATTTTTTCTGTGTTTAATTCTAAGTATTAAAAGAAGTATAATGTTACCATCTTTATCTACATCAAAAATGGCCCTGTAATCGCCTATTTTAAAGCGGTACTCACCTAACCTTGAATTTCTTAACTTCTTAGCATGTTTTAAGGGGGTATTGTCTGAAATATAAAATCTTAGTTTTTTTGCAATTCTTTTTTGAATATTTTTTTCTAGAGAAGACAGGTCCTTTTTAGCTTTTTTTGTTAGCAATAATTTATACTTCATAGTCCTAGTTCATTGCAAATATCTTCAAAGTCGTAAACCCTTCCTTTTTTAATCTCTTCTCTAGCTTCTTGTATATCGCTAGCTAATTTTTCTATGATAATGTCTTTTTCTGAGAGAGGGGAGACTTTAAAGATCGGTTTATTGCGATTTAGGACCACGTATTGCACATTATTTTTTTTAGCTTTTTTATAAAGTTCTGCTATATTTTGACGAAACTCCTTTACCCCTATAAGTTTAGTAGTCATATAATTAGTGTTAATATTTAGATGTATCTTTAGTGTACACTTCCATAAGGAATGTGTCAAGTATTTTCGTGGACTTAAACATTATATTATGGTTAAATTTTAGTTTTAATAATCTTGCATATTCTCTGCATATTTAATATTAGTCCTAGTTTTTATATAAAATTTATAGAAATTTTAGATGCTATTTGATATAATGTGTGTATGAATAAAAAAGATAATACAATTATACTTTTTAATGAAAAACAAGTCCGTCGTCACTGGGATGAAGAAAAAGAGCTTTGGTATTTTTCTGTTGTGGATGTTATTGAAATTTTAACTGAAAGTAAAAACCCTCAAGTCTATTGGAGAGTTCTTAAAAAAAGACTTCTTGATGAAGGCTCGAATGAAACCGTTACAAAATGTAACGGTCTTAAAATGCGATCTAAAGATGGAAAAATGAGAATAACAGATGTTGCGGATACAGAGACATTGTTTCGATTAATTCAATCTATTCCTTCGCCCAAAGCTGAGCCATTTAAAGTTTGGTTAGCTAAAGTTGGTTATGAGAGAATAGAAGAGACCGAAGATCCAGAATTAGCAATTGATAGAGCTATGATTTCTTATCGTAATCTTGGCTATAGTGAGCAGTGGATTAATGCCCGTTTACAATCAATTCAGTTTCGTAAAGAACTTACCGATCAGTGGAGAAAATCTGGAGTTAAAGAGAATTTAGAGTTTGCAGTTTTAACAAACATTATGACTAAGGAATGGGCTGGAAAAACTATTAAGGAATATAAAAAATTTAAAGGGCTAAAAAAAGAAAATTTACGAGATAATATGACAAGTTTAGAATTAGCTTTAAATATTCTAGCAGAAACATCAACTACAGAATTAAGCAAAACATTAAAGCCAAAGGTTGTAGATAAAAATAAAGATTTGGCTAAGCGTGGAGGCAAAATAGCTGGGGATGCGAGAAAAAACATTGAAGCTCAAACTAAAAAATCAGTTATTAGTTCCAAAAATTCTAAAAGTTTAAGATTAAAAAAACCAGATAGTGAATAAGCGCTTAAAATTAAGTTTTAAATATCTTTTATAACTTTATTATTTTTAGTTATATAATTATAGTGACAGATCTAAATATTAGATTTGTTTTTATATTAGAATCTATTACTATGTAAAAATTTTTAACCTATTGTTAATAGCATTGACCTATGATATATTTATAATATACTCTATTTGTAAGCATATGATAACAGCAAAAAAAATAGGTAATAAAATTAAATTATTAAGAGAAAATTTAGGTTTAAGTCAGTCAGATTTAGCTAAAAAAATGAATTTTTCTCGTGGCACAATAACCTATATTGAAGCAGGAAAAAGAGATTTAGAGACTTTAGAGTTAATAAGGTTTTCAAAAATCTTTAATATTGATCCGGCGTCTTTTTTGCGGGATGAAGAACCGGCAAAAATAAGTTCAAAAAAAATAACAAATCAACAAGATTTTTTATTTTCCAGCCAAAAGCTTAAAAATTTAATTTTATATATTCTAGAAAAATGTGGTGGTAAACCAAATGTCGGCGAAACAGTTTTATATAAACTTTTATATTTTTGTGATTTTGATAGTTATGAAATAAATGGTAGTCCTATCACAGGAATGAATTATGTTAAGCTTCAGTTTGGTCCTGTGCCAAGAGCTAAAGAATACAACTCCACAGTAAACACTATGATTAATAATAATGAATTAAAAATAATTACTCAAAAATACCACAGAATGATTCAAAAAAGATATATTGCACTTAAAGAGTCTGATAAATCAATATTAGATGAAAAAGAAAAAAATATTATTAATGAAATTATTTTGAAATATTCTGATATGAGCGCAAGGGGTATTGAAATTTTTGTCCATGGTGATGCTCCTTGGATAGAAACTGATAATAAAGAAATAATTAATTATAATTTAGTTTTTAATCGTGTGCCACCTTATTCTCACAATGATCATGATGCTGACTTTATGCAAGCTGGCCAGAGTGATGCGTTAAAAGATTTAGGTCCTATTTCAAAAGAAGAGCATGATTATTATAGCTCCTTATGAAGCAAGGTGAGATATGGATGGTAAATTTTAATCCGAGTAAAGGTCACGAATTTCAGAAAGAAAGACCCGCGATTATTATTTCCTCAAATAAAATTATTAAATTATCAAATCTTATCACAGTATTACCTATTACTAGTAATACTAATAATTGTTTAGATGATGATATAAAGATTATTAAGGATAGTGATAATCATCTTTTTATGGATTCGATAGTAAAAGTAACTCATATAAGTTCGTTTGATAAAAATAACAGTAGATTTGTAAAAAAGATTGGCGTGGTAAATGAGTATATATTACAACAAATAAAAAAATATTTAATTAAGCATTTTGATATGATTAGTTTGGATTTTTAATACTTTCAATTATTCTCGTATAGTTAACAGGCCTAATATCAAGTCTGTTTTTTTTATAAATTTTAGGCGCTGTTATTTACACTCAAAAGATCATTGCTATAATTTTACAATCAGCATGGATGACAATAAAATTATTATTTATAAGGATAATTAAGTGATCTGAACTAAAAAATATCTTGATATTCTCATTGATTTTTTGCTTGTTTTATGTTAAAATAAGGATGTATGATAAAGAATCAAAAACAAATACTTCAAAAATTTAAGCCTTTTCTTTGGTCTTTTGATATTTCAAAAATGGACATTGAAAAGCACAAAAAAAGGATTATTACTAATGTTTTAAACTTAGGCACTAAAGAAGCCACTGATTTATTGTTTAAAATTTACAACAAGGAAGACATAAAGAAATATATAGAAAACCCAATGCCCGGAGAGTGGAATGATAAGTCTTTAAATTATTGGTCCATGGTTTTTAATATTCAACCTAAAAGAAATAAACATGTTTTACGACATTTTAGATAAAAAAAGATTAGAGATTTTGCCACTTTTAAAAGTTTTTAAAGAGGAATTTTATTTGGCTAGAGGAACAGCTTTAGCTTTGCAAATTGGGCATAGAGATAGTGTTGATTTTGATTTTTTTACCAAAATTGATATTGATACAAATAATTTATTTTTAAAGATTAAAGAAGTTTTTTCTGATTTTAAGATTGTAAAAATTCAGGAAGACAAAAATACTTTAACGGTTTTAATTGATAAGGATATTAAATTAAGTTTTTTTTCCTATAAATATAATCTTTTACGGACCGGTGTTGATGAAGATAATTTGTATTTAGCTTCAATTGAAGATATTGCCTGTATGAAATTATCAGCTATTTTAAGTAGGGGTACTAATAAAGATTATATTGACTTATATTATATCTTTAAAAATTATGATTTTAAGGAAATTTTACTCTTATGTCAGAAAAAGTTTAAGGATATTGATATAAACTTGATTTTAAAAAGTTTAGTTTACTTTGATGACATAGAGCATGAGCCAATAAATTTTAAACATGATGAGATTAGCTTTGAACAGGTAAAAAAATTTCTAGAGGAGTTAATTAAAGATAATAATAAATTATTATTTAGTTGAATTTGTAAAAAGGGGAGGGTAAAATAAAATTTATCCCTATTTATTAAACATAAATATAAATTCATTGCCTGCATTTTCTTTTTTAATCACCTTCTTTTTTGTGAGCAGAAAAAGGTCTGCTCTTGCGGTTGCATAAGCGACGCCATATGATTCTTTTATTTCCTTTATTGTGAACAGTTTATTGGGTTCTTGTCTAAATTTTCTTACAATATCTATTTGTCGTCTATTTAATCCTAAATTTTTATCAATAATACTTCTTGTTTCCTGCTGTTCTTTTTGTTTTTCTTGAACATATTTAAAAAGGTCTTTTAAAGCGTCATTAATACAGCTAATATTATATTTTATAAAGTAAGTCAAATCTAATTCGTCGTATTCAGTGTATAAATAAGCTAAATCATAATCTTTCCTTGATCTTATTATCCGTCTAGATACGGCCATATATTCAAATAACCAATATCCACGCGAAAGCATAAACCAATAAAAAATAGTTCGAGCAGTTCTGCCGTTCCCATCGTTAAACGGGTGGATATAGCCAATTAAAAAGTGTATTATGATGCCCTTTATTATTGGGTGAACAAATTCATCATCTTCACTGTTTGCGAACCGACAGAGCTCAGTAATTAATTCAGGAATATTTAAATAGTCTGGTGGCATATGAGCAATTTTTTCAAATTCCAGCTCATCGGTTATTATTATTTCATTATTATCGCGATATTTTCCTTCGTCAGCTTTATCATTAAGAGTATCTCGAGTAACTATTTTTTGAATTTCTAACAAAAACTTAGGGGTTAATTTCTCGTTCTTCCTAGCAGTGATAGCTTCTATAGCATTGTAGTTGTTTAAAATCATTTTTTCTGACTTATTTTTAGGCTTCCTTTTTTCTTGCAACATTTCTTTAGCAATTTTTCTAGTTGTTGTTGCCCCCTCAATCATACTTGAAGCAATAGCCTCTTCCATGAGAGAAGAAATGATGTATTTTTCTTCAAGACCCAAGGCGTTTGTTTGAGAGATTATATTGCCTGCTAATTGCTTATCAAAATAATGTAATTTTCTACTTATATCAGAAAGGATATTATATTTTAATTTTATTTTTTTAAATTTACAGGTTTCTTCTTTCCCGTCACGCAACAACTTCATTACCCCCCATGTCGCCTCTCTCTTATCTTTGTCTTTTACTCTATATTTTAATTCAGACCAATATAAATATTTTTTATTAAACTCTAAGACTGTTTTATAAAAATCTTGATCTGATAATATTTGTGTTATTATCTCTCTTTTATTTCTTATGACATTCTTCCAATTTGGTGATTTCTCAGGTAATTTCATATCTTTATATTATCTATCAATTTGTATTAAATTGATAGTTATTAATATTAAAAACTTAATTATTTGTTTAATATTAGTGAATAGTTTTTAAATATAACTGGTATATTTATTATATCATATTAATACGCTTTGTCAATAAAATCTATCAATTTAAGATAAATTGATAGATTTTAATTATAGATAAATAATCTAATATGATTGGAGTCTGGCAAGACTAGTTTTTTATATTTTAAAATATAAAGACCATATTATTAATTAGGGAAGAGTACAGATGATCTAATTTCCGCCTCATAGACCAAGCTAACAAAATAGAAGTCTTCAAATTTTACCATTACTACGACGTCTTTCGTTTATCTCTCTAGAGATAGGCGGGGACATATAATTTAATTTTATGGTTTTTATTTTTTGACTATTTTACTGAAAAATTGTAAACTATAAGTAGTTTTATAATTCCCGCATTCCACCCCCAAGTGCAACTTTTACATCCTCAATTAAGGATGTTTTTTTGTTATTTATCTATTAAAAGTTCGTTTTCTACCATAACCTCTAATGGGGTATAGTAGTTTAATGATTTTCTAGGTTTAC
>JAIPJA010000028.1 GCA_021734405.1 Minisyncoccota bacterium
TTAAATATTCTTTTCGAGTGTTTATACTCATTTTTTCTATAACCATAACTTAAAGCCTTAATTATTAATCGTTTATGGTTACATTTTACAATCATTTATCGTATAGGAGTATAGTTACATTTTGCATCATTTAATTCGGAGCTCTTGTTTTTTGCGCTCAGTTGCTATATAATATTAGTTAAATTATTAGTAATAAGTTTAATGGTTTTTTTGTATGGAAAAAAAATTTATCGAAATAAAAGGTGCTAAAGTAAATAATTTAAAAAACATTAGTTTAAAGTTGCCAAGGAATAAATTTGTGGTTATAACCGGACTGTCTGGCTCAGGTAAATCTTCTCTAGCTTTTGACACTATTTATGCCGAAGGTCAAAGAAGGTATGTTGAATCTTTATCTGCTTATGCCCGACAATTTATAGACTTAATGGATAAACCAGATGTGGAGATGATTGAAGGTCTTTCTCCAGCCATATCTATTGATCAAAAATCAGTTTCTCATAACCCTCGCTCTACGGTGGGGACTATTACAGAGGTTTATGACTATTTACGATTAATGTTTGCTAAAATAGGTATCCCTCATTGCCCTGTTTGTCATAAAAAATTAACCCGCCATATTTCTAAAGATAGTGGGCACAACCCTTCAGTTTTTTTAGTTTGTAGGGATTGCAATTTTCACATGACTGAGTTAAAGCCAGGAGATTTTTCTTTTAACTCTTCTCAAGGCGCTTGTCCTAGTTGCGGTGGTTTAGGCACAAGACTGGAGTTAGACCCAAAGCTTATCATCAATGAAAAGCTAAGCTTTAATCAAGGAGCTATTAGGCCACTTTCTAAATGTAGATTTACTGGGTTAAACCAGCTTTTAAAGGACATGAAGAAAACTGCAGAAAAATATGATATTAATTTAGATGAAAGTCTAAAATCTTTAGAAGCAGAAAAGATAAAGATTATTTTATACGGAAAAAATAGTTGGCAGGGAATTATCCCTTTTTTACAAGAAAAATATGATGAAACTGAATCTCAATACATTCATCAAGAATTAAATCAGTATATGCGTGTGCTTTTGTGTTCAGCTTGTTCAGGTAAGAGATTAAAGCCAGAGTTTTTAGCTGTAAAAATATTAAGCTATAATATTTCTGATTTTGTGAAATTAAATATTACTGAATTGAAAAGATTATTAAACAATATTGATAAAGACACCAAGATGACTCTTGGCAATAAAAAAGTTTATGAACCAATTGTTAGGGAAATAAAAGTAAAATTAGGTTTTTTAGAAAATGTAGGACTAGAGTACTTAACCTTAGATAGAGGAGCTAACACTTTATCTGGAGGAGAAGCACAAAGAATACGTTTAGCCACTCAAGCAGGTTCATCACTAATAGGGGTGTTATATATTTTAGATGAACCTTCAATAGGCTTACATCAAAGAGATAATAATAAGTTAATACATACACTTAAAGCTTTAACTGATAAGGGTAATTCAGTTATAGTGGTAGAACATGATGAAGCTACTATTTTAGCAGCTGATCACATTATAGATGTGGGTCCTGGAGCGGGTGAACATGGGGGTCATATAGTTTTTCAAGGTACAGCCACTCAAATTAAGAAAGATAAGAAATCTTTAACTGGACAATATCTTTCTGGCTTAAAAAAAATAGAATCTCCTAAGAAAAAACATAAAGGGAATAATAAGTATATAGAAATTATAAAAGCCTCAGAACATAATTTAAAAAATATTGATGTAAAAATTCCTTTAGGTAAGTTTGTGGCTATTACTGGAGTTTCAGGGTCTGGCAAGTCAACCTTAATGACGGATATTTTAGCCAGAGCTTTGAGTAAGAAATTCTATAGAGCTAAAACCTTTCCAGGAAAACATAAAGAAATCAAAGGTTTGGAAAATATTGATAAGGTGATAAATATAGACCAATCTCCTATTGGCAGAACTCCTAGATCTAACCCAGCTACCTATACAGGCGCTTTTACTCCTATTAGAGAATTATTTGCTGAACTTCCTGAGGCTAAATTAAAAGGTTATGATGCCGGATCCTTTTCTTTTAATGTAGCTGGTGGAAGATGTGAAAATTGTTCAGGAGAGGGCTATATTAAAGTGGAGATGCAGTTTTTGTCAGACGTGTATATTAAATGTGATGTTTGTTCAGGTAAGCGTTATCGTAAAAAAATCTTAGATATATATTATAGAGATAAAAATATTTATGATGTATTAGAGATGACTGTGGAGGAGGCTATGAATTTTTTTAGAAGAATTCCTGCTATTTATCAAAAATTAAATACCCTTTACGATGTAGGTTTAGGTTATATTAAATTAGGACAACCAGCTACAACTCTTTCCGGAGGCGAAGCGCAAAGAATTAAATTGGCTACAGAGCTTTCTAGAAGAGCCACGGGCAAAACTTTGTATATACTAGATGAACCAACTACTGGTCTTCATTTTGCTGATATTGATAGACTTTTAAAAGTATTATATCAATTAGTGGATAAAGGTAATACGGTTTTAATTATTGAACATAACTTAGATGTAATAAAGTCAGTAGATTGGGTGATAGATTTAGGTCCTGAAGGCGGAGATAAAGGAGGTGAAATAGTAGCCGAAGGTAGCCCTGAAGAGGTGGCCAAAATAAAAAAGAGCTATACAGGTCAATATTTAAAAGGAGTGATTTAAACTGAGAGATAATTTGTTAGATTATATAAAAATAACAGCTAAGCAAGCTGTTATTTTGTTATTAGGTGTTTATCGATCTTTAATTTTATTACAAAACTTTTATTATCTGCGAATGTACCTTGCCATTAGAAGCTACAATGTTTTCACTTTTTAAATTCCAGCTTTTATTTTTAAAATCAGTAACTCTACCACCAGCTTCTTTAACTAGCAGGGCGCCAGCTGCCACATCCCAGCTATTAGCTCCTGGGATAGTAATAGACTCTATTCTCCCAGAGGCAACATAAGCTAATTCAATAGCTGCACTGCCTAGCTGTCTGCAATCTAGTCCATGAGTTTTTTGTTTAATGTAGTATTTAATGGCTTGATTTACATATTTTTTATCTCTGGCGTGACAATAGGTGTTTATAACATTATCTTTTATGTTTTTTGAGACCTTAATTTTTTTATTATTCATAGTAGCACCTTTATTTTTTTTAGCTACAAAAAGTTCATTTAGATAGGGCAGATAAACTATGCCCAAAATTATATCTTTTTTGTAAGCCAGAGCTAGAGAGATTGACCATAAAGGATTGTGCATGGAAAAATTAGTAGTACCATCTATGGGGTCAATAATCCAAAGATAATCTGAGTTGTCTTGGCTTTTGCCAGACTCTTCGGCTAGTATTTGATGTTTGGGAAAGCCCTTTTTAATAGTAGTAATTATTTGCTTTTCTGATTTAAGATCAGCTTTAGTTAAGATTTCGTTTCTAGCTTTAAAACTCACTTTATTTCTATCAAAGTTCTCATATTCTTTAATAAGCATTTTCCCAGATTCTTTTACAGCTTTTAAAGCTGTGTTAAGTATTTTTGTGTTTAACATAAAAATTTTAAATTAATTCCAGTAGCTTTAAGTCTATTTTTTGTTCACTATTATCCCAAAGGGCGAAGGTGGGTCTATAGAAAACTCCACCCAAAGTGCCGGGATTTATAATCTTAGCCCCTTCTCTTTCCTCTATCCAGGGTTTATGGGTGTGACCATAGAAAATCATTTCTAAGTCAGGTCTTTTTTCTAAGAGTTGGTTAATAAAATAAGGTTCATGACACAGACCTATTGTATAACCAGCCACAGAAAAAACTCCAGTTCTGCCTAAATAATGCACATTTTTATTATCATTTAAAACTTTAGGATCATAAAGTTCAGCATTGCCAGCTACTAAGTAAATAGTTTTTAAAAAGCCGGCTGCTAGCCTTTCTACACTCTCTTCATTGGTAACATCACCAGCACATATAAGCAAATCTAATTTATTTTCATTAGCCCAGCTTAAAAACTTATTTAGATTTTCTAAATTATCGTGAATATCCGAAATAATAGCTATTTTCATGTTAGCTTCTAATATTTATATCGTAGTTTATTTGTTCAATTTTTCTAAGATGTCCCCTGGCTTGGTCGTATTTAGTTCTAAGATAACCAGTAAAGTCAAATTCAGTTAAATAAGATAGTATTTGAGAAACATCTTGATAACCTTTTTCTACAGCCTCAGTGTTCCTTTTAGCAGCTTGATTAACACAGTAGCGAGCAATTTCTCCACATAAATCAGACAAGGCTCCTAAATAGGAGTCATGGCTTATATTAAGACCCTTAATTTTTTCTATGGGTTTTTCTTGTTGCCAGTTATAGAAGAATTTAGCTTCTAAATATTCTTCCACGGCTGCTTTATATGAACCTTCTTGTTCTAAGCGAGAGGCTCCGAGTTGTTTTTGTAATTTTTTTAAGTCATCTTCAAGACGGTTTAATTCTTTGCCGGCTTTGTCTGTTTCCATTCTATGTAAAGCAAAAATTATTCTTTTTGAATCATGGAGCAGTGGATTGCTTAGTCTAATTATTTTTCCTCTTTCTTGGTTTTTGTTTTTATAAGAAGTTTTTAAGTTATTTATAAAGGTAGCTTTTATCATATAAAGTTGTAATTAAAAATTATTTTTTATTCTAATCTAAAATTCTAAAAATTTCTTCTAAACTAGTTAAACCTTTCGAAGCTTTAATAAGCCCATCTTGCATAACATTTACCATGCCATTTTTAAGAGCTAATTGTTCTATTTCATAGTCTATAACCTCATTTGATTGCATAGCTTTTTTAATATCTGGAGACATTTCCATAATTTCATAAATACCTAAACGTCCTTTATAGCCGATATTATTACAATAACTACAACCTTCGCCGGCAAAGAATTTTAAATTCTGGTCTAAGCCGTATTTAGCTGGGTCAGTAAAGGTTTCTAGGATGCTGTTTATTTTTTCTTGTTGCTCAGCATTTACCTTTATCTCTTTTTTACAATGTTCACAAACTCTTCTAACTAGCCGTTGTCCAATAGAACACTCCATAGAGCTAGCTAAAAGCTGTCTAGAGACTCCTAGACCAGCTAAACGACTAATGGCTCCAGCGGCACTATTAGCATGTAAGGTAGATAATACTAAGTGTCCAGTTAAAGAAGCCTCTACAGCTATATTAGCAGTTTCTTCATCTCTAATTTCTCCAATCATCATAATGTTAGGATTTTGACGAAGCAGAGATTTCATAGCAGCAGCAAAAGTATAACCCTCCTTGTTGTTGATCTGAGTTTGCATAAGGCCGGCCATTTGATATTCAATTGGATCTTCTACAGTAATTATCTTTACATCAGGTTTATTTAACCTATTTAAAATAGCATACAAGGTGGTGGTTTTACCTGAGCCTGTGGGACCAGTAGTAATAATAATGCCCTTAGTTTTAGAGGTAGATCTAATCAGTGGTTCTAAAGAATATTGGGAAATACCTAAATCTTCTAATTTTAAGCTAACAGCTTGGTTAGAGAGTAAACGAATAACAATGGTTTCTCCGTAACCACCAGAGATAATAGAAACTCTACTATCAGATTTTTTATCAGGTAAATATATACTAAAGCGACCATCCATAGTGGCCTTTTTTTCATTAGTGGCTACGCCAATAAGTATTTTTACTTGTGAAAGTAGAGGTAAATAATGACTTTTATCAAGTTCAACAATATCATGTAAAACCCCATCGATTCTAAACCTTATTTTAACATTCTTGTCAGTGGGTTCAATATGAATATCGCCCGCACCTGCTTCTAATCCCATGGCTAGAACTAAATTAAAAATTTTATCAGTATTAGTGTTTTCAAAAGTTGAGTCAACTTTATCTAGGTTTTGGCTTAAGTCCTTAGCCTCTTTAACATCCTCAGCTTTTATTTTTATGCCACGACCAATAGTTTCAGAAATAACAATATCATAGAGCTCATTAATATAGTCAATATCCCCACTGACCCTATAGATTTCCGCCAAGCTAGTTTTACCTTCTAAACACTTTAAAACGCCATCTTGAAGCATGGTTAACATGCCATCTTGCATGGCTTCTTGCATAATTTTAAAGGCTGGAGCAGAGTCCATGGTTAACTGTTTAATTTTGTCAGTCATTAAAAATATTTCATAAATTCCTAAACGTCCATTGTAGCCAGTGTAATGGCATTTGTCACAGCCTTCCTCGGAAGCTTGATACATGGTTGGTAATTTTGAAGGCACATCAACGTTAGTTTTGGGAGAAATTACAGCTAAAATTTTCTTGATAGTCTCTAACTCTTCCTCATTTAATTGGTGCTCTTTTTGACAATGAGGACAAAGTTTTCTTACCAGCCTTTGACCAATAACAGCATTTATAGAAGGAACTAAAAAGTAGGGTTTAACGCCCATGTCAATCAGGCGAGGAATAACACCGGAGGCATCGTTGGTGTGTAAAGTGGAAAGCACTAAATGTCCAGTTAAAGAGGCTTGCACTGAAATTTCAGCAGTTTCCAAGTCTCTAATTTCTCCCACCATCACAATATTAGGATCTTGTCTTAAAATTGATCTAAGACCATTAGCAAAAGTGTAGCCTTTTTTAGTATTTACCTGACTTTGGTTTATACCCTTTAATTGATATTCAATTGGATCTTCTAAGGTAATAATTTTAGTGCCAGGCAAGTTGAGCTTGTTTAATATAGAATAAAGGGTGGTAGTTTTGCCTGAGCCAGTTGGTCCAGTAGTTAAAATCAAGCCATTAGGTTTTTGTATTTCTCTTTTTAAAATTTCATAAGCTTGTTTTCTTAAACCTAAATCTTCAAAAGACATTTGAGCAGAGCTTGATTTAAGTATTCTTAAAACTACACTTTCTCCAAAAGCAGTAGGCAAAAAAGAAGCTCTAACATCAATTTTTTCCTTAGGCATAACAATATTAAAACGTCCATCTTGGGGGTTACCTTCAATATTTATTTTAACTCCGGCTAAGAGTTTTAAACGAGAAATTATCTTCTTCCATTTATCTTGATTTATAATAGCTGCTGGTTGTAAAACACCATCAATTCTAAAACGTATTTCCACACCCTGAGAACCAGCTTCTATATGAATATCACTAGCGCTCACCTTTAAAGCAGTGGCTAAAATTAAAGTGATTATATCAGATATATTTACTTCATTAACTTTTTCATTAAGGTTTTTATAGTTTTCAATATCAGCCTTAAATTTTTCTAAATCAGCAGGCTTTATTTCTACTCCACCCTCATATCTTTTAAGTTTAGGAACCTTGGAATAGGCCTCCATAGCATAGTCAAAACTATGGGTAGAAATTAAATAGGCTTTACCTTCGGTGTAATATTTTTCATTTAGCTCTTTCATTATTTCTAAAGCTTCTGTGGCTTGAGGGTTGGTGGTTCCTAGCCGTATTCTTTTGCCATCATAGAAAAAACAAACTACTCTTTTCTCTTTAGCTTCAGTCTCTGGTATTAAAGAGATAGCCTCGGAGTTTATGGGGAATCCAAATAAGTTTACATAATCTAAACCAGCAGCTTGAGCAGCCGCTTGAGTTTTTTCTTCCATTTCTTTAATTTTTATCTCTTTTTGTTTTTTTATTAGTCTGCCTTGGACGCTATCTTCATCAATATTATCATCTAACAGATTTTCAATAGAGGCGTAATTACTGGGCATAATTTTTTGGTATTAATAAGCTAAATAATCGATTCAATATCGATTATTTAGACTTTTTAAAGAATCTTAGTTCAATTATTTTTTTCTCTTGCCTGCCTTTTCTTTGTCTTTAAGACGTTTAATTTTACTTTTCCCTTTATTTTCAAGTAAACTTAAAAACAAAAGAGTCCAGGCGCTGATTTGAAAAGTTGTAATCATAGCGCCAAAAGCGATTATAGAGAGAAATAATACTGCTAGTCCTAGGAAGGCAAATAGCCAGAAAATAGCAAAGCTGGAAAAGATAAAAGATAAGATCAGAAAAGGAGCACTTACTAAAAATATTATAATTAAAACACCTAGAGCAAACAAGATATTTATTAAAATTAAAAGTATAGCCATTTCAATGCTAACTACCCAATTTTTTCGAAATAATTCCCAACCATTATCTAAGGCTTCAGAGAATTTATTCTTTTTTATAACAATAAAGCCAATAGCATAGCGAGCTACTAGTGAAAAACTTATAATCACTGGAATAAATAAAAGGAAAAGCACTACATAAGCAGCCACAGAACCAATTAATCCTCCAGAGAGAATTATAGGTAAAGCCATTAAAGCAAACATTAAAGAAATAACTATTTTTAAGCCAATATTTACTCCTAAAACTGGCCAAAAATGTTTTTGTCCAGCTAAAGTGCCAGCACTTAAATTACTATCTTTAGTCTTTTTATTAGCAATTTTTTCGGTTTGATGCACTAAAGCGCCTTGAGAAGTTACAGAAAGTATTATAATAAAAATAGCCAAAGCCGCTATAATTATTAATACAATTACAGAAAAAAGTGCTTGCCAGTAATTAGAGGAAAAATAAGTAACTATATTATTCCAAGTAGCAATGTCTAGCCAAGGACTAGAGCTTAAGTTAAAAAAAGTTTTTTCACCATTGCCCTCAGAGATGTTGTTTAAAAGTTGATATTCTCCGCCGGTACCAATTAAGGTGGCAAATAATCCGAAGAACCATAGATATTTATTTTTCCAAGTGATATCTAGAGCTTGGCGCAAGATTTTTCGATAAGAAAACATATTTTTATTTAAATTATTGGCCTAGAGCCTTTATTAATTGTAGATTAATTATAACATAAAAATAAGCTAATGACCAATAAGGCTTTCTTAGCTTAGAGAAAGCCTTAATTGCTAAATATAAATAAATAATATAGAATAGAATTAACAGAAAATAAAGTTATTTTATGCTTTTGAAATCTTTATTTAAAATTAGTCAAGCTGATAGAGGTAAATTTGTTTGTAAAGTAATTGATTCCAGCTCCCCTAATGCTGATTTTTATTTTTTAGTTTTTCTCTCATCTTTAATAGTGGCTTTTGGTTTGGCCGCTAACAATTTGATTTTAGTAATTGGAGGCATGTTAGTTACTCCGCTTTTGAGCCCAGTTTTAGCTATAGCTTTAGGCGCTGTTACCAGTGAAAAAAAGTTGCTTTTTAGATCTATTAAAGTTTTTTTATTAGCAGTTTTTTTAAGTCTTTTAATCTCTTTTGTATTAGGCTCAATAGTTAAGGTTTATGTTTATAGGGTGGATTTAATTGCTCTTATGAGACCCTCCTGGTTTGCTTTAGTAATAGCTATTACCGCTGGTTTAGCTGCTAGTTATAGTTGGGCTAAACCTGGTCTAGACCAACTTTTGCCAGGCATAGCCATAACAGTTTCTTTAATACCTCCTATAATAGCTTTGGGTTTGGTTTTAGCTGAACAAAGCTGGTTTCTCTTCTTTAGAGTTTTAGAGTTTTTACTTATAAACGTATTTGGCATTATTGCTGGTGCTTTAATAATTTTTATTTTAATGGAATTCTATCGCTCTAAAAGAAAAACTGCCATTGAAACGAAAGCTAGTCTTAAACAGTAGATTTATGTCTATAGTTAAAGAAATAAAACAAAATATTTTAGATAAAATAAATGAAATCTTAAGTGATCAAGGCGAGGCCTTAACTTATGATAATTTAAGCTACCCACCTGATAATTCTTTAGGAGATATTAGTTTAGCTCTTTTTGATTTATCTAAAAAACTTAAGAAGGATCCTAAACAAATTGGTGACAGTTTAAAAAATCAATTAGTAAGCTTAGAGGGTATAAAGGAAATTAAGCTAGTTGGCCCTTATTTAAACTTTTTCTTAGATGAAGGCGTTTTTGTTGATAAGTTGATAGCTGAGACTATTAAAGAAAAAGATAAATTTGGTGCTAATAAAGAGTTAAAAGGAAAAAAAATTATGGTAGAGTTTGCTCATCCTAATCCTTTTAAAGCTTTTCATATTGGACATTTAAGAAATATTATTTTAGGAGAATCTTTAGTTAGACTTTTAGAATTTTCTAAAGCTAAGGTTATAAGAACTAATTATCAAGGAGATGTGGGCATGCATATTGCTAAGTGCTTATGGGCTTTTAAAGAAGTTAAAGTTGAAAATTATCCTGAAAAAAATGATGACAAAGTGGCTCTTTTGGGCAAGTGTTACGCTAAAGGGGCTGAAGCTTTTGAAAGTAATGAACAAGCCAAGATAGAGATAAAGAGAATTAATGAGCAAATATATAAACAAAAAGACAAAGAAATTAAAGAGTTTTGGGAATTAGGTAAAAAGTGGAGTTTAGATAAATTTCATGAAATCTATAAACGTCTTTATACTCGTTTCGATCGGGAATATATGGAGTCTGAAGTTATGTTAGAGTGTTTAGAGTATATAAAAAGAGCTCAAGATAAAGGAATTTTAGAAGAAAGTGAGGGAGCAATCATTTTTCCAGGAGAAAAATATGGCTTAGAGACGAGAGTGTTTTTAAACTCTCAAGGACTGCCAACTTATGATGGTAAAGAGTTGGGCTTAGCCTATAGAGAATTTATTGATTTCGGCAAGCTAGACTTATGTATTCATAATGTAGCTATTGAACAGATTAGTTTTTTTAAAGTAAATTTTAAAGTACAGGAACTTTTAGACCCGGATAGATTCAAAGGTAAACAATATCATAATGCTTATGAGTTTGTAGGCTTAAAAAAAGGCAAAATGTCTTCACGTTTAGGTAAGGTGGTTTTAGCAGAAGAAGTATTAAAGACTGTTAAGGAAAAAATTGATGGTATTATAAGGGATAAGCCGGAGAATAAACTGCCTCAAGCAGGTAATTATGAAGAACTATTAGAAAAATTAGCAATTAATTGTGTAAAGTATTCTTTTTTAAAGGTTAGCCCTTTTAAATATTTAGCTTTTGACATTGAAGAAAGTGTTAATTTTAATGGTAATTCAGGCCTATATCTTAATTATACTTATGCCAGGATTAATAGTATTTTAGAAAAAGCAGGTAAAATTAAACCTATTAGAAAAAGTAGTCTTTATTTAAATTCAGATTTAGAGAAGAAAATATTATGGCAATTAACTAAATTTTCTGAAGTAGTTGAGACTGCTCGGTTAAACTATAATCCTTCAGAAATAGTAAAATATTTATTTGAATTATCTCAGAATTTTAATGACTATTATCATCAAGTTTCAATTCTTAAGTCAGAAGCTAAGCAAAAAGCAGCTAGAATAAAAATGATAAAATCTATTGCCCAAGTCTTGCAAAACGGATCTGATCTGTTAGGCTTTTATTTAATAAAGGAAATGTAGTTTTAGTCTTAATTTTTAAATTTATGCCAGAAAAAAATAATAAATTAGAACAAATTATTGCTTTAGCTAAACGTCGTGGTTTTGTTTATCCCTCCTCTGAGATTTATGGTGGCTTTGCTGCTGTTTATGATTTTGGTCCTTATGGCACAGAGTTGGCTAAAAACATTAAAAATTATTGGTGGAAAGTAATGGTTCAAAGCAGGCAAGATATAGTGGGCTTAGATTCAGCTATTTTTATGAGTCCTAAAATTTGGGAAGCCAGTGGACATGTTTCTGGATTTTCTGATCCTTTGGTTGAGTGTAAAAAATGTCATGGACGTTTAAGAGCGGATGCTTTGTTAGAAGAAATAGGTGTTTTTGCTGATGAAAAAATGAGTTTAGAGGAAATTCAAGTGGTGTTTAAAGAAAATCAAGATCAAATTAAATGTAGTTATTGCGGATCTACAAATTTTACAGACTTAAAGAAATTTAATTTGTTAGTGCAGTCAAATTTAGGTAATTTCACCAGTGATATAGACAAAAATCCAGTTTATTTAAGAGGAGAAACTTGCCAGGGTATTTATGTTAACTACAAAAATGTTTTAGATACCTCTAGAGTTCAGATACCTTTTGGTATTGCTCAAATAGGTAAAGCTTTTAGAAACGAAATTACAGCTAGACAATTTATTTTTAGAACTAGAGAATTTGAGCAAATGGAAATGCAATATTTTGTTCCTCCAAATATTATGGAAAGTGAGTATGATAAATTAAAAGAGCTGAGATGGAAGTTTTATCTTGAAATTGGTATTTCAGAAAATAATTTACGCTGGCATGAACATGAAAACCTAGTTTTTTATGCTAAAAAAGCCTTTGATATAGAATATAATTTCCCTTTTGGTTTTAAAGAGTTAGAAGGGTTGCATGCTAGAGGTGATTGGGATTTATCTCGTCATAGTGAATTTAGCGGCCAAGACCTCTCTTACACTGATCCCAAGACTCAAAAGAAATTTATACCCCATGTTATTGAAGCTTCTGCTGGGGTAGGTAGAACCTTTTTAGCTTTACTTAGTGAAGCTTACAAAGAAGAGGATTTAGGGGAAGGAGAGACTAGGACAGTTTTAAAATTAGATAAAAAAATGAGTCCAATTAAAATAGCTGTTTTTCCTTTACTTAAAAACAAGCCAGAATTAGTAGAAAAAGCTAAAGAGATCTTTAATATTTTGAAAGAAAAATATATGTGCGAGTTTGATGATAGTGGTAATATTGGCAAGAGGTATAGACGCCAAGATGAAATAGGAACACCTTATTGTTTAACTGTAGATTTTGAAACTTTAGAAAAGGGAGAGGTAACTGTAAGAGATAGGGACACCATGAAACAGGAAAAGATTTTAGAAAAAGATATTTTAAATTATTTTTCCCAGAATCTTTAAACTTAAATTGTTTTAAACCCAAGATAGGCATTTTTATAAAGACAGGCAAATAGCCTGTTTTTATTTTTTCTTCATAAGACTTTGTTTATATTAAAAGTATTATGAAGATCTATAAAATTAAAAAGCTTTATTTATTGTTGTTTTTAGTAATGTTTGTCTTTTTTATTTCTGAGCTTATTCTTAGTAGAGACAAGTTAGTTTTTTTCTCAGTTGGTCAAGGAGATAGTATGTTAGTTTCAGTTCATTCTAAGAATTTTTTAATAGATGGTGGTCCAGACTGGCAGGTAATAACAGCTTTAGATAGAAACTTACCTTTTTTAAATCGCAAGCTTGAAGCTATTGTTTTAAGTCATGCTCATCATGATCATTTTATAGGTTTGGCTGAGGTTGTAAGACGCTACAAGGTAAAAAAGCTTTATTTCTACCATCATAATTTCTCTGACTTAGCTTACAGTAGTTTTATTTTAAGTTTACAAGATTTAGAAGTAGATTTAATAAATATTTCGGATCAGTCAAATTTAAAAATAGCTAATAACTGTGAATTTAATTGGTTGTGGCCAAGAAGGGGGTTTGTAAGTAGTGATTTAAATGAATTGTCTGTAGTGCTTAAATTGAAGTGTCGAAACTTAAAAGTGTTATTTACAGGCGACATAAGCGAGGCTGTGGAAAAACTCTTGATAACTTCTAATAAAGACCTTCTTGTTGATATTTTAAAAGCTTCTCATCATGGTTCAAAATATTCTAATTCTTTGGTTTTTTTAAAAAAAGTTCAGCCACAAATTATTGTTTTTACTGCTGGGAAAGCTAATAAATACGGGCTTCCTAACCCTGAGACTATTTCTAGGGCTAAAAAGTTAAATATAAAAATTAAAAGCACAAGTGGAAAAAAAGATTTGATTTTTTACATCAAATAGCCTAGTTTGTCCCCATCCTCTTAAAACTGTTGACAAGTTTGTTTTTCTTTGCTATACTTCATTGATGTAGAATAAGGATAGAAAGGTCATCTGTAACGGGTCAGGCACACGACAAGCATGGGGAGGTCATTTTCTTAGGTTTTTTAGGCTTAGGCTTAAAGACACCTAGAGGTGATTTTCTTGCCTAGCCCGTTAAAGGTGATCTTTTTTTGATCTATTAAATTTTTCAAAATAAGATTTATAAAAAGCTCGCTATTATTTAGCGAGCTTTTTATTACTCTATAAACCACCAGCACAGCTGGGGTGTGTACGTTTGAAAGCGAAGCTGTATACTAAAACCAGTCCGGCAGGGCTGGTTTTAGTGGTGCGCTAATAATATTAAATATATGAAAACACAACATCGACGC
>JAIPJA010000029.1 GCA_021734405.1 Minisyncoccota bacterium
ATAACTGATCGTACATCGTACGATAGAACCCTAGATTGTCCTATCGTTTCTTAACTGGTGCTTAAACACTAAAGAATGTAAATGAACCTTAATATTATGTCTAATTTTAAAGGGTATTGATTTAATTTATAGATATATTTAAACTATAAATTAACCCAAGTATAAGGCTCTATTTCTTGACGATAATCCAACACACTGCCTTCAAAATAAAGATATTTATCAACCGAAATATTTAAACGTTTTTCTTCATTAATCACCACATCTCTAAAAGAGCGCCCATGCTCAAAGATTAAACCACCATTTTCACTAAAAACAATATATTTAGGCGAATATTGATCACGAAAAACTATTGCTAAATTATCTCCGTAACGCAAAACACCACTTTGATAATTTTTAGATTTTAAAACAAAATTCACAAAACTAACAAAATCTACCATACTACCCTCTCTACTATCATAAAAAGACTCGTAGTCTTGAGATACAAGCCTAGAGTCATTTACAAAATTAAAATAGTTATTTAAATATTTTACTAATTGATAAACATCTTTCACTTCAGACAAAAAATCTTCTAAATTACTATCATAAGGCAGCAAGGTGATAGCTTCTGTTAACTCAACTGCTTGAACATAATCATTATCAGTTTCCAATAAATTATCTTGATCAGGTTCTGATAAATCATCTGCAATTAACTCATCATCTTCTGGTGTAAACTCCAAATTATCATCTGGCGTCACCTCTTCAGCTAAATCATTATTGTCTGAATCTGATAGAACCGGATCTGCTATTGTTTCTGGCACACTAATTCCTTCTTTTATGACAATATTTAACAAATCATTATTACTAATACCAAGCCCTAAGCCTTTCATAATAGAAAAAGCATCATCTGGCCTGCCTAAATAATAGCCCTGCAAATTATCAGGATTAATATAATAAGCCTCACCATTTGCCTCAACTGCTAACATAATTTTGCCTGATAACCTGGCTGGAAAACCAGCTTGCAAATATTTATTTAAGTCTACAGATGTAATCCCTAAGCCATAATCTCTCATAATCATAAAAGCCTGATAGGGCCTACCTAAAAAAACTCTTTCCTGAGTGTCTGGTAAAACATACCAAGCCTCACCATGAGACTCAACTTGTAAAAGTATTTTACCTTTTAAGTCTTCTCTAGCCTCAACTGGCATGACAAAAAATAACAACAACAAGCAAAGGCTAAATGAATAAATAAGTTTATTTTTAATCATATATTAATTTTAATTTAAATCTTGCCAGTCATAAGGAGCTATAACTCTAGAAAAATCTGTAACACCTTCAGGGAAATAAGCATATCTATCAATAACTATATTCAATCTATTTTCTTCAGCTTTAATTAAATCTTCAAAAGACCAGCCATGCTCAAACATTAACACTCCATTGTCTGTAAAAGTAATATATTTAGGCGCATCTTTATCTCTAAAAACTACTACTAAATTATTTTCACCGCCATATTCATACCTAATTACCCCTGGCTCAAGTCCCATGTTTTTAAATAAATAAGAACTTAGATAACTAAAGTCTGCTAAATTTAACTTATCACTACTTACAATAACTTCTAAATCTTTAGCTACAAGATTGTTAGTATCTTCTAGAGAATAATTTTTAGATAAATAAGCTACTAGCTCAGATGAACTATTTACTTCTTTTTTTATAGTCTCCACATCATCATATTTATCATCAATCTCCACATTTTCCACATTTACTGGTAAACTAACCTTTAAATTTTCATCTATGTCTTTTTCATTTTTAAAAAGTAGGAAGATAAATATGACAATAACTATTAAAGCTAGAGCTATTATTAAATTTTTAATATAAGGCTTCATAAGCTTTATCTACTTCTGTAATTGAAGTTTTAAAATTTCTAATTCAGTTTCTAATTTTTTAATTTGTTCTGATTGTTCCTTTATAGCTCCTACTAGCACAGCTGTTAAGTTACCGTATTGAATAGATTTTAAACCAGTTTCAGGGTTAGTTTTCACTAAATCTGGAAGCAAAGGCTCAACTTCTTGAGCAATAAAGCCCTGACTTTTGGTTTTACTATCTTTAAAGGTAAAAGAAATTGGATTTAAATGATTTACAATATATAAACTATCTTCAAGTGGTTCTATATCTTCCTTTAATCTAAGATCTGAAGAATAATAGAAGGCATCAGCTTCAATATTACCATTTACAACCAACTTTTCACTAGCAGAGGTAGTGCCAATGCCGACGTTGCCGGAGGCTGCTATTGTCATCATTGGCCCTGCAGATCCTTCAAAGGTAAACAACTTTCTATTTTGTATTGCTGATAGCGTTCCATTCATAGGATCAGTTGCACTATCAGTTCTTAACGCTATAAATTTTACAACACCAGAACTAGCAGAGTCAGCTGCGTCATTTGCGGCGCTAACTAATCCAGTAAACTGTAACGACATAGCAGCATTAGTAGAATCAATGTACCCGCCAAAATTAGGCACAAATCTTCCAGCTACACTAGTAGCATTTGTAATAAAGAAAGCATCATTACCTCCATCAGAAACCGTGCCTTTAAATAAATTTTCTCTCGTTGACGCAGTAGCTTGCAGATGTAATGGTGCCTGCGGATTAGTTGTCCCAATTCCGACATTACCAGCACTATCTACTACACTTAAAGTATTGTCATTACTATCTTGCCATTCTTGTAAATTAGCGCTTTGACTTACTGCCCCCTTAACAGTAATACCTTTAAGAGTTGCTGAATTAACAGTCATATATAACTGAGAGTCTGGAATACTAGCTGCCCAAGTTGCGTTTAAAGCTACTTGTCCACTATGAAAAACTTGCATTGCCTCAGAATCAGCTGCCGCTGCCCTGCCACCACCACTTTGAATACTATACAATAAGTCATTACCACTTCCACCCCAGTTTCTCATTACAAAAGCATTATCAGAGTCTTGTATGCCAAAAAAAGCTAACTGCGTTTCACTGCCATCAGTGCCTTCATCAAAAAACATTCTTGGACTAGTTACACCTTTTAAAGCAATGCCATCATAAGCATTATCAACTCTAACTACTAAAGCTGAATCAGAATCAGTATTATTTGTATTTATTAAAACATTTCCATCTACTGCTAATTTAGTAGATGGACTATTAAAACCAATCCCCACATTACCACTATTAGAATTATAGATATCATCTCCACTCATAGTCCAGTAACCAACCGTAGACCCGGTTCCGCCCCCAATAGTAGAGTCCACATAAGCTTTGGTAGTAGCATGGTAATCTTCTATAGGGGTTCCTACTGTTACCACACCTTTAAGTACTGTTTTAGTTATAGAATCATTACCTATAGTTACACTGTCAGAGCCGTTGCCTACAGCATTATAACCTATTACTACTTGATTGGTTTCACCACTACCATTAGACTTAGTGTTAGGTCCTAAAAAAATATTATTCACACTGTTATTATTTAATGTTACGCCGTCATTTATATAAGATCCTGCATAACTACCAAAAGCAATATTTTCTCCTCCAGTAGCATTACCACGCAAAGCTCTATAACCTAAAACTACATTATTACTTCCTGAAGTATTACTATCAGACGCTTGATATCCTATGGCTATATTATGTAAACCACTATTATTATCATACAAAGAAGATATTCCTATAGCTATATTATAAGAACCAGCCAAATTATTATACAAAGACATGACTCCTAGGCCTACATTATAATCTCCATCATCATTGTTATAAAGACTTCTGTAACCAATAGCTGTGTTAGCGTCACCATCATTATTATACAATGATTGAAAGCCTGCGGCTACATTGCTATTGCCATTCACACTTAAATACATTGAATACGCCCCTATTGCTGTATTAGAATTTCCATTAAAAAATGCATACATCGAATTAGATCCAATTGCAGTATTTGAACTATTGTTTCCTCGGTTTAGCACATTAGAACCGATAGCAACATTATCTTGGCCAGTGGTATTATTTGATAAAGAAGAGCGACCAATTGCAATATTTCTAGCACCTGTTGAATTACTATATAAAGCAAAAGAACCAATGCCTACACCACTATTATCAGAAGCATCATCATTTAACCCAGCTCCTTCACCTATAAAAACAGAATTTCCACCATCATTTAAAGATATTTTACCTACAACATCTAGTTTTTCACTAGGACTATTAGTCCCAATTCCGACATTACCACTAACTCCACTATATTGATCACTACCAGATATAACCCAGTCCGTGTCTCCTGCGTTACTATCTACATAAGACTTGTTAGCAGCATCAGAATTATCAACCGGACTAGCCACATTACCAATTCTTTGACTGTTAGCTAATATAGAATAAGTGCCAGTTCCCTGCACATCTAATACTGCCCCTGGAGAAGCAGTGCCAATACCGACTAAACCGTCTTTGCTAACAAAAAAACGATCAGTGTAATAAGGGGGAGTACTGACATCATAAGTTTGCAACCAAAATAAATAATTATCAGTCTCTCCAGTTAAAAATTTACCATTAAAAAGACCGTCAACTGCATAGGTATTTTTTGTAAAAATAAAAAAAGAAAACAGGATTATAAAGACCAAAGAACTTAAAAAAAGCTTAGTCTTGAAATCCTTTTTTCTCTGCGTAGATTGAAAAGATGGCATGTATTTATCCTTATAATATTACATTAATATTATACATTTTTTAAAGATTGTTGTAAATAAATTACTGCGGTCTACTGGTTGCCAATGACAATGTTGTGATAAGCTCTCAATAAAAAGAGCTTGGCGTTAGCATTTAAGATTATTTGTTTGTTGTTGCTTAAATTAAAATTATTTAATGAGTCCTGAATATACTAATTAAATGAATATATTGTAAGATTAATTAACAAAATATTTAAGCCATGAAACAAAATTAACAGTCTAAATAGCCTTTATATACAATTATTTTATTATATCTTGAAAATTTAATTTTTCTATCTCAGCTTTTATTTCTTCATCTTTTAATTCCTCTGTATAAAAAATACTTGATATATCTTTTTGCTTTTCTTGTTTAGCTAACTCCCAATTACCTAAAATTTTCTTTTTAGAAATCGGCGAACGAATTTCTTTTTTTCTAACCAAGTCTAACACCTCATCGAAATCAATTGATAACTTTTTTGCTATCATGACAAAATCATAAAAATCACGATAACGAACACGCTCGCTCATCGCTCTGATTTTTTCTGCAGAAATTTCTCGTATATCCATAATCCTAACCTTGGTCTTAACTCCATAAACATTTTGATAGTCCATTTCAATTGGTGGTAAGACTACATTTTGCAAAAAATCAACTTCAACTTTGATTGAATTTGGCTGAATAAGTGGACCAGTGTATTGTAATTTTTTAATTTTTACAGTTGCCCCGGAAATATATTCTTTTTTGATATGTAAAAAATCAAAATCTGCAAAAATTTCTTTAACTTCATTTAATTCAATTTTATTAGTATTACTGGAAAAATCTAAATCTTCAGAAAATCTAAATTGTGGCAAATAAACATGATAAAGAGCGGTTCCGCCTTTAAAAATAAGTTTATTTGTTATTTTAGATTCAAATATTATTTTTGAAACTAATGCCAAAAAATAATCCTTCTCAGCAATCGCTAAAGGATATTTTAGTATTTTATTATTTATAACTAACTCCTCTCTACTTAATAATTCGATCATCATAATATATTCGCCATTTGGCATTAAATGTTTTTGATTCTTTGGTAAAACGCGAAAAGCCTTTTTGCTTTTTTACGTTTACTAGTAGTTTACTTGTATCAACATTAATCTGATCCAAAAGAAACCCCAATTTTCTTTGAACCGATGCACCAAACTTTAAAGCAAAGTTTTCTAGTTCTTCAAAATCAATTTCGTCTTTATAGTTTTTTATTTTTTCAAATACTAAACTAGCAGAATAAAAACTATTTTCTAAATATAAATAATCCAATAAAGCTTTTTCCTTAGTAGCTACTTGGACTAATTTTCCATCTATTCTGACCTGCTTAAAGCCAAAATAATATTTTTTGGCAATTTTAATAAATTTTATTTCATTATTCTCAAATTTATATTTTTTACTTATATTCAAATTTATAACTGAAACTGATTTACTGTACTGATCAAACATTTGATAATGATTTAAAGCTGAGTGGAGTGATATATAAGACTCTTTATTGATAGCCTGAGCAATTAACAAAAGCGAAATGTCACTCACTGATCTTGAGGTTAAATTTTCAATTATCACATATAGACCCCTTTTTATACGCAAAAACCATCCAGCCTTATATAGAGACTGAATTCTGTTATATGCTGAAAATTTACTGTATTCTTCAGTAAAAATTTCCATTAAATTTTCCGTGGAAACGATTCGCCCAAATTTTAATATTATTTTTTCTATAATTTTGGCGTCTTTTGCACTTAATATTGTATTTTTCATTTTTAATTATTAATCATTTATAATGTATATCTATAAACATTATATACTAAATAGCTATAAATTGTCAAAAAATTACAAACTTATAGTATTACAACCTTTCTTAAGTAATATAAAAATGTAAGGCTTATTATAAATTATAGCATGGGAAATAATTTATTTAAAAAATCTATATTACAGTACTATAATACAGCAGAAAATATTACAAAAAAATAAAATAAAAATCATTAAATTATCCACTTTTCAAAATTAAAAGAGTTTAGTTTTAACTTTTCCGCCTAGACCACCTCTATTTTAGTATCCTTAAATACATGATTTAGGCATACTCTATGACCAATATAGCGTCAATGCCTAAAAAATAGCTAATATAACTTAAAAAACAACCCTCTTTTATTTCACCTAAAACTAATCCGCTCTCTCCTGCTTTACCAGTTATATCTTCTATAAAATATAAAATGACTAAAATTAAACAAAAATAACAGAAAACCTGTAAACACAAAGCTTTTTTACAAATAAAACCATAAAATAACAGTTATTTAACCAAAAAAACCCTAAAAGCGTATTTTTACACTTATCAACAGCCAAAAAGTAAAAACCTAGCAAATGTCTATAAAAATTAAACAATTAAAGCGCCAAGCACAAAAACTAAACCAAAGAGTAAAACTAGCCTATACTCAAGCCAGAAAAAGAAAAAAATGGAAATTAAATACTTTGCAGTTTAGTTTAGAGTTAGAAAGCAATTGTTTAAAGCTAGCTAAAGAAATAGAAAAAAGACAGTATAATATAAAGCCTTCTCTGGCCTTTATTTGCTTTCAACCCATAAAAAGAGAAATATTTGCCGGCGACTTTAGAGATAGAGTAGTTCACCACTATGTTTTTACCAAACTATATCATCACTATGATAAACTGCTAATAAACGACTGCTATAGTTGTCGTTTAAACAAAGGCACTGGCTATGGAATAAAAAGAGCTAATTCCTATTTGCGTAGTGTTAGCTCTAATTTTAAAAAGCCCGCTTATGTTTTAAAGTTAGACATTAGCGGTTATTTTATGAGTATTAATAGAGACGTCCTTTATCAGATAAATAAAGACTTAATTAAAAAAATCTTTAAAAACAATGAATATGAGAAAAGCACCTTACTCTATTTACTAAAAAAGATAATTTTTAATGACCCCACTTTAAATTGCAAAATTAAAGGTAAACACCAAGATTGGTATAAACTACCAAAGAATAAAAGCCTATTTTTTGCTAAAAATAACTGTGGACTACCTATTGGTAATTTAACTTCGCAATTATTTGGCAACATTTACTTAAACGGCTTAGATCACTATATTAAAGAAAAACTTAAATGTCGCTACTACGGTCGCTATGTTGATGATATGTTTTTTATGCATGAGGATAAAGAATTTCTAAAAGACTTAATCCCTAAAATAAGTAAATATTTACAGGATAATTTAAGCTTAGAGCTTCACCCCCAAAAAATATACTTACAAGAAATTAATAAAGGACTACCCTTTTTAGGCGCAATTATTAAACCTCACCGAATATACCCAGGCAAAAGAATTATTAAAAGCTTTAGAGAAAAAATAAGTTTAGTAGTAGAAAGAAAACTAACAAATCCCAGCTTCTTTAATTCCTATTTAGGTCAATTAAAGAAATATAATAGCTATAATCTTAGAAAGAAAATAATGACTGAAGCTAAAACTGTCCTAGCTCTAGAAATTCTTAAATACGAAGTTAATGATAATTACAGCAAAATAGAGCCTAAAAAGACTCTATTTTCCCATGACAGGGCTACAGGCAACGAATAGAAAAACCGTTTAGCTTAGAGTTAGGATTGCGGTTAACACTAGAGTTAGAAGAGTTCAGGTTACGCCTCCAAGCAGAAGTAGTAGAAGGTGTAGAAGACCAATAGTTGCCGTTTGTACCAAGATTGTTGAAACTACCAGAAGTATTGCGGTTGCCAGAAAAATAATAAGCTTAAATCGCCTACAAGCCTCAAAAGGTAAATTGACATCATAAAAAGCGAGGCTAGTAGAAGTTACTTAACTTTAATAGAAAATATTAAAGTAGCTTATGGAACTGTCTATGGGCTGACCAAAATAGTCAGCTTAAGTATTATAGCAAAATAATAATTACTTTAACAATTTTTTTGCCAAGCAGAAAGTTGAGATAAGGACTTTTCTAAATGCTCGTTTATTAACACATTAGTTTCCAATTTCATGGCATTTAGATCAAGAAGCAGTGAAACTATGGTGCGCATAAAATACAAACTGCTTGTTGACTTTAAAATAGCTAATTTTTTATCTTCACTGGCTCTGATATTATAGACACTATGGATAAAGTTTAAAGCTTCTTTTTGTAAAATTAAGCCAATACTATTTCTGTAATTCGGGGATAAATCTTTAACAAAACGGCAAATTATTAAAACTAGTTCATAGGCGCGACGATAAACTAAGGGTTCACTGTTATCTTTAGACATAGTTTTAGTAGTAATTTCTTGTCAAGAAAACTTGCCAAGAAATTGAATAAGGAAATTAAGCGGGCAAATAGCCCGCTATATTATACCACAGATCAGTCCTTCAGGCAACGAATAGAAAAACCGTATAGCTTAGAGTAAGCATAGCGGAGAACACTAGAGTAAGAAGAGTACAGGAGCCGCCTCCAAGCAGAAGTAGTAGAAGGTGTAGAAGACCAACAGAAGCCGACTGTACCAAGATAGTCGAAACTACCAGAAGTATAGCGGTAGCCAGAAAGCAAACCATTAAAGCCAACAGCATTAGTGCCACTATAGCCTGAGCGATTAGCTTTTAAAGCAGTGCCGGCTGGATCGCATTGCCAATTTAAGGTAGAAAGATTACAGGTACCAGTTCCACCCATCATACTCATAACGGTATTTTCTAATATGTTCCACTCAGCATCAGTAGGAATGTGCCAGCCACTAGGACATATGCCTTGAGCACCAGCTACTTCTGAGCCTCTCATGGCTTCATCCCAGTTATATAGCCCACCGTACTCATCACAGTTAGCTGAACTGTTATCATAGCACCACTTTTCAATGGTAGTATCAGAGGTATTAGGTTCAGTTGAGGCTGAGGCTAACATGGTTCCAACATTAATGTTTTCTGCCATCCAACATTGACCACCTATAACTACTGTGCCATAGCTATTGCCATCAGCATCAGTTATAGTGCCACAGTTTCTTTGATTAAGCCAACGAGTGCCATCACAGATATAGCTTTGGTTACTGCTAGAGTCGTGCTTTATAGCTCCAGATTTGCTAGCATCACAAGTGTCATCATCACTGCCAGGAGTAATAGAGCTAGCTAGTGTTAATTTACCCTCTTGGTTTAGTCTAAATAAGTCAGAGCTATCACCACTGTCTCTTATAATTAAAGGAGAGAAGTTGCTAGTTATTATCCTTAATCCTTCTATATCAGTATCACTGTTTATTTGTAGTTTAGAAGTAGGAGAACCTGTTCCAATTCCCACATTACCACTAACTCCGCTATATTGATTATTGCCGGATATAACCCAGTCTGTATCAGTAGCACCTGAAATAGCGCTATCTACATATGATTTTGTAGTGGCATGACCAGAAGCTGTAGGTTCAGCTACTGTTACTACATTGGAAAAATATCCTGTACCAGCTACTGTTAAAGTGGAAGAAGCTACAGTGGTACCAACTCCGATATTACCAGTTGATAATATTCTCATTCTCTCAGTATTACTTGAACCCAAAACCACATCACCAGCAGTTAAAGTTCCTAAAACTAATTTTTTGTCAGCATCAGTGGCACTATTAAGCCAAATATAAGCAGCATTACCAGAAGATTGGCCAAACCAATTAGTAGTATTAGAGCTACCCATCATGTTCATGACTAAATAATCGTTTTGATCATTTCTAGCCATAAATCTAACTTGACCAGTACTGGAAAAATTTTTAAAATCCATACCAGATATTTTAGAAGTATTAGCAGCTATTCCTAAAGCAATATCAAAAGCTGTACTATTCATAGAGTAGTCTGTCCCTCCATTGCTATTTATAGTCAACTTGGAATCTGGAGCTGAATCGCCTATACCAATATTTCCACTTGTATTAATATTTAATTTTAAATCTCCAGAAATAAATCTATTATCATAAGCTCCATAAAATATACCTAAGTTACTTCCTCCATTCAGACCTATGCCCCAAGCATTAGAGCCTGTAACTGAATTTTGCAGTTCTAAGCCTGCTTCACCTGCTACTCCAGAGTTTTTTATCAAAACGCCAGAAGAAAGCAAACTTCCATCACCATCGTCATCACCTTGCACAACTAACTTACTTCCAGGACTACTAGTTCCAATGCCCACATTACCGCTATTAGAATTATATATATCATCTCCAATCATAGACCAGTAACCAACTGTAGAGCCAACCCCCCCACTAATAGTAGAATCAACATAAGCTTTGGTGGCGGCATGATAATCTTCTATAGGACTCCCAACAGTAACCACGCCTTTAAGAATTGTTTTAGTAATAGAGTCATTACCTATGGTTACGCTGTTTGAGCCGTTGCCTATAGCACCATAACCAATTATTATTGTATTTGTTTCGCTATTAGCTAGAGGCTTTGTATAATTACCTATTAAAACAGAGTCGTCAATAGCGCTTACTGAAGCGCTTGCAGATGTATATCTACCAGCCTCAAAGCCTATTCCAATTGAATCATCGCCATTACTATATCTTAATGCTGTTCCTCCAATAGCGGTGTTTCCATAACCTGTTGTTAAACTTTTTAATGCTGAATTACCTAAAACATTATTGGATAATCCAGTAGTTAATGAAGATAATGCGGATTCACCAATAGCTAAATTAGCTGCGCCAGATGTTGTTGAACTTAAAGTATTTGTTCCAATGCCAATATTTCCTCCCAATGTATTTGTCATTGTTTTATTACCACTGTTAGTTCCTATAAATATATTATCTAAAGTTCCACCACCATAAAAATGTATCATTAATTCATCATTTACATATAAACCCCCAACACTTGCTCCAGTTGTTGGAATATATATATTTTCATCAATTCCAATTGATCCGGAAACATCCAATTCGTGCCCTGGATCAGTTGTTCCTATGCCGACGTTGCCACTTGGTTCAATTACCATGTCTGGAATACTTGCAGTTGTTGTTTTTTCTCCTTCATCCGCAGTAATAAATTCTAACCTAGTTGGCATATCATCTGCTCCAGGAGTTCCGTCAACAGATGCCCTTATTTCTGCACCTCCAATATATGCACCCCCATCATAACCTTGCCAAATTATTCTAGCTAAAAAACCAGAGGTAACACCCCCTCCACCTTGTAATTTTTGAAATACAAATGTTGGTGGTTGATTAACATTTCCATCCCTATTCAAATATAAACTAGTATCAAAATAACTTATTCCATTAACCTCCAGAGGATATTCTGGATTATTTGTCCCAATTCCCACATTCCCCATAAAATAACTATTACCCGTTCCAGACATCCTAATATGCCCTCCACCTATAATATTACCAGCCACATTTAAAGAATCTCCTGTGGCTGAAGGATCTAGTTGATATAACACATTATCTGAATCTAAAAATTGAGGAGCAGTAAGGTTGCCTAGGTCATCAAGACTAAAAGCAGAAAAAATAAAACTACCCCCTGAAAAATCAATGTCTCCTACCACTTCTAGGTTATTAGTTGGCAGAGTTGTACCGATTCCTAAAGAGCCGGTGATTATAACATTATCAGTGGAAGTAGCTGTAAGAGTAATATCTTTTGCCTCTACTTTGTTGTTTGAAAATAATAAAAAAGACAGTAAAAACAATAAGCAACCTACTATTTTAAAAGTTTTTTTCATACAGAAAAAATATAATTTTAGCTATTAATATTATAGCAAATTTTTGAAAAAAGCGCCAAGTATTTTTAGTAGAAAAGATTAATAAAAATAACTATAATTTAACTCATTGACACTATCTAACCACGGAGAATAATATTTACTATTAAGTTTATTATTAAAGTTAATTTTCCAATACAGCTCACCTCCCTTTTTATCTTTAAAAAAATAATTTTGCTTGTAATTAACTTTTTCCCATTTATCTTTTTTATTAGCTAAATAAAGCTCTAAATTATAGTCTTGAGAAAGATTAGAAACATAACTTAAATTAGAGGCTTGCTTTTCAGAAATATTTATATCTTTTAAAATAGCACTGGAAATATTTTTATCACCATCATCTTGCAAATTAACTGAAACTGCTTGATAATCTTTTTGTTTAAACCCTAAATCACTAAAGATAAACAAAGAGTTATTGCTTATGATATAAACACTTTTTTCGCTAGTAAAAGGTAAAAACAAATAACTTATACCCTCCCTTAAATTATTATTTTTAAAGATTAAATCTGAGAAATCTAACGCTCCTTTAATTACCTCAGTTCCATTTTGCCAGAGTTTTATAAGCTTAGGTTTGTTGGGGGTTAAACTTCCTATATACCAAGTAGAATTATTTCCTTCTCTAGTTTTTAAAACATAAGGAATAAAGCTAGGATCAGTGACTCTAAAACCAAAAAACTGAGACAGGTCATAAAAATTACCATCTTTTACTTGATAAGCTATACCCTTATACCCTGCATAAACTATTAAAAAATCATCATCTTCACCACCAAAACCAATATAACCGCCTAAACGATTGTATTTAGGCAATATTTTGTTACTGGTCTCCCTAGAAATTAAAGTGGAAAAATTATTACCATCAAAAGAAAAAACTAAACCCGCTTCATCATAAGAGTTGCCTACCACTGCCCCTAAC
>JAIPJA010000030.1 GCA_021734405.1 Minisyncoccota bacterium
GTACTGAATATCGTATATAGCATTGCCAGTAGATTTTCTCATATACTACCATTTTAGCATATCCTCGCTACGCTCGAAATAGTGTCGCATTCATCCCCAGTCTTAAAAGACTGGGGTATTCTGCGACTGGTAATAAAAACCACCCGCTTTTAGCGGGTGTGTGCGTTTAGAGCGAAGCTCTCGGTTAATGTCGTAAATATGTTAAAATAAAATCACCTGCCTAGGTCTGGAAAGGAGGTGATTTTTTATTTCAAACATTCGTCTGTATCAGTTATCACATTGTAAATATCGTTGTCAGTATCATTTGGTCTGGATACCACGATATCGTGAAAAGGTGATGGCTGATAATTATATTAAAGCAGAATTGGGTAGAATTTTCAAGACAATTGCCAAGTGGAAAGGATTTAAAATACAAGCCTGGCACATTGGCGATGATCATATTCATTTGGTTGTAGACATTCCTCCTAAATATTCTGTTTCCTATATCATGAGTGTAATCAAAGGTAAATCATCGTCATGGATAAAAAAGAAAACCAAGAAACTACCCAAAGGTAGTCTTTGGGCCAAAGGATATTTTGTGTCCACGGTTGGCGTTGACGAAATGACTATTAAAAACTATGTCAGACACCAAGAACATCACCAAATAAACATTCCTAAACTACCCTTATAACGACTCAACCATCCCCCCCCCTTTTTTTGTATATCTTATATCCTAATTACAATACCCTAACATTATTTAATTTGAAAAAAAACTAGCTATTTGTTAAGATTAAGAAAGACTTAAATACTAAACTCAACATATATGGTACTATCTGATAAAGACATACAAAAAGAGCTAAAAAATGGAAATATAACTATAAAGCCTTTTAAAAAAGAGATGCTACAACCAGCTAGCGTCGACTTGCATTTAGACAAGGAGTTTTTGATTTTTAACACTATAGATAATTTCGTTATTGATGTTAAAGAAAACATTAGAAACTTAATGACTGAAAAAACTATTTCTAAAACTCAACCCTTCATACTACAACCCAAACAATTTGCTTTGGGTTTAATTTTAGAAGAAACCGGAGTTTCAGATAAGTTAGTTGGTCGCTTAGAAGGCAAAAGTTCTTTAGGTAGACTAGGACTAATAATTCATACTACTGCTGGCTATCTTGATCCAGGCAATTCACTAAAGATGACTCTAGAGCTCTTTAATGCTGGACCACTGCCAATAAAGCTATATTATGGCATGAAAATTGGACAAATGGCTTTTGAGTATCTATCTTCTCCATGTGAAATTCCTTATGGCTCAAAATCACTAGGTAGTAAATACTTTGGTGATCAAAAACCACAAGCTTCAAAAATGTATCAAAACTTTAAATAACACTAAACTCTATATAAGAGTAAAAACATATGAAACAATATTTGGACTTACTAAAAGATGTGCTAGAAAATGGCACCTTTAAGGAGGATAGAACTGGTACTGGTACTATTTCTGTTTTCGGGCGCCAAACTAGATATGACTTAAGTCAAGGTTTCCCACTACTGACCACTAAAAAAGTTCACTTAAAATCCATTATTCATGAGCTTTTATGGTTTCTACAGGGAGATACTAATATTAAATATTTAAATGAACATGGCGTAAGTATTTGGGATGAATGGGCTGATGAAAATGGTGATCTAGGACCAATTTATGGCAAACAATGGACAGCCTGGGAAGGAAAGGATGGAGTTAAAATAAACCAAATTGCAGAAGTCCAAGATATGCTCAGAAATAATCCTGACTCTAGAAGAATTATTGTTAGTGGTTGGAATGTAGCTGATTTGCAAATCCTTATTGGTGGTAAAAAAACTGCTCCCCCTCCCTGTCATACTGTTTTTCAGTTTTACGTAGTAAATAACAAGCTGTCTTGCCAGCTTTATCAAAGAAGCGCTGATATATTTTTAGGCGTTCCCTTTAATATTGCTTCTTATGCTCTTCTAACCATGATGTTAGCTCAAACTACTGGTAAAGAATTAGGAGAATTTATTCATACTTTTGGTGACTTGCATATATATAAAAATCATTTAGAACAAGTAAACACACAACTACAAAGAAGCCCTAAAGAATTACCAAAGATGAAAATAAATTCTGAAGTTAAGGACATTTTTGAGTTTAAATATGAAGATTTTGAACTCGAAGGCTATGATCCTGACCCAGGCATTAAAGCTCCTATAGCTATTTAATTTTATGATTCCAGTAACTCTAATAATGGCCATTACTTTAGATGGTAAAATTGCTAAAAACAGCCAACACTTTGCTAATTGGACTAGCCCTGAAGATAAAAAACATTTCTTTAAAATTTCTAAAGAATTTGGCGTTATGATGATGGGTGAAAATACTTTTAAAACCTTACCTGGAGTTTTGCCTGGACGTTTAAATGTAATTTTTAGCCATAAAAAAGCCGGCTATGAAGAAAAGGATTTAAAATATGTTAGTGGAGAGCCAGAGAAGGTGTTGGAAGAATTAGAAGCTTTAGGCTACAAGCAAGCTCTACTTTGTGGCGGGACTTTTTTAAACAGTTTATTTTTAGAAAAACAGCTTATAACCGAAATGATTATAACTATAGAGCCTAAAATTTTTGGTCAAGGCCTCAGCTTATTTGACACTGAGGCTAACTATAGTTTAGAATTGAAAGAGTTAAAGAAGATAAACAATAATTCACTTACCTTAAGGTATAAGATAATCTATTAATATATAAACTAGTTATTTTATGAAAACAAAGCTTATCGCTGTGGTGGGCTTGCCTGGTTCAGGCAAGACTGAAACTATAGAATATTTAAAAGAAAAATATAATTGGCCTAATATTTATTTAGGTGAAGCTACTTTTGACAGATTAAAATCTGAAGGCTTGGAAATAACGCAACCAAATGAAAAAATGATGCGGGAAAAAATTAGACAAGAACTAGGCATGGCTGCCTATGCTATTTTAGCTATGGAAAAAATTGAGAAAAAATCAGTTAACCATGATATAATTACTTTAGAAAGTCTATACAGTTGGGAGGAATATATTACTTTAAAAGAAAAATATAATGATAATTTTCAAGTCATTGCTGTTTACGCTTCACCAAAAATTAGAGAAGAAAGATTAAAAACTAGAAATTTAAGACCACTTAAAACTACCGAAGAATTTATAGACAGGGATTACAGTCAAATAATAAACTTAAAACAAGCTGGTCCCATCGCTAGAGCTGACTATACCATTATAAACGAAAGCTCCTTAGATGACCTTCATCAAGTTATAGATAAAATTATAAGTAAAATAATAGCCAATTAAAGTTATGACTAACCTAATAATTTTCGGAGCTCCAGGAGTAGGTAAAGGAACTCAAGCAGAAGCTCTATCAAAAAATTACCAACTAACCCATCTCTCAACTGGAGAGTTATTGCGTAATAACATTGAAAAAAAAACTGAATTAGGAAAAAAAGTGAAAAGCTATTTAGATAGTGGTAATTTAGTTCCTGATAATCTGGTTTTAGAAATGATTAAAGAGACCATAGAAGACCCAAAAGCTAATGGCTTTATTTTCGATGGCTTTCCCCGCACAGCTAAGCAAGCTGAGGATTTTGATGAAATATTAAAAGAAAAAAATCAGTCAATAAGTGCTATTTTAGTTTTAGAGGCGCCTGAAAGTGAATTAATAACTAGACTGCAAAAAAGAGCAAAAAAATTAAATAGAAGTGATGACAGTAGTTTAGAAACTATTAAAAAAAGACTGGGGATATACAAAGATAAAACTAAATCTTTAATAGGTTATTATAAAGCTCAGAATAAAGCCATTTTCATAGATGGTGTCGGAGATATAGATGAAATAACTGAAAAATTAAAAACTGAAATTGACAAACTACAGCAGTAAACTATAATAAAAATAAGGGAGGAGTAAGACTCTTCTTTTATTTTAAACAATTTAACTAACTTATGAATAAAAAAGCGGGAAAATTAATTGTACTATACGGAATTAATAACTTGGGTAAAAGCACCCAAGCTAGAATGCTAGTAGAAAGACTTAAATTTCACGACTTCCCGGCTATTTATTTAAAATACCCCATATACAGTCTTGATCCTTCTGGACTTATGTTAAATGATTATTTGAGAAATAATAATCCTTTTAACTTAAGTACGAGAGAGGCGCAAATTATGTACGCACTCAACCGTTTTCAATTCCAACCCTGGATAATAGACAAGTTAAATAAAGGCACAAATATAATAGCTGAAGATTATGTAGGCACAGGCATAGCCTGGGGCCTAGGAACTGGTTCAGATGAACGATTCCTTAAAAAAATAAACAATGGCCTTATAAAAGAAGATTTAGCTTTTCTTTTCGATGGGGAAAGGTTTTTAGAAGCTCAAGAAAAAAATCATCGCCATGAAAGTAACGATGATTTAACCAATAAAGTGCGTTGGGCTCATTTAAAACTCAAGGAGGAGTATAAATGGATAAAAATAAATGCTAATGATTCTATCACCAACATCCATGATCAACTCTGGGAAAAGGTAATGAAAATATTTGAATAAACTAAAATAATCACAAAATATAAACGAGCGACCACTAAACTAAAAAGTGATCGCTCGTTTTTTGCAATCTATATTTAGTTATAAGCAAAATAAATAGAAAAACCTAAATAAACTACATAAAGAAAAACTAGAAAATAACCTGAATATTTACCTAACTTCCATTTCTGACTAACCATTAAAAATAAGATAACTATTACTGTAGCAAATAAAAGTACTACCGAGCTGAATAAGTTCTCAGTGCTAACGCTGATAATATTTTTTGAAAAAATTAAATAAAGAAGCCACGGCACGCCTAAGCCAAAAAGGATATCAAATATATTAGAACCAACAGCATTACTAATAGCCATGCCTCCCCTATCTTCTTTAGCCACTATTACTGAAGACAAAAGATCAGGCACAGAAGTACCAACGGCTAAAACAGTTAAAGCAATAATCACAGCCGGAATATTTAAAATAGTAGCCATAGCTACAGCGCTTTCTACTAGCACCCAACTTAAAGTTGCGATAACCGCAATGGAAATTATAAAAACTGCATAGAAGTGCTTAGCTTTGGGAAAAAGCTTAGAAAGTAAATAATCAAAAGGAAAGGTTAAAGTATTCAAAAAACTTTTTTTCTTTTTAGTTTTAGGCTCTTCAATTTCTTCTATAGTTTTTTCTGCATCTTTAACTTTATAGGGTAAAATTTTCTGCCAATAAATCACTAAAAAAATGTAAACCACATACATAACCACAAAAACTATAGCTTCTATCATATCAATATTTCCATCTCTAAAAGCTAAAAGAAGCATAACTATAGAAACAGAATAAAAAACAGTGTCACGTATTACTGGTTGCCAAGCTAAAACAGCCTTTTTTACTACTGCTGATACACCAATAATGACTAAAATATTAAAAATAGCTGAGCCAACAATTGTGCCCATGCCTAAAGCAGCGTGATCACCAGGCTTTATTAAAGCTATAATAGCTACAAACAGCTCTGGCGCACTAGAGCCAATAGCCATAAAAGTAGCTCCAGCTACATCGGAAGAAAGCTTTAAGCGATCAGAGATTCTATCTAAAGAACCTACAAAATACTTATCACACACCTCTGACAAAAGATAAAAAGATAAAAGTAAAAGTAAAGAGAACCCTACAAGTGACATGCTTTTAAAATTAATTATTATATATTTTATTATAACAAAAACTACTTAAAAACACTAAAACATATAGACAATTATTAAAGTATAAGATATAATATAATTATCACTGATGTTTCACCAAAAAACATACATCATGAAAAATAAGCTGAAAAGTCGCAAGGCAGGTTTCAACCTTAATTCTTCTTAAAAGATGATCATCTGGAAGAATTATTGGTTGTTTACTCAGCCGCGACTCTAATCGAACTCCGCCTCAACAAATTTTGAGGCGGTTTTTTCTTTATTTAACTGTTTATTTTAATTTGCTTTTTCTATATTTAAAAGTTAAAATATAGATATGAAAAATAAATATGAAGCTATTATCGGTTTAGAAATACATGCCGAGCTAAAAACTAACAGCAAAATGTTTTGTGCTTGCAAAAATTCTGCCCAAGATAGCCCCAATCAAAATACCTGCCCTATTTGTTTAGGACATCCTGGAACTTTACCAGTGGTAAATAAAGAGGCTGTTAAACTAACCTTACTCACAGGTTTGGCTTTAAATTGTAAAATTAATTTACAAAGTAAATTTGATCGCAAAAACTATTTCTACCCTGATCTACCTAAAGGCTATCAAATCTCTCAATATGACTTACCTTTATGCTATAGCGGTTATTTAGATATAGATGGAGATAAAATAGAAATAACCAGGATACATTTAGAGGAAGATACGGGCAAGCTCATGCACCCTGAAGGATCTTCTGAAAGTATTATTGATTTTAATCGTGCCGGAGCTCCGCTAATGGAAATGGTTTCAGAGCCAGTTATTAAAAACTCTCAAGAAGCTAAAAAGTTTTGTCAGCGCTATCAACAAATACTTAGATATTTAGATATTAGCAGTGCTGACATGGAAAAAGGCGAAATGCGTTGCGAAGCTAATATTAGTGTACAAAAAAAGGGTGCTTGGATTTATGAAGAGGGTATTATTAAAGCTAAAAAAGGAGAAAAATTAAATAATAAGGTAGAGGTGAAAAACCTTAATTCTTTCAAAACAGTAGAAAAAGCTATTGACTATGAAATAAAAAGACAAACTGAAGCTCTAGAAAATGGAGAAGAAATTAAACCAGAAACTAGAGGTTGGAATGAAAAGAAATCAGAAACTGTAGCTCAAAGAATGAAAGAGACTTCAGCTGATTATCGCTACTTCCCTGAGCCTGACATTCCTCCTTTAGAAATATCCGGAAAATGGCTAGAAGAGATAAAAACTGAGATATGTGAATTACCTGAACAGAAAATTAAACGTTTTAAAAAAGAATATGGTCTTGAAGAGGAGTTAAGTGAAGTGATTGTTTCTGACAAAGACACAGCTAACTGGTTAGAGCAAGTAATTTCTGAGTTAAGAGCTTGGATAGATGTTGAAGGTGATAGTTGGGAAAGACAAAATCGTAAACTCTCTAAACTAGCTGCTAATACTTTAACCTCCGGCTTGTTTCAGTTTTTAAAGGCAGATAAAAAAAATATTACTGAAATAAAAATAACTGCTGAAAACTTGGCTGAACTCATTAGTTTGCTCTATAGAGAAAAAATTAACAAAATTACAGCCAATAAAATACTGGAAATAATGTATAAAGAAGGTGGAGATCCTAGTGACATAATGGAGAAAAATAATTGGCAACAAGAAGACAACACTGATAAATTAACAGAAGTAATAAAGGAAATAATTAAAAACCACCCTCAACAGGCAGAAGAATACAAACAAGGCAAGGACACTTTGTTAAAATTTTTCATTGGACAGGTTATGGCTAAAACTAAAGGTAAAGCTAATCCAACTAAGGTCCAGGAAATTGTTAAAAACCAATTAAAATAGAATAAAAAACAAAGTTTTGTATTATTAATAAGCTTCTAAAAACTGGCTTATTTTTTTATCAGCCTCTTTAAGGTTTTTTATCCAATAAATTTTTGCCCCTTGCTTTTCCCAACGTCTAAGCCAAGTCATTTGTCTTTTAGAAAACCTACAAATAGCTACATATAACTTATTAAACATTTCCTCGTAGCTAAGTTGGTTTTGTAAATATAGAGATATGTATTTATATTCTAAACCAAAACTCTCTAATCTTTGCCAGCTAACACCTCTTTTATGTAAGCCTCTTACTTCCTCTATCATGTTTTCTTCTTCTAATCTACTTTTTAAACGTTTAAATATTTTCTCTTTTATAACTTCCCTTTCAGCTTCCACAGCTAAAATTAAAAAATTAAATTTAGGATGTTCTTTTTTAACACCTAAAGATTCTCCTGACTCTAATACCTCTAAGTACCTTATTAACCTTCTTTTATTACCTTTTTCACTGCTATTTAAATTACTGGCAAACTTAATAGATTTATCTTTTATTTTTAAAAGCAAGTCATTAATACTTAATTTTTCTAAAGATTTTCTTAGCTCCTTATTAACTCCCACAGAGTTTATTTGATAATTATCTATTAAAGCTTGCAAATACAGACCGCTACCTCCAGCCACAATGGGTAATTTATGTTTTTTAGAAACCATTTCTAAGGCCTTATTAGCTAAAGATAAATACTTAGCTAAATCAAACTCTAGCTCAGGCTCACAGACATCAATTAAATGGTAAGGAATAGTTATTTGCTTGCCAGCTTTATCTTTAAAGCTATAGTCAGATAAATCTTTACCCGTGCCTACATCCATACCTTTATAAACCTGTCGAGAATCAGCACTAATTATTTCTCCTTGATATTTATGAGCTAAATTAACTGCTAAAGCAGTTTTGCCACTGGCGGTTGGCCCGGCTATAGCTAGGACTGGTTGCTTATTTTTCATAATAATTATAATTAATAGCAAGGTAAAGTATAAATTAATATAAATGAAA
This sequence comes from Minisyncoccota bacterium, assembly GCA_021734405.1. Taxonomy (GTDB): domain Bacteria; phylum Patescibacteriota; class Patescibacteriia; order Patescibacteriales; family UBA12465; genus JAIPJA01. The sequence goes on from JAIPJA010000030.1 coordinate 8,536, forward strand.
AAACTATAAACTAGAAAAGAGACTTAAAAGCTTAATTATATATTTTTACTAACTCTCCCTCTAAACCAAAGTCTTTAATATTAGTTATTTTTATCTCCACAAATTTACCTATTAAATCTTTGTTCGTGCTCTTAAAAGCAATATACTTATAACTAGAGCTTTTCCCAAAATATCTAGAGTCTTTGCTCTTACCTTCGACTAAAACCTTGACTGGGTAATTTAAATATTTTTTATTATTCTCATAAGCAGTTTTAGATAAAAGCTCGGTTAAAACTCTTTCTCTTCTCTTCTTTTCAGCTAAAGAGACATCATCTTTTAAATTATATGAAGCTGTAAAAGGTCTAGGACTATAACGAGAAATATAAGCTAAGTCAAATTTAGTTTTATTAAACAAATTTACTGTATTTTGAAATTGCTCCTTAGTCTCTCCAGGAAATCCCACTATAACATCAGTAGTTATAGCTATAGTCGGCTTAACTTTTCTAACTTTCTTAATCAAATTTAAATAGTCTTGAGCTTTATATTTTCTATTCATATTCCTTAAAACCTCATCATCTCCAGACTGCACAGCTAAGTGTAAATGGTTAACTAATTTTTTAGCCTTAGATATAGCGCTTATTAACTTATCTGACATATCCTTAGGATGACTGCTAGAGAATCTTAGCCAAAAATCTCCCTTTAATTTATCTATAGCTAAAATTAAATCAGCAAAATCCTTAGCTTGAGACTTGTAGCTATTAACGTTTTGAGCAATTAAATTAATCTCCTTATAACCTTTACTTAAAAGCTCTTTTACTTCCAAAATGATCTTATTATAAGGACGATAAACCTCTCTACCTCTAGCATAAGGGACTACACAGTAGGAACAAAAATTATCACAACCATTACCAATAGGAACAAAAGCGCTGAACTTATTATTGTAATCAGGTTTAATTTCTAAATATTTTTCTCCTTGTTTTTCACGTAAACTATCCTCTTCTTGTTTTAATAATAACAAATTATCTTTATTATTTTTTAAAGCTGTCATCATTTCAGGTAGTTTATTTATAGGCATAAACAGATCTACTTTAGAACCTATTCTTTTGTGCACATCTTTTCTTCTAGCTAAACAACCCGTTATAATTAACTTGCAATCAGGTTTCTTCTTCTTAAAATTTCTAGATAAAGTATAAACCCTGTCCTCAGCGCTCTGTCTGACTCCACAAGTATTTAAAACCACAATATCAGCTAACTCAGGCTTAGATGCTTTAAGCCTAAAAGACTTTAAATATGAAGCCACTCTTTCGCTGTCTGACTTATTCATCTGACAACCAATAGTAAGTATGTAATAAGTAGTATATTTCATAAAAATAATAGTTTAAATTTATAGTTTAAACAAAGGAAAAATCTTAAAAATCTTTTTTATATTTAAATCTTTAATAAAAACCTATTTTAAAAATAATCTATACAGAGAAAAGTCTTCACCTATATCCTTAACCTTTTGCAGACAAAGACCCACCTCTGCTAATTTTCTTTGATTTAAATAATTAAAATCTTTTTCCGGGAAAGTAAAGTTAAAGTAATATAAAGGCAAAGATTTAGCTACTACAGCATAATATCTATTCATATTATTATCACTTAAAAGCCCGTTTATAACCTTTCTTTCAGGAAATAATAGTTTGTCATGATATTGGGTTACAATAACTGCATTATATTCAGTTTCTCTAAACACCTCTTTTACCACATATTTGCCTTGTTGGAATTTAAGATAACTATAATACATACCCTCTTCTGAGCCAAAAATTAAAAAATAAAAAGACATTAAAAATATAGCTATAAAAATTGAATAAAGTATTGCCTGTTTAAAGAAAAAATTAAGTGTTTTTCTTGACTTAAAAAACCAGGAACTAAATTTATCTAAAAAATAAGCAGCTAAAGGAATGGCTCCTAGATAAATAGGTAACCAATAACGGGTATAGGAATTTCCAATGGTGTGGCTGGAAGGATCAGGGTTGTCAGTAAATTTCCAACTACCATAATAAAAAATTAGAATTAAAGAAAGAAATAACCAAGCTAAAATATAATACCAATATTTTTTAGGCCACTTATATATTTTAGCCAGTAGCATTAAAAACCCTATAGCTGCTGGAGCAAATATCCACCAAAACATTTTAATAAAATAAAGATAGAAAACCATAACTGATTGCCAAGGTTTGAAGCCAAAATAGAAAATATTATCAGCTAAGACTTGCCAAGCCTGATACAAATAACCTGACTGCACACCTACAACTGATTTAAGAGCCTGCGAGCTAGCCTGACCAATTTGAGCTAAGGATTGATTCATTTGGTTGTAACCTCCTTGCCACATAGCTCCATAGAGTATTTGATTGTATAAAAACATGGGCAAAAGACCTAACCACAGACCAGCAAGGAATAAAACTAACTTAGATAAGCTAATTGAACGAAAATAAAACAACCAACCTAAAAACAATAATGGTAAAAGCCATAAAGCTTCAGCTGTTCTGGTTATAAGCGCTAAGCCTAAAAATAAGCCAGACAAAAAAGAAGCTGTCAAAGACCAGGTTTTAGATTTGTTTATTTTTAAACTAAAAAAATTAGCTTTAAATTCCTTCCACTTTAACTTACAACTCTTCTTCTCTAATTTATTCCCCTTATTATTCTTATTATTTTTTATATAAGTTAAAAAGAATAGGAAAATTATTACAAAAACTATAAACAACACATTATGAAAAAGACTGCGCATAGAATAATATATGTAGACTGGAAAGGAGAAAAGCAAAAGCGATGACAAGAAAGCTATTTTTTCAGTAAAAACTCTTTTAATAAATAGAAAGAAAAATATTAATCCTAAACCAGCAAAAAAAGGAGTGAGATAAGGCAGGGCTGAAGTAGAAAAAATCTTAGCTAAATTTCCATATATTAAAATAATACCTAAAAAACTCAAAGGTTTTAAAAATATACCATCACTTTTAAAGCTACGTGGAGCAATTAAACCAGCTGCCTGTAAATTATGCTTCTCTTTAATAGTTAAACTACCCTCTTCGGCATAAATCTTAGAAAACACATAATTAGCATTTTCATCAGGAGAGCCCCACTTGACATAGTCTGGGCTTTGGCTGATATAATTATAGGAAGAAGCTATAAAAAAGAATAAAATAGACAAAAAAATTACCACTAATAAGCGCCAATTCTTTTTTAATAATTTACCTGATTCTCTTTTTTTAGTTTTCATAATTTTATATTACCTTAGCAGAAAATACCAATTTAATCAAGAATTTGCTATTATGTTTATATGAGTAAAAATCTAGAAAAAACCTATTTTTTCAGTCTAACCTTAATTACTAGCTTAGTAATATTTGGCTCAATTTTCTATTGGTTATTTAATTTTTCTCCTATCTCTCAGATTATTTCCGCTTTTGTAGCTTTAGTTTTTTCCTTTATTTTCATGAAAAAATTAGTTTGCCCTGGAATAAACAAAAGTCAAATATTGGTAAAAACTGAACATAGCACTAAAAATAGTAATGAAATAAAAAAATATAAACTAAGGCCAAGTCACTTGATCTTTATAATCTCTTTTTGTATGTCTTGGCTTTACTTACTTTTAGCTCGCACTGACAGGGCACTGGCTTCTCCTTGGGAACTTATCAGTCCTTGGTTTTTTATCTTCTTTTTTCTAACTACACTATCAGCTTTAACTATTAGCTACAGAAAACTCAAATTTCAATTAGGTATTTTTTCTCTACTTTTTTTTACTGCTTCCTTGGTAGCTGTAGTAATATATAGCCTGGGCTATGGCTTTGATCCTTTTATTCATGAAGCTGGTATTAAAGCTATCAAAGCGTTAGGAGCAATTTCCCCTAAAACTCTATATTATACTGGACAATATGTGCTGGTTATATTTATAAATCAAATTAGCTATATCCCTATAGGCGCTATTAATCAATTTTTAGTACCAATTTTCTCAGCCTTGTTTTTGCCTTTTTCTCTGTATTTTTGGCAAAAAAATAGCCTTAAAACTAAAAATATTTTCCCTCTCATGGCT
>JAIPJA010000031.1 GCA_021734405.1 Minisyncoccota bacterium
TGCGTCGATGTTGTGTTTTCATATATTTAATATTATTAGCGCACCACTAAAACCAGCCCTGCCGGACTGGTTTTAGTATACAGCTTCGCTTTCAAACGTACACACCCCAGCTGTGCTGGTGGTTTATAGAGTAAGAAAAAAGCCCATTTTTAAAATGGGCATGAATTAGTTCTAAGGTTTAGGATTACCTGCTTTCGTTTCAGTTCAGGTCAATTCGAAACTTGTGACCAATTACTGGGCATGTCACAGTCTACTCAGGATACTTCGCACGAAGTCCTACAACCCCAGGCTCTCACGTATTAAGTCAGGTTGCTTTAAGCTAAGCAGGTTTTTGGTCCATATTTTTGGACTAACTTGATTAAATCAAGGGGTTCTGGATAATTTAATTCCTGCTATTATCTCCTTTTTTTTGGAGACCTGGTTTGTCCTGCTAATAATCGATGTTTCTTTATTCCAAAGAACTGTTTCTGAGTGTATTATAAATAAAGTTTTAAAATTCGTCAATGTTTTTAGTATTTTGAGGTTATAAAATAATTGAATTAATTAAAAAAAGCCCATCCAAAATTTCAATGGATGGGCAGAGAATAAGGGTCTTTAAGCCTCAGATTACCAAACTTCTTATTTACGAAGTCAGGCAGGTTCAAGCTTATTACTTCGCCGTAACGAACTTTCGCTCTACTCAGGAAATATTCCTTAATATTCCTACAACCCCAGGGACCACAGAGCCGTAACTCTTGGTAATTAAACTAAAAAGGAGTTGCGCGTAGCATGCCATTGCGCAAACTTTAGTTATTATTCTTTGACAACCTTGCGGTTCGCCAACACCTGGTTTGTCTTCATTGCTGAAAGAACAACTTATTAACGAAATCTTATAGCAAGTTTCTATTGTTGTCAAGGGATTTTGGCTTGTTTTAGTTTTTAAAAGATATTAAAATAATTATTATAAGTGAATTATAAAATTTAATTAATACTATTTATGTTTAATTTTAAACCTAAATTTACAGATGAAAAAGCTACTATAAAAGAATCTGTAGATCGTAAAAACCGTCAACCAAAAGGAGAATTACCTGTTGATGAAGATGAAGAGTTGGTAAATAAAAATGATCCTAGAAAAAAATTTATCAGCCCTGAAGATGTGGCTGATGACTATGATTTTACTGATCATATAAAACTTGGAGATGATAATGAAGAAGGCGAGGAAGATCTTGCAGATGAGCTAGAATTAAAAGCTGATGAACTTATAAAGCCCTCTGAGATTGTTGAGGAGCAGTTGTTAGAGGAAATGATTGAAGATAGAGATAAAGATATTCTAGATAGTCCTGGTTCAGAGAAAATTGGTTTAGAGTCAGACAGGGATTATGGTATAGACAGTAAAAAGTATATTAGACAGAACATTCAACACGGTAGAGGTTATTATGGAGATAATCTTAAAACTATGCCTGATTCTAAAATAGCCAGGGATAAGAGGGGAGTTACTAGAGAGTTTTTAGGGAAATAAAATAATTTATAAACTTATATAAAAAATATCCCATATTAAGGGATATTTTTATTTAAACAAAGTGATAAATTAGGATATATAGGATATATTAATAATTATAATTAATATTTAAAAATTTTAAGAAAGCTTATAAACAAACAAAAAAGCCAGATAAAATCTGACTTTTTTTGGTGGGTACACAAGGATTCGAAACATAAGTCAGTATAATCAGAAAAGCCTTATAAATACTATATTTGAGCTATAGTTAAGCAATAATTGCTATTTACAGGTTTAATCAATCTTAATCAAACTATGCATCTTTTTTCACCTTTTGGTCACAATATGGTCACAACCCATATTATGGCGATGCGGGGGAGGTGGGAAAAGATAAGAACTAAGTATAATATAATTATTTCTATGCTCAGTGTTAATTACTAAGTTATGACATAATTGAAGTAATCATATTTAATTTTATGTTTAATAAAAATATTGAATGGTTAATAGGAAATAATATTAACGAAGAGTAAAGAATCGTGACGAAGATAAAATAACAAAAATTATTGGAGAATAGAGCATGGCAATCTTTCGGTTTTGATAATGCTCCATATTTTGAGAATGATATATTTAATATACAATAAAACGTTATAGACTTATCATATATACTAAAAACTAAGTCACGAAATTTTATTTTATATTAAATATTATGCTAATATTAAAATAACTATATTATTTAGTCTCTAGAGCTATTGTTTTTTTATCTATAACTGATATAATAAGAATACCTCTATTTATAGAGGTTGTAATAGGGAGTACGCCATTGGCATACTTGCAACCAAACCTTTTCTGAAAAGTTGTTGAGGATTAATCAACAGCTTTTTGCTTTATAGACACTTCTCCAAAAAAAACCGCCCATATGGCGGTTTTTAAAATACTACGATAATTCAATGACTCTAATTTAATCCAAAGTCTACATATTTATTTTGATTATAGAAATTTTGTTTTTGACTAGATTTAACAGGATGATAAGTAAAACAATGCAAATCACCCCTCTTCATTTCACTGCAAACAACTACTATTGATAATTCTTCAGAATAAAAAACTATATTGCCTGTTTCTATATGCCTTTTTACCTGTCTAATAGCAGTTGTTTCTAAAATATACTTCACGAAGAGAATGTGCTGAGCTCTAGTTCTGTTTATTTTTTTACTGTTTTTCCCGCCAAGAAAATGCATACAATCTTTGTCAGAATTTAAAAAGAATATAACAGTCCTGCCTTCTGGAACTATGATTTTTTTTGTTTGGTATTCTAGTCTTAACCTATCAATATATTCTTGATCTGAGCCACAGGCTAATAATGGTGGGGTTGTCTCTATAGCCATACTACTCTAAATTAATATTCCAAATATTAAACTTCTGTTCGGATGGGAACGAATTCATATCCAAACTTTTCTTTCCAATTCTTTCAGCTATATGATTTGCGATAACTTCTTTAGCTTGATTAGGATTCTTGTGAGAATTATTCCAATGATACCCAACTGCACCACTAAAAAAATCTGCTATTTGAATAAATATGTTTTCTTGAGAATCATAAGACTGTATATGTTTTATAGAAGAACTAGATTTATTAAAATATATAAATTTATTTAAATAGTCATGTAAATTTTTTACTCTTTCTTTAAGTTTGTTTGGCTTAAAGTCGGGAAAAATATAATAATCTGAGTTATTATTTATTCTATGACTAATTAAAATATACATAAACTTATAAAAAGCAAGCTCTTTATCATCTTGGTGATACTTTGTGTAATTAACACAATCCTTCTTAACTACTATACAGTGAAATTGCAAATCATCACTTTTGAGTTGAATTAAATAGTCCACCAACTCTTTCAGAAATTTTAGTTTTCTTTGATCAGTTTTAATCCATTTAATCTCTCCGAAGTAACTATATTTTTTCTTAATATTAGAAATCTCTTTTTTAATTTCATGAACCTGGCTTCGATTTATAAAAAGACCCCCTATAACCATATGTGAATTTTGAGGGTTATCTATACTACTCTCATCTAAGTAGACATTCATTTGATTCTTTGATTCCATAGAAAATTTAGTATTTTTTTTATTTATACTTGATATAAATTATCATATAAGGAAAAGGCTCTTGAGTCAATTATGACATAGCCTCAGATATTTTAATCTCAGATAAAAAAGGCTTTTAAAATCACCTTTTGTAACTCAGGTTTTTAATAGACTTTTGTCAACTAATATGATAAATTATTATTGACTACCTAAAATTATTAGCATTAAAAGCATGAAAAGACTGCTCAGTCTTGCCGTTTTACGGACAAAGATGGGCAGTTAGCCACCGCAAAACGGTAGCTTCATGCTATTGCTAATAGTGGGTAGTCAGGTTGACTGCCCTTTTTTGTTGGGCACTTTAATAAATAAATTAAAACCTATGAAAAAACTATTTATTATTGCGGTTATAGCTACATTTTTTATAACCCATAACATTCAAGTTGCTAAAGCTGATTCTTTATCAAGCAGGTTGTCAGGACAAATATTATTACAAGTGGAATCGGCAGGTGAGGCTTGGTATGTAAATCCTAATGATAATAAAAGACACTATTTAGGCAGACCAGCTGACGCCTTTAATGTTATGCGAGAACTTGGGCTTGGCATCAAACATTCGACTTTAAATACATATTTAGCTGATAAATTCCCAGCGAATCTATCTGGAAAAATAATGTTAGACGTGGAAAACAATGGTGAGGCTTATTATATATATCCTAAAGACAGAAAGGGTTATTTTTTAGGAAAACCGACAGACGCCTTTAATGTTATGAGAAAAATGGGTCTTGGTATACTAAATACGGATTTGGAAAAAATTCCACAATCACAAAAAAGTTTAGAAAATATCAAAACAGAAACATTATCTACTCACTCAATCAATTTAATAGAAAATAATAAATGGAATATATTTATTAAAGCCCCAGAAATAGCTGACACTAGTATGTACATATATTTTGATGTAACCAGGGATGGAGAAAACATGAACATTAAAACATTTCGGCAAGATAAAAACACTGGGGAGTTAAAAGAATCTTCGCTATATGATTATTCCGTTAGTTTTGATAATAAATTTGAGGCATACATAGAAGACGGTTATGCCAAGTACGATGAAGATCTATATCTCCTGATACGGGAAAATTGGTATGATTATCCAATTCTACAAATAGGTTTTAATTCACAAAAATATTATATACCAATTGAGATAGAAAAAAGCCTAATTAAAGGTATTTTGGAAGTAAACACTGAATACAGAGATGATTATGAAGATGAGGTTGACTTAGAAATTGAAATTAAAGAAAAGGCAAAGAATGATATTAAATGCTTAATTAAAGGGTTTACTAACAGTAGTGGAAAATATTATTACACAAAAGATAGTAGACACTTTAATTATCCTTCCAATTTTAAATGCTTTATCAATGAAGATTCTGCCATTTTAGATGGTTATATGAAATCTTTTGATAACTAATTTATAGATATGACAACTCAAAAAACTAAACAATGTCCATTTTGCGACGAGTCTATAAAAAAGGAGGCAATAAAATGTAAACACTGCGGAACAAGTTTAAATGAAGACAAAAAAATCTTTCTTAATCCTACTAACAATTTTAAATTAACAACAGCAGAAAAACCAAAAGAAGGGTTATTTTTGCAAACAATGAATTGTGGTTGTGTAGTATTTTTTTTAATAATAGCAATAATAATTATTATAATAGCTACTAACTAAAAAAATAAACATATGAAAAAATGTCCATTTTGCGCAGAAGAAATACAAAATGATGCTAAAAAATGTCGCCATTGTGGAGAATATCTTGATAAAGATAATAAAATCAAGGTAAGTAAACATTCTGATTATGCTACGGTTACAATTATTTCTGCCATATTGCCCATTATAGGCATTATTTTAGGGATTGTTTATCTAACTAAAAATAGTAAGACAGATAAAAAATTAGGCGAACACGCAATTGTTGGCAGTATTTTATTTAGTATATTGTGGTTTCTAATTCTGTTAATATTAAGAGCTCCTAATTTTATAATTATTTAGGTTTAATTCTATGAAAAAATGTCCATTTTGCGCAGAAGAAATTCGTGATAAAGCCATCATCTGTAAACACTGCAAAAGCAGTCTTGAAAAAGATGAAACCTTCGAACAATTTATTTCTAAAGACCAAAATAAAACTGACAAAAAAGATATCCAAACTATACCGACTTATAAAGGAGATTGGCAGAAAGATGAAAATAAAGATTTAAAGAATGAAGAAAAGGATTTAAAGGTGCTAAAAATATTAGGCTTGATTGGCATAATTATTGTTGGTATTTGGTTATGGTATATAGGAATACCAGTTTTAATTTGTTGGTATATTTGGAAAAAGAGTAAAATCACTACAAAAAAGAAAAAAATGATTTATAGTGTAATAGTGCTCTTACTATCTATATTAGTCTGGGCTGGACTCATAAACTCAACAATGAAAAACAATAGAGCGCCTATATTAACCATAACAGAACCAGCTAACAACCAAAGTTTTCAAGTAGATGATATTTCTATCAAAGGAAGTGTTGTGCCTTCTCAATCAAAAATAACAGCTAATAACAAAATAATAGAAATAAATTCTGATGGGAGCTTTTCCTATAATACTAAGCTCTTAAATGAAAAAAATGTTATTTCTATTAAAGCAGAAAATAATGGGAAAAAAGATGAAATTTCTTTAACTATAAATAGAATCTTGACAGAGGAAGAAATCATTGAAAGACAAAGGATAAAAGCTGAGCAAGAAGCCAAAAAACAAGCTGAACTTGAAGCGCAAAAAATAGCTGAAGCAGAAATAATTGCTAACGAAAAAGCTAAGGAATTAAATAATAGAAAAGATCAACTTCAAAGAGAGATAGATTCTATTGATAGTTTTGATAATAGTACATATAGAGGAAGTATAGATGGTTTAACTATCCAATTAGCATTATTTAAAGTTTGGGCTTCATATATCAATGAAGCAAAAAATGATGATAATCAGGAAATTAAAGATTTAGGTCAAAAACTAGAAAATAAAGTAAAACAACTGCAATCAAAAGAGTTTCCTTTAATGAGAGAAGAATATGGTAAGTTAGTAACAAATATTCTTTGGGAGCATGATATTGATGTGAACGTTTATGGAAATAAAAATGAAACTATAGAATTTATTGGAGTTATTTTTACAGCAAATAAAAATATTAAAGATACGCACACAACACTTATTGAAATGTTAAATCTTCTAAGATTTGATAGGGCTAACTATAAATGGTATAAGTATGATTCAAATTATACTTATTATGAAATAAAAAGTAATTTAGATAATGAGATTGTTCCATAAACATTTTTATTTATTCAATATCAACAAGAAAATTGCTCGAAAGATTGCTAAATAAAAAGCTGAACCAGAAGCCTGGGAGACATCTAGGGCTGGGCTAACATGTAAAAAACATCCCGAATGGTCAAAAACAAACTGTGAGAAATTAGCAGATAACAAAATATGGAGAGGCAGGCCTGATTCTGCAAATCCCTCAGATTATAGGCTTGGAATTCAATGGCAATGGTATTGGCGTAATTATACGCCTTCTTACTTCTATAATAAAGATAATGATGGTTTAATCGATTCTTATAATTAAGCTGTCTGAGTTGCAAACAAAAAAAATAAGATATACCATATAGCTATATATAAAATTTTTAAAAAATGGTAAAAGAGACTAAACAATCTATTAGTTATTTTTTGTGGGTTCTAGAGAGAATCCAAACTTATAGGAAAATGGACACGTTATCTGGAGAAAGTGTAGTTGTTTATATTTATGGATCTGAGCCAGATGATCCCCCAGAAAAAGAACAAAACAATGCCTTAAAGACGTTGGTGCATTCTGGATGTATAGAGGTTTTAAAAACTGACTATGGTAAACAAATTTCTTTAAAAAGCGGAAAAACAGTTAGATTTATTGATGACGCTCCCGTTGACGTTGCTTCTAATGGTGCAAATTTTGCTTATTCTAAAACAATTAAAATAATAAAAGAAAAGTTTAATTTACTGATTTCCGAATATAGAATTTTAGCAGAAGATAATTATATGTTTTATAAATTAAATCCAGATAAATTAGAGGGTCTTCTGTTTTTTAAGACAGAGAAAACAATTGACTTTCATGGTGCTAGAAGTATTATTGTTAATTACTTTTATAAAAACAGAAATAAGGATGATTATGGATATTGCTTCAAACAACTGAACGATTATATAGACTCTATCCAAACGAGAATGTTAAAAAATTAAAAAATTTTAGTAGCAAAGGTTTAAAAGATGAAATAGTTGCTATAAACAAAAGAATAAAGAAGGAAACTGGCGAAATTGATGAAATCATTATTAAAACAGACAGTAGTGTTTCTGGGGGAAGAAATAAGTATAAATGGAAAATAAAATTTAGTGATTTTTAGGTGGGGGCACAGGTTCCTGTTAATATAAAACGCAAACTAGCTTTAAACAGCTAGTTTTTTTATGGTCGACAGGAAGCTGTTCGGTCGGCAGACATGACTTGATAAACATGAAATAATGGTATTAGTTCTTACAATTTATATCAGACAGCGTGATCTTGATTCGCCTGTATAAACAAGAAAACTCAATTATGGTATCCAGAGTCTAAACTCCCGCTCTGTGCTAACGCTCACACCGGGGACTTCCCTCTGGATATCATAAAACAAATTGATATATTAAATACTTCTAAAGAATCTTCCCAGACAACAAACTACTAAGGGAAGGGGCAAAGCGTTTTATGTAGCCATATATAAATAATAAATAAACATCAATATGAAAAAAATAAATACTGAAGGATTAGATCTATATGACATAGATGAAGAAAATGTTAAACAAACAAAAAAATATTTTAGAGTGTCAGAATTAGAACTGCCAGAAAAGGTATACCTCACTCAAGAGGCTTATCAATTACTTCGCAAACAAAAAAGAATACAAAAAAAATCAATGGCAAAAATAACATGTGACTTAATCGAGAGAGAATTTAAGTCTTAAAATATTTATTAAAAATCTTAACAATATGTACAGCAATAATTTTAAACCTACTTCGTTCCGACTTAGTAGTAGAAACGTCAAAAGACTAAAAGCTATCCGTGAAGAAACTGGTCTAAACTATAACCAGATTATATCAGAAATGATTAGAAGTTATTTTAAAAAATTGGAGAAAAGAAGAAAAGTGCAAGAAAATCGGAATAGATAGTTTGGCGAAAATTTTTCAATTATTTTAAAAATACAAACCCAAAAACTCCCCAATTATTGCCAAGATTTTTAACACTCACCAACTCCGAATCACTCGGATTTCTGAGAAAAAATTGTATGACTAAATTAAAGTCACACTATCTCTCTGAAAAACAAAAATAAGCATTATTTACAAGCATTTTATAGATAATACATAAACTATTTAAAACTAAAAAATAGCGAAAATGAAAATAAAAATTGGAGTTCTAAAAAAACAATAATAAATTTAAAAATTGGCATTGATAAAATACTAGATAAAACCCCAAAAATGTAATACAGTGATGTTGGCCAGATGTAGCTTAGTGGGCTACGTCCCCGCATCGCTCTTTAACAAAATGCAGTCTGGCTCAAATGCAAACAACGTAATAAGCAAGATGATAACCCTACCAGAACTAGCGGAATTGTTAAGTGTGTCTCAAACAACCATCTACCGAATGACTGAAGGAAGAAAAATCAGGTTTTACAAGATAAAGGGGTCTATCAGATTTAGAAAAGAAGATGTCTTAGCTTACATAAGTGATAATTGCTATGAGCCAATAACATAAACTTATGAGCATATATAAACGAGGAAAAAATTATTGGATAAATATCAGGTTTAACGGTCAAAGACACCGAATTCCTAGTCCAGACAGAACGCTAGCAGGTTCACAAAGCTATGAAGCAACTCTAAGGCGCAGACTAGCGCAAGGCAAACCCATAACTGATGAGCCAGATATCACGATGCTGTTTTCCGTCTTTGTTGAAAGATGGCTTGATACTTATGTAAAAAGTAACAACAAGCCATCAGAGCAACTCAACAAAAGAACAGCAGTGAAAAATCACTTAAAGCCCTTCTTCGGAAAAATGGAGATATCCAAAATCAACGCTTTGCATGTAGAAGAATTTAAACAGAAAAAGCAAAATGAAGGAAAATGTAATAAGAGCATCAATAACTATTTAGGGATGTTAAATAAATGCCTTAACTGCGCCCAAGAGTGGAATCTAATAAAAACCGTACCAAAGATTAAGATGCTAAAAGTGCCACCACAAAAATTTAACTTCTTAAATGAAGAAGAATATAATGAGCTCTTAAAGCAAGCCTTGAAAATCAGCCCCGATTTCTACAACATGGTTTTATTCACTCTGAGAACCGGTGTTCGTGTAGGCGAGTTGATGGGGCTCAAATGGGGAGACGTAGATTTTGAAAAGAAGATAGTAACTATCAAGAGATCGCTAGTAAACGGAATAATGGGCTCACCTAAAAGTAACAAGGAACGAAACATTCCCCTATCTGATGATATTTATACAATTCTCAAGAAAGATCGAGAACTAAAAGATAATTACATCTTTTTAAATAAGATGGTAAGCAGATTCTCCCTAAATCGAGCCCTTAAGAAGGCTTGTAAGCGCGCTAGCGTGGAAATTAGGGGATGGCACGACCTTAGACACTCATTTGCCTCAAAACTAGCCAATAATGGGATATCCCTACAAGTAATTCAGACTCTACTTGGTCACTCCGATCTTAAAATGACTCAACGCTATGCTCACTTAGAGCCACTAACTCTAAGCGAAGCGATTAAGACTTTAAACCCAACAAATATAGCTACTGAAAATTATGGTCACAATGTGGTCACAAACGACAATCAGATAACAGAATGCGCAACTACAAGTATACCAATTAACAGTAATTTTACCCTAGAAATAAACAAAAACAGGTATTAACCTGTTTCTGTAAACTAGTGGGTACACAAGGATTCGAACCCTGGACCCCTTCGGTGTAAACGAAGTGCTCTAACCAGCTGAGCTATGTACCCTTTTTGAACTGGTGGGCGAAAGAGGACTTGAACCTCCATGGAATTACTTCCACAAGCCCCTCAAGCTTGCGCGTCTACCAGTTTCGCCATTCGCCCTATTTTTTAACGATGGTTTCTTTAAGTCTTTTTTTGTAACCCCTCTTTAAGAAGTAGAGCTTAGCGCGATTTACTTTGGCAATCTTTTTTATTTCAACTTTATCAATAGTAGGTAAGTTTAAAGGAAAGATTTTTTCCACACCAATACCATTAGAGATTTTTCTCACAGTAATAGTAGCACCAATTTCTTTATTGTGCTTTTTAGCAATAATAATACCTTCAAAATACTGAACTCTCTCTTTTTCTTCTCCTTTAATATTTAACTCTTTAATTTTTTGATAAACACGCACAGTCATACCAGGCTTTAATTCAGGCTGAGCTTCTTTTTGTGTGCTTGTATTTTTTTCTTCAGCTGGGGCTTCAGTGTTTTGCTCTTTTCCTTCAGCTGCTTCGTTTTTTGTATCTTCGGCCATATATGTAGGTTATATAAATAAATGTAAAATAAATAAAATAGAACGCCTAATTCTATTATATAGCTTAAATTTTATCTGTAAAGTATGATATAACTAATTATTTTGCTTGTCAATAGTTTCTAAGTATTTTATTACTCTACTTACAGCTGACTTTAGCTGACCATTTCTGTTTATAACCTTAAAGTCATAAATATGTTGATGCTTAAGCCATTTTTTAGTGTACTTCATTCTTTCTTGTATGTATTCTGTTTTAACTCCATCTCGAGAGTTTATTCTTTCTTTTAATTGATACAAAGGGGCAGTTATAAAAATAGCTTTCATCCGAGGAAATAGTTTTTTAGCTGTGATGACTCCTTTATATTCAATTTTCCAAATACCTAGTTTTCCGCTCTTGGCTACTCTTAGTAGTTCTTTTTCAGTAACGCCATAATAGTTGTCATTATACTCTTTAGCGTATTCAACAAAAATCTTATTTTTTACACCCTCTTTAAATTCTTCTTCGCTGATAAAATAATAGTCTTTTCCATTTTTTTCCCCAGGTCTTTTGTTGCGGGTAGTGGTAGTAATGATTTTTTCTAAATTAATTTTTTTAGATAACTCCGATATAATAGTATCCTCACCCGCTCCAGAAGGACCAGAGAGTATAACAATATTTTCAGCTATAAGCTGTTTATTTTTTCTGTTCATTGAATAAGTTCACTTACATTTTGGACTGCGAAGCAGGACAAAATATATGCAATTAGGATTTAAATATGGCCATTGCCATGGTTTTAACAAGATGTATAATTATGGATTAAAACATTTTAATCCATATACTATGATTA
>JAIPJA010000032.1 GCA_021734405.1 Minisyncoccota bacterium
TTAAATATTCTTTTCGAGTGTTTATACTCATTTTTTCTATAACCATAACTTAAAGCCTTAATTATTAATCGTTTATGGTTACATTTTACAATCATTTATCGTATAGGAGTATAGTTACATTTTGCATCATTTAATTCGTAATCATTGACAATACTAAAAAATTGTATTAAAATAAATTATTAAATTCGAACATTAACAAAAACATAAATACCATGAAAAAAATAGTAATATTTTTTGTAGCCTTCCTTACAATTCAGGTAGGCATAGCTCAAACAATTCCCACCTTCAAAAAAACTGAAGAATTGCCAAGCAAATTCATTGGAGACATAGGTTTTGTTTTTTTTGAAGGTGCCACTTTAGTGCCTGTATTCTACTTCCATGAAAAATTACTGGAATTAGTTCCAGGAGATCTACTAGAACCAACTCTCTATAAAGGATCTGAGGCGCCTACTCTAAAAAAAATAGGACATTATTACTATGTCCAAAAAAACGAAAGGATAGTGCCGGGAGCACAAGGGGATGTGGTTATCTTAAAGGCTAATGTCTATTTAGGCATGAAAGCAGATGGCTATCAAGCTTGGCTGGCCTATGAGCTGGAAGCCCAGAGTCTATATCCAAGCGGAGACTTCTTCTATGTTTTCGACTCCAACACTGGAGGCATAGACATAGCCCGAAAATTAAAGGGCTACAAAAAAATTGAATAAAAAAATAAAAGCTTCTTACCTAAAAGAAGCTTTTTTTATTTATCTTATATTTAAAAAACTTTAGGCTATAAGTTTTAAAAATTTAGAAGAATATAATAAATTACAATTTTTTTGGCTTCCAAGGGAAAAAAGCCTTAGTCCTTTTCTTATACTCTTGAAACTCAGGGTTATCTTTATATTTCTTCTCTAACATAGGAATACCTGAAACCTTTAAAAGTAACCAGGTAATTAAAAGTGGACTAATTATGGTTAATAAAAGCCAGTAGTTTATAAGCGCCAAGAGCCAAACTCCCCACCACATAGCTACCTCACCAAAATAATTAGGGTGCCGACTATATTGCCAAAGGCCTGAAGTCATAATTTTTTTACTACCTTTGTCTTTATTTTTTATAAACCGAGTTAATTGCCAGTCAGCTACAGTTTCAAAGAAAAAGCCTACCAGCCAAATGGCTAAACCTAAAATTTGCCAAATTTTTAAACTAGAAGCTGGAAAATAAGAAGCTAAAATAATTGGAGAAGCAATTATTAGCATAAAAAACCCCTGA
Organism: Minisyncoccota bacterium; assembly: GCA_021734405.1. GTDB lineage: Bacteria > Patescibacteriota > Patescibacteriia > Patescibacteriales > UBA12465 > JAIPJA01. The sequence continues at coordinate 1,250 of JAIPJA010000032.1, forward strand.
AGTAAAAAAACTTTTACATAAGAAAACAGTAACCAATTCTTACCCCACTTCTCTCTCCACTCCTTGTAGCGATAATCTTCCTTTTTGCCTTTATTTCTTGAAGCTATATGAAAAGCTAAGCGTAAACCCCAAAGACTTACCACAGAAGCTAAAAGAATTAAGACAAAAGAGAAATTATTATTTAAAAATAAGCTTAACCAAGCTATAAGAATAAAGCCTAAGCCCCAAGCAATATCAGCCAAGTCATTTCTTTTTAAGAAAGCTGCTAATAGAAACCAAAGGGTCATATATATAAACTCTACCCCAATTATAATTAATATATTCTCCATATAATTATTTCAGTAATTTATAAGTTAAATAAGAAACTAAAGCACTTATTAAAGCTCCCCATAAAATATCTACAACTACCACTTGCCAGGGCCAAAGCTCAAGTAAAGTAAAATTAGTTAGCTCATAAGTCATATAAGCTGTTAGACCTAAAAAAGCACCGGCTTTTATAGCTAACTTTTTAGATTCCTTAACTAAAGCTGGGTAAATTACAAAATAACTAAGAGCTAAAGGAAATAACAGATAAAAAACAGTAGCTGGGAACCAATTAATTTCATCACCTATAAAACCAGCTAAATAGAAGGCATAAAAATCAGAAGCTATAACTAGCAACCACAGAGCATCTATTATTAAAAACCCTATTAAAGAAACTAAATAAACTTTTAAAAAATTTACCTTCTTTTTAGATTTTATCAAATTAAACATAAATTTAGTTTTAATTAAAACCTGCTATTAGCAGGCTTTAAAAGTATTTTTATAAAAACAAAAAAATTGACAATTAAAACCCACTCTAAGGCAAATAATTTAAAGGATTTACAGGAATACCATCTTTTCTAATTTCAAAATGAAGATGAGGACCAGTAGTAAAATATCCAGCTCCTGGAGTCCCTGGCATACCCCCACTAGCTCCTATTACCTGTCCTTGTAAAACGTAATCATCTTCAGCGACTGTTACCCTAGAAACATGTCCATAAACAGTGGAATAACCGTCACCATGTATTATCATAATATAGCCATAACTACGAGAACCATCAAATTTAACTTTAGCCACGTACCCGGAGGCGGCCGCTCTTAAAGTAGTGCCATGAGCAGCTCTAATATCAACAGCTGGATGTTCACCTATAATCTTTCTATAGGGATAATCAGGATCATGAAAAGTTGAAGTAATATAATTTTTAGGAACTGGCCAAGCAAATTCACTGTCTAATTTTTCTAATTTAGAACTATCTAAAGCACTCAGTTTCCGTCTAACTGTATTTTCTAAACTAACAATCTCAGAAGAAGCTTGAGCTTGTTCAGCCTTGGCTTGCTCCAATAGACTTTGAAATTCTTTTTCTCTAGAAGCAGTTTGTACTAAAATATTTTCTTTATTATCTTTTTCATACTCTAAAGCATCTTTTTTCTTAATTAAGTCTTCTTTTAAAGCTAAAAGTTCCTGATTTTTTTCCACTTTAGCTTGCTGATCTTTTTCTAAATTATCTTTATACTTTCTCAATTCATCTAAACTACTGGCAATCTCCTCATTAGTATCTTCTAAATATTTAACTTGATTTAAAAAATCAGCCAAAGAGCTATTTAAAAGTAAAATCTCTAAGGTAGATGCTTGATTTTGTTTATATACTAACTTTAAAAGTTCTGATAAATGTAATTTCTCGCCTTCAATAGTTTTATCAGTAGCAGCAATATCTAAATTAAGCTTGCGAATTTGTAAGTTCATTTCATCAATTAAAAGCTCAGTTTCTTGAATATCTAATTCAGACTTTAAAATTCTATTCTCTAAAATAGCCAATTGACTCTCCAAAGTAGCCTTACTTTCCTGATGTTGTTTAATTATTTGAGAATATTCTTCTTGTTTAGTCTTAATTTCATCTAATGCTTTCTTTTTCTCTTTTAATTGAGAGTTTAAAATCTTAATTTCTGCATTGGCAGTGCCACTATCAATAATACCAAAAACAGGCACTGATGACAGTGTTAAAAAAGCTATAAGCAAAATTATTAAAAATTTAATTTTTCTTATCATAAAAATAGCTATTATTAATTAATAATAGCATATTTTTGGTTTTAGGGGAAGGTGCTTAAAAAAGTGATAAAAGTAAGGCCAAAATATTGTAGTAGTTAATAAGAGTAAGGATACAAAATAATACCCCAGGTTTTAGCAATTAGTATTAAGGCTTAGAAGACTACAACTTAGTTAAAGCCTTATCTGTCCTTTTTAAGCTCTCCTCCCTGCCTAAAGCCTCAGCCGACTCAAAAGGTCCTGGACTGTTTTTTCTACCAGTTAAAGCTACTCTAAATGGCCAGAGATAATCACCTAACTTAGCCTCTTTATCCTTTAAATAAGTGATAATTAAGTTTTCCAAATGCCCCTTATTCCAGTTGTCATTATCAACTGTTTCTAGCAGGGCTTTTAACTCTAACAAATTATCTTTAATTTCTGCAAAACTTAAACTCTTCCAAATAAGCAGATCTTTATCATAGTCTAAATCTTCAATAAAAAAATTATGAACTAACTCTGGCAATTCAGATAGTTTTTTTATTCTAGATTGCTCTAAGTTAAGTATTTTTTTAACTTGCTCATAACTTATTTGCTTTTGGGTATTTTTTATTTTAAAGTTTTTGTCAGCTTGTATCTCTATTAAATCAGATAAAAATGGCAGAGCTTCTTTTGCAAACTCATCTTCATTTAATTGACGCAAATAATAACCATTGAAAAAATCTAATTTATCACGGTCAAACACAGCTGGGCTAACTTGCATGTCTTTTATTTTAAACTTTTCTAAAACCTCTTTTAAGTCTAAAATTTCTTTATCATCTTTAGGGTGCCAACCTAAAAGTAAACAAAAATTTAATAAAGCTTTAGGCAAATAGCCTTGTTCCCTGTAGTCTTCTACGGCTACGTCGTTTTGCCTTTTACTAAGCTTGCCTCCCTCTTTATTTAAAATTAAAGGTAGGTGTATAAACTTAGGGGCCTCCCAGGAAAAAGCTTGATAAAGAAGAATGTTTTTAGGAAAACTGGGTATCCATTCTTCGCCTCTGGTAACATGACTTATCTCCATTAAATGATCGTCTACTACTGAAGCAAACTGATAAGTAGGGATGCCATCTGATTTTATAAGTACATGATCATCTAAATTCTTAGCTTCAAAAACAATTTTCCCTCTTAACTCATCTACAGCTTCAACCACTCCCTCTAAAGGCATTTTTTGTCTAATAACAAAGCTTTCTCCAGCTTCTGCTTTCTGATTAGACTCCTCTAAAGATAAACCGCGACAATGATTATCATAGCGTGGTGCTTGCTTATTTTTCTGTTGCTCCTCTCTTAAAGCCTGCAATCTTTCCGTGCTACAAAAACAACGATAAGCCTTACCTGAGTCTAATAATGTCTGAGCATGTTGCTTATAAATATCTAAACGTTGTGTTTGGATATAGGGACCAAAACTTCCTCCTAACTGCGGACTTTCATCAAAATTAATTCCAGCCCAGCTTAAAATTTCTACTAATTTATCAGCCGCTCCTTCAACTTCCCTGGCCTGGTCAGTATCCTCTATTCTTAAAATTATTTTTCCAGCTTGGCTTTTAGCAATTATATAAGCAAACAAAGCGGTTCTAAGCCCCCCAATATGCAAAAACCCAGTCGGTGAGGGGGCAAATCTTAATCTAACTTTTTTATTCATAATGTTTATATTTTAAAAATATTTTTTATTTAAGTTATAAAATAATCAAAGCATACTTTAATAGATAATTCAATAAACTATTTAAAAGCATTGGCATTGTTTTGATTTTTAAAATCTTTAAATTTTTCTAAAAATTTTTCTACAGCTGGTTTTCTAAAATCATGAACTTTATTTAAAAGCTCTTCTTCTTTTGCCCATAAATAACCTCTATGATCCCAGTAATTAACTTTTATGTCTTTTTCCTCTCCTATAAATTCCACCACCGCTAAGGACTGCTTTTGCCCTCTATAGCCACAAGCTTTAATTATTCTTTTAAAGAAATTTTTAGGCCAACTGTGATTACTATACTTATAGACATTTTTAAAAATTTCTTTAAATTCCAGGTTAGAACTTTTTAGATTTAATTCTTCTTCTAATTCTCTAAATCCTGCTTGTTTAATAGTTTCTCCATCCAGCCCTCCTTGCACTAACTGAAAATGACCAGGCTCATCTTTGCGCTCAACTATTAAAAAATAATATTGTCCCTGTTCTTTTTTGTAAAGCAGGCAAGCTACATTTTTCCTGTACAAAAAAGGCCAAATAAATTTCCAGCAAAAAATTTTATAACTAAAAACAAAAACAGCTTTAAAAATCCGAGACCAACGTCTTGGTTGTTTATATAAACGAAATAACCATTCTAAGCCTAGCTTTTGCATTAACTTAGGAGCTCGTTTAATTTTTTCAGCAACAAAATCTAAAGCCCCGCCAATACCAGTAGCAATATTTAAACTAGGAAGCTTATATTTATTTAAATAAATAAATTTTTCTTGAAAAGGTGCACCTAAAGCTACTAGCATTATTTCCGGAGAAAATTGTTTTATTTTATCCCAGTCTAGATTAGAAGCTTGTCTATCAGTGCTTATAGTTAAAAAGTTTAAGCCAGGAAATTTTTCTTCTATAGCTATAGTAAGATCTTTAGCTGAAGACAAACCTTTGCTCCAAAGCACAAATAAAACTTTTTTATCATTCTCTTTAGCTAAAGATAAAAGTTTTAAAGTTAAGTCTGAACCTGTTTGTCTGTTTAAGCTTTTACCTAGAAGACAACCAGCTAATTTCAAGCCAAAGCCATCAGGCAAAGATAAATCAGCCTGATTTAGGATATAAAAAAATTCCTCATCTTTTTGAGCAGCTAAAATAATTTCTGGATTAGGCGTAGTAATAAAAATGCTAGATCTTTGTTTTAAATACAAATTTACTTTCTCTAAAACTTCGCCCTTTTTTAAGGTATCTAATTTTACACCTAAAATCTTTATCATAATATCTTAATTATATCACTTTATTTTTCATCTCTCAAAATTATGCTATAATATACTTAAGCTTTAAATCTTATTATTACTATGGCAAAATATAAAAAAATTAGCAATAAAATAGACAAGATAATTATTGATAATCCTAAAACCGCTAAGGAAAAAATAACTTGGTACAATATAGTTAGTGCTAGTAAAAAAGAAATTGAATTTTTAAGAAAAAAATTTAATTTTCAATTAAAACACTTGCAAGCCTCTACTGTAAAAGCCACTTCTCAAAGGCCTTACCTAGAAGTTTGTGATGGTTATTTATTTCTAATCCTACACTTCCCTATTTTTGAAAAAGAAAAAATATTTGCTGGAGAAATAGACTTTTTTATTGGTCATGGTTATTTAATAACTATCCACAATAAAACTGTGCCTTCTTTAAATAATTTCTTTAATTCCTGCCGAAAAGATGAGAACTCTTTGCTTTCCTATAACCTAGAATCTTCTTCTATCTTGCTCTACGAGATCTTACAAAAACTTATGAGCGAAAATTACGCTCTCCTTGATAAAAATAGTGTAGAAATTAATGAGGTAGATCAAATACTTTTTTCTCAAGAAGCCAGAAAGTTGAGTTATGAAATTTTGAAATTAAAAAGAAATATTTTAAACTTAAGAAAAATTATTCAAAATCATAAAAATACCTTAAAAAAACTAATGGAAATGGAGAGCTCTATTGTGCCAAAAAAACAACTTAAAAAATATTATGTTTCTTTGGTAGAACATTCTAAAAGAATTTGGGAAATAACTGAAAATCAAAAAGAACATATTGATGCTCTCTACGCTACAGCTGAGTCACTGATGAATTACCGCATTAGCAATATCATGAAAATACTTACCTTACTTTCTGTAATAGTCCTGCCTTTAAACCTTTTAGCTTCTATTTTTGGTATGAATTTTAATAAAAGCATGCCTATGATAGGCTCTAATTATGGTTTTTGGATAATGATAACCTTAATGTCTTTATCTTCTCTAACTATTCTTCTAATTTTCGCCAAAAAGAAGTGGTTATAATTACTACATATCCAGCGTAAAGGCCCTGTTTTAGGGTCTTTTTTTTAATTTAAAAGTTATTAGGTTTAATTTAAAAACATTTTTATTACAATTAAGTCCTAGGCTAATTCATAGTTCAAAGAATCTTTCTTTAAAAAAGGTAAAAAACAGAACCCCTCTATTGACAATAGTTATTTTTTTGCCTATAATAATAAATTACAAGATATATATGAAAATAGCTATTATTGGACAAAAAGGAATACCTGCTAAAAGTGGTGGTGTGGAAAAGCATGTTGAGGATTTAGCACTAAGCTTGGTTAAAAATAACCAAGAAGTTTTGGTATATAATAGAAAAAATTACAACCAAGAAAAAATTAAAAATTATCAGGGTGTAAAGATTATTTCCCTGCCTAGTTTAAATAGTAAATATTTTGATGCTATTTTACACACCTTTATCTCTATAATCCACCTCTGGTTTATTAAAGTAGATGTAATACATTTACACTCTATCGGCCCAGGCTTTCTTGTTTGGTTAATTAAACTGCTAAAACCTAAAACTCCAGTAATTTTCACTTTCCATTGTCAGGATTACAAACATCAAAAATGGGGTGCTTTTGCTAGGTGGTTTTTAAAGTTAGGAGAGAAAACTGCTATTAAATTAGCTGATGAGGTTATTGCTGTTTCACACTCTTTAACTTATTATGCTAAAAATAAATACAAAAAAGAAATAAACTATATTCCTAATTCTGTTAATTTACCAAAAAAACAAGAAGTTAAAATTATACAAGAAAAATGGGGACTTGAAGAAAATCAATACATTACCGCTATTACCAGGCTAGTTAAACATAAAGGCGTACATTATCTTATAAAAGCTTTTAAAGATATAGATACTAATAAAAAATTAGTAATTGCTGGTGGTGGTGCCTATACTAATGATTATGTAAATTATTTACATGAATTAGCGGCCGGACAAGATAACATCATTTTTACTGGATCTCTAAGTGGCGATGCTTTAAAAGAGTTGTTTTCCAACGCTTACATCTTTGTGCAACCCTCTGAAGAAGAAGGCTTGTCTATAGGGCTTTTAGAGGCCATGAGCTACAAAAATGCTTGTTTAGTATCAAACATAGAGGCTAACCTGGAAGCTATTGGTAAAGCAGGAAAAACCTTTGCTAACCGTTCTATAGAGAGCTTAAAGCAGGAATTAAAATATATGTTAGAAAACCAGGAAACAACTGAGGATTTAAAAGAACAGGCTTATCAAAGAATAAAGGAAAAGTTTTTATGGGAAAATAATATTAAAAAGATAATAAAAGTTTACTCTCAAGCTATAGATAAATAGCTGGTCTTTGTCTGTTAAATAATTATTAATAAACAAAGATAAATTATTTATTTTGAACATTAACAATTAAAAATAGGAGAAAATCATTATGAGAAAAATCGTTTTTATTTTAGCAATGCTTACTTTGGCAATTTTTTCTTGTCAAAAGTATGAACTACCTCAACCACAAATTTCACCAATTTCAATTACATTGAAATCGGGGAATGAAATCCTGGAAAACCCAGATACAGTCCGGGCTAACGTTTCCTTGGTATTTTACGCTAAGGTTAATTCCGGTAATTACTACCAATTCATTTGGGATTTTGGAGACACTACTGAAAATGTTGAAGGACAACAAGTTCTTCATAAATACACTAGTGAAGGCAATTACACTATAATGTTGGTGGCTTACGATGGGACAAACTATGACACAGTTTATTTGGAATTAGTTGTGTCAAATACCACCCCAACCGGTACTATATTCCGACTAAAAAGCTCTAACAGCTCCCCCAACGCTCAGGGAAAATTGCAATACACTTTAGAGTTTCTCAGATCGGTGGTTCCACCTCCTGTGCCAAGCACTGGGCCATATTTTTACACTGGATCCAATCCAGAAAGTAGCTGGGATGAAGTCCTTATATCCAGCAACAATACTAACGCTACACATGCCTGGTATACAATCACGGCCTATGACACTGTTTATTCGCAGGCTTTCGGCGGTTGGGCTAACGGAAACATTAATGGGGATCCAGTCTGGGCAAATATGGAAGGATCTGAGTTTTTCACAAACTTTGGCTATTTAAAAGTAGGTTTTCAGGAAGGTGATTTATATACGCAAGAAAACTGGGAACCATTTTTTCCTGGAACTACCGGGGATGATCTTCCTTATCCGCCAGTAAGAATTACCGTGGAAGAAGATCAAATAACCGTATATGTAGACATCCGAAGAAGAAAGTCTTTTGAAGAAAATGTCTATTGGCCTCAGGTAAAGTATAAATACGCTTCCGGAGCCAGCTGGAGTTCTTTTGAGGACATGGTATGGGTTGGAGGTAGCGGTTACGCTAAAGTAACTTTACCTAGAGATGAAAACTACGGATATTATCTAAGATTTTGGTCTGACAAAGATCATCCGGAAAGTTCGGAGGTTTTCCTTCCAATGTCGAGTTTATACAACTTCGAAGAAGATTGTATCTACTTTGAAGTCATGGAAGGTGACGTTCAATAAAAAAAATAAAAACTTCAAAATAACCCTTGTTTAAAAGCAGGGGTTTTTTATATAAAAAAACCGGCTTTGTTTAAATAACCGGTTTGAATTTCTTGTTTTGAAAAGGAAGCTATAACTCCCTAATCAAATTGATAAGATTAACACTCACGCCAATCTCATCAAAAGTATTTTTTCCATTAAAATCAAATTTTCTGGAATAATAAACTTCCAAAATATTTTGATAATAAATGGAGAATAGGTCAATACCTAAGCCCACTTCCCCTAATTGCCTTTTGTAATGAAGGTCATTAGAGTATCCAAGAATAATTTTAGGGCTCAGAGTAATATTGCCTGAGCCTATAAATATTTTATACACATCCACGTCAAGTTTGGCGCTTAAAAGATTAAATCCCCAGGGATTTAAGGAATCTTGAGGAACCAAAATGGTGTCCTGATAAATTCCTTCAATACCGGCATTTAAATCTTTTGAATAAGATCCGTAGAACTTATAGCGAAAGAACCAATCGCGGTAGTCGCTAAATAAGTGTCCATATAAGCTTCCTGTTAAAAACTCCTGATCCTGCTTGGACCTAAAGTCATCAACACTCTGACCTTTATTCCAACCCCAGCCGTAGCCAAAGTTAAAACTAAAATAGACATCGGTTGTGTAAAAAGCTCTCCGAGGCATAAATCCTCCAGTTGCACCAAGAACCAATCTTTGCGTTTGGTCAACATAATTCCCTTCATTATATCGACCATTCACATTAATTCCCTGGACAAAAACGCCCAAAGCGGCTGTTTCTTCAAAATTGGTTATAGGTAACCAATCGAGGTATCCGAACTGAAAATTAGATTGCTCAATCTGACCTAAGCCAGATTTACCTGCACCCAAAATCAAATTAAGACGTTGGTCTATTTGACTGTGGACTGAAACAGCCATCATTATCATTAAAAAGAAAATTGCAATTTTTTTCATTTTTCCTCCTTGTTTTTATATTTTTATTTAATTATTTTTAATGTTCAAAATATTATTTTAATATCTTAGCTTAACAAAAATCATAGCAAATGTCAATGCTAGCGAATTAAATGATGCAAAATGTAACTATACTCCTATACGATAAATGATTGTAAAATGTAACCATAAACGATTAATAATTAAGGCTTTAAGTTATGGTTATAGAAAAAATGAGTATAAACACTCGAAAAGAATATTTAAA